>CAYPEH010000059.1:0-16166 GCA_964409585.1 uncultured Chromatiales bacterium | reverse complement strand
GGCGCGTCATTGACCGCGTTGATCGTGATGGTGGCCGTGTCGCTGGTCGAACTGAAGGCCGTGGCGCCGCCACGGGTGGTGACGTCGGCCGCGCCGCCCGCTGAACCACTGGTCTGGTCCCAGGCATAGAAGTTGAAGGTGGCGGTGCCGTTGTAATCGGCGCTCGGGGTGAAACGCACCTTGTAGTTGGCATCGTCGCCCTTCAGCAGACGCGCCGCGGAGGTGCTGACACCCGACAGGGTGGACCAGTTGCTGCCGCCATCGGTGCTGTATTCCCATGTGCCATTCGCATCATCGACGTTATAGATGGCGATACCCTTGACCGCGCTGGCATCCACGTCACTGATGTTGTCCACCAGCGTACTGACGGCCACACCGCTGCCCGCCGCCGAATCCTCGTCAACAGCCGGCAGGGTCTCGCCCGCGCCCGTGCTGGTGGGCGCGTCATTCTGGGCCGTGAAGTTGACCGTCACGTCGGCGGCCGGGCTGGTGTTGCCACCGCTGGCATCGGTAACCGTGAAGGAAACCGTCTTGTCGCTGGTGTCGGAGCCGGCCGTGTTTTCATAGGTGGTGTTTTGCAACAGGGCGGAAACGGCCGCGTGCGTGGCATTGCTGTTGAAGGTCACCACCAGGTCGTTGCCGTTGCTCCCGCCGGTATAGGTGCCGATGGTGGCGCCCCCATAGGTCACGTTGGAACCGGATACACCGATCTGGCCAGAGCCGGTGCCTTGGTTGTTGATGCCCAGGATGTCGCTGGTGGACCCGCCGGCGGTCACGGAGACAGTCAGGTTGCCGCCATCGAAATTGGCGTTGTCTCCGTCCACCACGGCCGCCGCCACATAACCGCTGTCGGCCACGTCGAGCAGGGTGGCGTTGGCGTCCTCTGTGTAGCTGATCGCATTCCCGTCCAGGTTCTGGATCGCCGGCGCCTTGGCGCCCACGCCAATGGTGAAATAGCCGTCGCCCAGGGCATCGGTGGCCACATCGATGCCCTCGAAGGTGATGGTGTTGCCGGATTTGTCCGCCGTGCCGAGAATCTTGAAGTTACCGCTGGTGCCGGAACGCCACAGCAGTTTGTAGGCCTTGCCGGCGTCCGTCAGCCCGGGGTCGAATTCCGAGGTATCGAAAGTAAAACTCAGCTCGCCCCCCTGCCGTTCGGTAACATCGGCAGCATCGGTGACATCCACGCGCCACAGGCGCTGGCTGCGCTGGTCCACCCCCGAGGGCAGGTCGCTGGTGGTGGTGCCGGTGGCCGCGTTGTGGCCGATCAGCAGATAGTCCCCCCCATCGTTGACAAACCCGAAGCTGTTGCCCGTGTAGTCGGACACCTTGAAACCACCGGAGAACCCCGAGTCCGATGCCTTGACGCCATCCTGGCTGTCCTTGCCGATGCCGGTGACTTCGTTGTCGAAGGTGGAATCGCCGTCGTACTTGTCGTTGCCGATGGTCCGCCCGTATTTCGCGGCCAGATAATTCTCCACCACGGTGCGCTCGGCCTGGCTCAGGGCCGAATCGTAGATAATGATCTCGGCGATATCCATGTTGCCGAACTCGCGGAAGGCATAGCCGCCGCCGCCATCAGCAACGTTGCTCGGCCGCTTGTCGCCGCCGATGACCAGGGTGCCCGGATCGCTGGGGCCGATACCGGTGCTGCCCGAGGCGTCGTTCACCGTTCCGTCGATGTAGTAATAGGACTTGTTCGCCGTGGAACTGGCCCAGGCGCTGGTGATGTACGGTGTGTTGTCCGCCGCGTCCGGACCGCTGCCATCACCGACCCAACCGGCGTTGGCTCCGCCGTAGTTGCTCACGCGCGCGTCGTAAGGGCTGCTGTTGGAGGACCACAACCCCGTCAGCCAGTTTTCCCCCATGCCTTGCAGGGAACGCCCGAAGCCACCGTCGCGGCTGGCCACCACCAGGAAGACGGTGTATGTCTTGCCCAGGCTGTACCCACTGGAATCGATCACCAGGGAGGCGCCGTCCCCGCCGCCGGACAGGGCGGTCAGGCGGATGCCCGGCTGGTTGTTCCAGGCGGCGCCCAGGTCCGCCACATAGGTCGGTTGGTTGGTGGCGACGGTGGCGTCATGCGTGGCGTCATGGTTGTTCCCGGAAGAGTCGGCCCAGGTGCTGATCGAATTACCGTTATTGGCACTGATGGCATCGGCCTTGAGCCAGACCGCGGCGGCCGTGCCGGACGGGCTGCCGCCCAGCCGCCCCTTGTAGCCGCGCAGCGCCGCCAGGATGGTGGGCGGGTCGATGCGGGGGACCAGCAGGGCGCCATGGGAGCCATGCTCCAGGCGCCAATCCCCTCCGGCCCCCGTGACATCGTCGGAACCGTATACATCGGCGCCCGTCGCATCCGCCAGTCCGTCCAGCAGGTCCGCGCCGCGCCCGGAGCCGTCCACCACGTTGCAACCGTACAGGTCGATATGCGCGCCCTCGCCCAGCACCGAGCGCAGGCTCTCCCACGAGGAGGCGTTGACGGCAAGGTTGCCGGCCGTGATCACCTCGCTGCCCAGGTGCACCTCCCCCGGCGCGCCGTGGGACAGAATGGACAGGCCGCCGATCTTCATGCCGCTGCGCCGCGACAGCTCGACCACGCGCCCGATCACATCCTCCACGCTGTCATGGGCGGCATCGTAAACAATGACCTCGCCCCACAGCCGGCCGGCCGCCGACAACAGGTCGGGGTCATCCAGCGCGTTGGAAATCAACCATACATTGAGTGTGCCGCCATCCGACGGCGCGTCGGCCCCGGCGTCAAGGAGTTGCCTGCCCGCCTCCGCGGCGGCGACACCCGCCGCCGCCAGGTCGTCGGCGGCGGCGGCCATCTCGTCGACCAGGTGGGCGCCTTCCTCGGCCACCGCCTCCATCACCGCCTCCGCGTCCCGTTCCAGCGCCTCGATCATGGCCGCGCCGTCCAGCACGATACGGTTTTCCAACTTGATGAGTTTCAGCATGACAAGTACCCGATTTCAATCCAAAGTCATGGCCACGCCCCCGGGGGGGCGGCGCAAGCCGGGCCACCCCGGGGAGGCCGCATCCGCCGATTCAGAAATATGCAAAAAACACACCGTTCACACGGTCCACACCCCCGCGCCACGTCCAGCCCGGCAGGCACCGCCCAAGAACCAAGAAGGCGACCGGCGACCCCTTGCAGGCGGGCGTGCCCGGCGGAAAGTAAACCTTGTTTGCATTGCTTGCATTTTGAGAATGGATTTGCAATATGCGACTCGCGCAACCCCCGGTCAATCCGCGCGCGGCTTGACCGGGGCCGCCCGCCCTGGCGGGGGGATTGCCCGCGGGCAGGGGCAGGCCCCTTTCCCGGCATTGATTCCGGGTTTCCTCAGGACAGGCCGGCGGATTTTTCCCAGGCGCCGATGGCGAGAATGCGCCACAGCAGGGCCTGATGTTCTCCAGCGCCGGCCACATGCCGGGCCAGCACCCGCCTGGCGCCCTCCACGTCCAGCCAGAGACGGAAATACGGTTGCCCGGCGTATTCCCGCAACCAACACTCCGCCTGCTCCGCCAACGCCGTCCGCAACCAGACACCCACCGGCGTGGGAAACCCCATTTTCATCCGCCGGCCGGCAATCCCGCCCGGCACCCGCCCCTCGGCCACGGCGCGGAAAATCCACTTGGTGACGCCACCCCGTATTTTCATCTCCACCGGCAGGGAGGCGACATATTCCACCAGCCGGTGATCCAGGAAGGGGCAGCGGTTTTCGATGCCGAAGGCCATGTTGACGCGGTCGCCATAACGCAGCAGCGGCGGCAGGGAGGTGTCCGTCACCGACCGGCGGAGGGCGGCCTGAAGGCCGCCCACATCCCCTTCCCAGAACGGCCGCAAGCGCGCGTGGGCCGCGGCCCAGCGGCCGCGTAGCGGCACGCCGCCACCGGGCGCGCGCGCCCGTCCGCGGACTCGCTCCCAGATCAGCCCCGGGGCGTATTGGCGCAACAGGTGGCGGTTGCCCAGCAAGGTGGCGATCAGGCCGGGGAAATGCCGCAACCGTTGGAGAAGGCCGGCCTCGCGCCACGCCTGGGGCAGAAAATAGAGATAGCCGCCGGCCAGTTCATCCGCCCCTTGACCATCCAGCAACACCTTGACGTGATCCTTCGCCAATTTGGCTACCGCCCACTGGGAATAGGGGCCCGGCAACTTGCAGGGCTGATCCAGGTGGTAGATCAGGCGTTCGAAATCGGCGGCGAAATCACGCCAGGTGGGAGCGGTGCTCCAGGGCCGGCAGGCCAGTGAGCGGCGCGCCATGTCAATGTACCGGGTTTCGTTGTAACCGGATTCCCGGTAGCCGCTGGAAAAGGCCGGGATATCCTTGTAACCGGCCTGGTTGAGCAGGGCCAACAGCAGGGTGCTGTCCAGTCCGCCGCTGAGACTGAGCCCCAGCGGGACGTCGGAACGCAGCCGGATGGAGAGGCTGTCGTGCAGCAACCGGTGCGTGGTGTCCACGGCCTCCCGCTCGTCCACATCGATGATCCCGTCGCGCAGGCGCCAATAGCGCCGCACGCGCGGCTCGCGGTCCCCGGGACGAAACGACAGGCAGGCGCCGGGAGGCAGTTCGCGCACATCCTCGAAAAAGGTGCGGCCGTCACGCTCCATCTCGCCGAAGGCCAGGAAACGGTAGACGGTCTCCCCGTCGGGCCGCAATGCGGCGGGAAAGGCCCGCATGGCCTTGATCTCGGAGCTGAAACAAAACATGCCGCGGGCGCGGTCATGGTACAGGTAGAGCGGTTTCTCGCCGAGACGATCCCTCGCCAGAAACAGGCCGCGCCCATCCCAGATGGCCAGCGCCCACATGCCGTTGAAATGTTCCAGGCAGTCCTCTCCCCAATGGGCATAGGCGGCCAGAATGACTTCGGTGTCACCCCTGGTGGCGAAACGGTACCCATGACGCTCCAACTCGGCGCGCAGTTCGGGAAAGTTGTAGATCTCGCCGTTGAACACGATGACGCGCCCCTGCCCATCCTGCATGGGCTGATGGCCGCGCGGGCCCGGGTCCTGGATCGACAAGCGCGCATGACCAAGGCCGATGGCATGACGCGCGCTTTCCCCGCCCACCTCCACCCGCCAAATCCCGGCGTCATCCGGGCCACGATGCGCGATCCGCGCCAGCGCCCGCTCCAGCGGGGCGCGCACATCGCCTCCACCCGCCCGGACCAATCCCACGATTCCACACATGGGCGCGCTCCGAAGCGGTCAGGGGCGCCGGGGCGGCCGTGCGCCGCCCCTCCCCGCGCAAATCCATGATGCCGCGGCGTTCACCCGGCCAACCACCCGGCGCACCGCCTCGCCACCGCCTGAACCGCCCGCGTTACTCTCCGGGCAGGGCTGAAATGGCGGGTGTGTTCCGTGGAAGCGGCGTTGATCATGGCCGGATTGATGAAGATCCGGGCGCCCCGATCCCTGAGGCGCCGATGGAATACGACGTGTTCACATATCTCCCCGCCGGTCCGCGCCACGCCCTCATAATCACCCACCGCAAGAACGCGCCGGCGGTATATCGCCAAGCCGCCGAAGGCCGATTCGACTTCCAGCCAAGGGGCGTCCGGCGGGATCACCAGCATCTTGGCGTATACAGCGGCGAAACGGGCCTGACCGCGGCTCAAGCCATGGCGTTCGAGAAATTCCGCCTGCCGCCAACAGTCGTTGGGGCACCATGGATCGTGCCGCAACGCCCAAACATCGTAATAGCGCCCACGCTGGTTCGCGGTGCATACATCCCAGTCATCCCTGACAAAACAGGATTCGATGGACCGCCGGCAAATCAACTGATTGATCCCGTCGAAATCGGCCACCAGCAAAAGGTCCACGTCCCGGTAGGATGGGTTCTCCCGCAACTCCTTCAGATAGACGTTCCGGCAAAAGGCGATCCTTTCCGTGCGCAGGGGATAACGTGCCCGCAAGGAACCCAATGAAACAAAACGAAAACCCGGAATCCGCCCCGCCAGGGCGTTCAATACCTGGGTGGTGCCATCCACGCTATCGGACTCGACAAGAAACCAATCGACCCGCCCGAACCCACTCAGCGCCTCGCGGAGCCGGAACACGTCCCGCCGCAGGCAGCCCTCGACATCGCGCACAACCCCCACCACCAGGACGGATAATGCGCCGGGAGAGGCGCCCGCTCCAGGGAGGTGTCCGCCGCGCGGGGCTCCACCCCCGTTCACGAGCACCCCCTCTGGTCTTCACCGCCACGGTAATAGGCACACAACCGCCTGAACAAATCCCTGTCCCGCTCATGGAAGGCGCAGATATCCATGTAATGGATGGCGCGGCCATTGCGCACATTGGATCGCAGGCAGGCGTTGATATCCAGGAAACCTTCCAGGTCATCGAAGGAAAACAGGTAGTTGCCGTAATTGTCAAAGGCGATGAAGGCGGCATAACCGATGCTCATGAGTCCACGGGCCGATTCCATCCCCATCCTTTCTCCATCGCGGCTCAACACGATGTCGTATTCGTAGAGGATCACGGGGGCAAGCCGGCCCAGCACATCCAGGGCCTCCAGCAGGATGCCGAAATCCATTCCATCCGTGTCGATTTTCAGGAGCTTCGAGGCCGCGAAATCCGGATGCCCGCGCAAGATATCCCGCAGCGGCGACAAACGGACCCGCTTGCCTCCCCCACCGCCGGCCACCAGCGACAGCGTCCCCTTCCGCCCCCCGGACAATGCCGCCTCACGGTCATGCGCGCTGGCGACGAACGTTTCCTCCACGCGGATACGCCCTCCCATGAGCCGGGCATTGCGCCGCAGATAGCCAGCGAAATCGCCACAGCCCTCGATGCACAAGACCGGCACATCGGCGTGGGCGTTGATGAGGGCGGCCGAGTCCCCCACGTTGGCGCCGATGTCGATGGCCGTCGCACCGGGATATTTCGTGAACACCTCGCGCGCGATCTCGGCCAGCATGACATCGTACCGCCGCCAGCGCAGGCGGTAACACTCGTATTCATGCCCCGGCGGGAAGCGGATATCCCACCGCCCAACCCGGCTCTTTCGTGGAAAGCGCTTCCTCGCGGAACACCACCACCTTGCAAATCGCGATACCATCACCAGTACATTTCAAACGGAAGACAACAAGCGTGGAACCCGGAGCAGATAGGGTATGAAGACACAGGTCAGCAGCGCCAGCACGGTGCCGTAAATGGCCCCCGCCACCCCCACCATGCGAACCAGAAGCACGGACAGAACCAGATTCACCACGGCGCTGACCACCGCCAGGATCACCTGGAAGCGGACAACATGCAACCCGTTCAGAAGGACCGAAACGGCATAGGTATAGGTGGAAACCAGAACCCAGGCTCCCATGCCGGCCAGCAGGCCCCACCCCGGCTCCACGCCCCCGCCCGCCCAGGCGGAGACGATCTCGCGCCCCCAGGCGATGAACACGGCCACCACGGGGACGACGACCAGGTAACCGTACCGCAACGAATGACCCAGGGTCCGGCGGATCCATTCCCCGTCCCCCCGCGCGAAGGCCTCGCCGTAGGCCGGCCACAGCGCCATGAATACGAATCCGACCAACAGGGACGGAATGGAGAACAGGCGGAAGACAACGGAATATTCCGTCACGCTTTCGGCGCCGAGCAAGGAGGCGATCACCACGTTATCCAGGGACATGGAGATGGAGAGGGACAATTGCAGTATGAAAAACAAGCCACCGGAACGAATGAGGGCGGCGATCCGCCCGGAACTCACATATCCCAACGACGGCGACAACTCCGTTTCCCGCCAGAAAAAATAAAACAGGAAGTTCCCCCCCCTGGCCAGCACCGGCATCAAGGAGAAGGCGGCCGCCACACCGGTCATCCCAAGGTCCAGGCGCACGGCCAGCCAGACACCCAACAAGCCCATCAGCGAACCGGCGGCCTCCCACAGGTTCGTCCAGTATCCCCGCTGAAGCCCGGCCTGAACCTTTCCCGCCACGCTCAGGGGCAGCCCCAGGAAGAAAGAGACCAACACCACCAGCGCGACCACGCCCGCCTGCCGCGCAATGTCCTCCCGCCCCAGATTGAACCACCCCGCCCAGTCGATGTGTTCCCAGGCGGCAAGGCAGCATGCCAGGGCGGCCACGGCAATCCCGGACAACATGACGAAACCGCTGCTCGCGGCCGAGCGTATCGCCACGGCGTCATCGCGCCCGCTGGCGTGGGATACGGCGTTGAGGATACCGTTGCCTATGCCCAGGTCGGCAAACAGGAACAGGGCCGTCAGGGAGGAAATGGTCGTCCACAGGCCGAAACCCTCTTCCCCCAGGTATTCCAGGGTCAGGGGTACGGTGAGCAGCATGGCCGCCAAGGCAGTCCCCTTCGCCAACATCGCGGACACGGCGGTCAGCAACGTGTTGCGCACCCTTGCGCCCGCGCGCCCATCCGCCGGCGGGTGACGCAGGCGCCCCCTCAGAACAGCCACGAACGATGCCATCATCGCGCGGGGCCGGGCGCGACGGATCCGGCGCCATGCCTCACCGCCACGCTCCACGCCGGCAGTCCAGGTAGTGCCGGTAGGTGGCACGGATTCCTTCCCGCAGGCCGATCCTGGCCTTCCAGCCCAGCGAGGACAGCTTGCCCACATCCAGCAACTTGCGCGGCGTGCCATCCGGCTTCCCGGTATCAAATACGATCTCCCCCTCGAACCCGACTGTCTCCCGCACTATCCCGGCCAGATCCGCAATGGAAATATCCACCCCTGTTCCTATATTGATGTGTGACAACATGGGCTCGGTACTGGATTCATATACCCCATCATCCAAGGCCATGACAAAGACACACGCATCGGCCAGATCATCCACATGCAGAAACTCCCGCCTGGGTTTGCCCGTGCCCCAGACGACCACCTCATCGGCGCCATTCTCCTTGGCCTCATGAAACTTCCGTATCAATGCCGGCAGCACATGGCTGTTATTCAATTCGAAATTGTCATTGGGCCCATACAGATTCGTGGGCATGACCGACCTGTAGTGAGTCCCATACTGCCGATTGTATGATTCACACAATTTGATCCCTGCGATCTTCGCCAGGGCATAGGGCTCGTTCGTGGGCTCCAGGGGACCGGTCAGCAACGCACTCTCCTTCATCGGCTGCTCGGCCATTTTTGGATATATGCATGAACTCCCCAGAAACAGCAGCCGGTTGACACCGTGCCGATAGGCACTGTTGATTACATTCGCCTCCATCATGATATTCATGTAGATGAATTCCGCCGGGTAGGTGTTGTTCGCCAGTATCCCGCCGACCTTGGCGGCGGCCAGGACCACATAATCGATTTCCTGTGAAGCGAAGAAAGTCTCCACGGCAGCCTGATCCGTGAGATCGAGCTCCTTGTGGGTCCGGGTAATAATATGGCAACCGAACTCCCGAAGGCGCCTGACGATGGCGGAACCCACCATTCCGCGATGTCCAGCCACATACACGCGTGAAGAGGCGCTCAGCACCCCATGGTCCACCGGGTTATCCATGTTTCACACCATGCCTTTATTCGTGCCGATCGAATATCTGGAATCCCTGCGACTGACATAGTTCATCTTTCTTTGCCAGTTCAAGATCCTGATCCACCATCTCGCTCACCATATCCTCGAATGAAATCCTGGGTTCCCAGCCCAGTTTTTCCCGCGCGTAACTGGGATCACCCAACAGGGTATCGACCTCCGTCGGCCGGAAGTATCTCGGATCGACCGAAACGATGCACTTCCCCGTCGCTCTGTCATATCCCTTTTCATCCACGCCACTGCCTTCCCAGCGGACATCGATACCCAGGCGTTTCGCGGCCATCTCGACAAACTCGCGCACCGAGTGCTGCTCGCCGGTGGCGATGACGAAATCCTCGGGCTCCTCCTGCTGCAACATCAGCCATTGCATGCGCACATAGTCGGACGCATGTCCCCAGTCCCTCTTCGCGTCCAGATTACCGAGATACACCCGATCCTGAAGACCCAGCTTGATGCGCGCCAGGGCGCGGGTGATCTTCCGGGTGACGAACGTTTCTCCACGGATGGGCGATTCGTGATTAAAAAGGATGCCGTTGCATGCGTAGATCCCGTAGGCCTCGCGGTAATTGACCGTGATCCAATAGGCATACAGCTTGGCGACGGCATAGGGTGAGCGGGGATAGAAGGGGGTTTTCTCCGTCTGCGGCGTCTCCACCACCTTGCCGAACAATTCGGACGTGGAAGCTTGATAGAAACGTGTCTTCTTCTCCAACCCCAGTATGCGTATGGCCTCAAGCAGCCTCAATGTGCCAATGGCGTCCGCATTGGCCGTGTACTCAGGCACCTCAAAGGAGACGGCCACATGGCTCTGCGCGGCCAGGTTGTACAACTCATCGGGCTGCACATGCTGGATGATCCGCAACAGATTCGTCGAGTCGGTCAGATCGCCATAGTGGAGAATAAAGCGCTGGTTCGGAACGTGCGGGTCCTGATACAGATGATCGATACGGTCCGTGTTGAAGGAGGATGCGCGGCGCTTGATGCCATGCACCTCATACCCCTTTTGGAGAAGAAAATCCGCCAGGTAGGCTCCATCTTGTCCGGTAATACCCGTTATAAGGGCACGCTTAGTCATCTGTATTCTCCATCAGCGCCAATCGGCTTCATTTCACTGTCACGTATCGCCAATCAAGTAACCCGCGGCCACGCCTATCGCGTAGATCAGTCTCACCCAGACGATCCCGGCCGTCATCGAAATCAGATCACCAGCCTTGAGATTCAACAGTCTTCGATGCCTGAGCAGCCTGGATACATCCAGGGTTACTCGGATAAAAAACAAGGGAAGCGCACTCAATCCACGTAAATACTTGTGCAGCCAGTGCCCGGACAAGGCACTTTCACGACTCCGCGAGGCACGAAAACCCACCCCATACAGGTAGGCGCGGCGATTGAACGATCGCAGATCCAGAGAGGGATCGTGCAATACCCACGCATTGGCCAGGTAGCGGATCGTCAACCCGGCCTTGACCATTTGGGATGTCAACAGGGAATCCTCACCGGCAAACCCCATGTTCTCCTCATAGCGGAAGTTCCTCATGGTCTCGGCACGAATCGCGTAGTTGACACTGGGGCACACCTTCCGGTAGCCGTCTTCCCTGTCCTGAAACTCGCCAAAAGAGGTGATCGCCGTCAAACGCGCCAAGTAGGAGTCCCTATGCAGCACGGGACCACAGGCCACTTCAGCACCTTGTTCCAATTCAGCCTGATAGGACCGTAGCCATTGCTCACAAACCATGGCATCGGAATCCACGAAGGCCAGAAATTTCCCTGCCGCGTGGTCGATCCCATAATTCCTGGCGGCTCCGGGCCCTCTGTTCGACGACAATTGGAAGAAGCGCACCTGCGGATACCTGTCCCGCAGGGTTTCCAGGGAGAATCCAGGCGAGCAATCATCCACCACGAGGATCTCGAACTCTTCGGCCGGATAATCCTGCTCGTGCAGTGCTTGCAGGCATCGCGCCAGGCCCGCCTCGTCATTGTAATGTGGAATGATGACTGAAAATTTCAGCATTGCCGCCTGCCCGCCAGCCAAGCCAGCACCCCATCCATCCGTATCTGTAGCCGTCGCAACAGCGCGAACACGGGGTGGATTCCCAACTCCTGAAAGATCAGGAAATACTCCCGGTTCAGGGCCTCGTTGTCCCTGGACGACACCCCCGAAGTGTCGAAAATGGTCAATGTCGCATCCACCACGCGCGCATTCACCTGCCGGCTCAACAGATAGTAATTGTGATAGTCGGCGGCGATCCGGTAGCGCGTCGAAAAACCGATGCGCTTCATGATGTCGGCAGGGTATATGATCCCCTGGTGATTGGCCGGCAGGGTGAACATCCGTTTCAGCCACACCCACCTTGGCCGGATGAGTTTTCCGCTATCCTTGCGCACGCTGAACAGGTACAGCTCCTGTCTGCCCGCGCGATAGTCCCTGGCAACGAAATCCTCCAGAACGGAATCCTTCGCAAACACATCCCTCGCGTTGAGAAACAGGATCAGATCGCCAGTGGCGGCGGCGATCCCCTTGTTCATCGCATCGTAGATACCTTGATCCCGCTCACTCAGGGAAAAGCCGATCAAATCACTGTTCGCCGCAATCACTTCCTGTGTGCCATCATCGGACAGTCCATCGATGACGATGAACTCGATTCCGCCATACGTCTGCGCCCGCACCGAGGCGATGGTCCTTGCCAGCCCCTCACGGTCGTTCCTGACCACGGTCACGATGGAAATCCTTGGCTGCACAAGGCTGCTCATTCCCGACCCCGCCTGCCACTTTCCCTTACCAGCCGGACAAAGAGTTCATCGAAGGCAGCCGCGCTGGCCTGCCGCGAGAATCTCTCCTCCACCCTCTTCCGGGCAGTGGAACACAAACGTTCCGCCAATCCTTCCTCCTTCACCAGCCGATCCACCGCTGCGACGATCTCATCCGGCGACTGCTTTTCGACCAGCAGGCCGGTTATCTCATGTTGCACGGAATCGACGATTCCACCCACGCCGGTGGCCACCACCGGCGTGCCGGCCACCATGGCCTCGATGAAGGTCAGGCCCTGGGCCTCGTGCCAGGATGGACCGACGTAGATATCGCCTGCCGCCAGGTAGAGCGGAATCTCGCCCGGTTCCACCCAGCCGGTGAAATGTACCCGATCCCCCACACCATGGCGCGCACAACGCTCCTCCATCATCGCCCGATCCTGGCCCTCGCCAACGACCAGCAGAGTGACATCCGGGTGCTGGACACGTAATACATGCATGGCCTGGATGAGATCGCCGACACCCTTCTCCTCCACGACCCGGCCAGCGAAAACCAATAACGGCCCCTGTTCACGCCGATAACGATCACGCAGCGCCCGCACCCGCGGGTCCGTCTTCGCCACGAAATCCGTGCATACCCCCATGGGAATCCGCTTCACCGGCGAGCTACCTGGGCCAATCTCATTCACGGCCTGTCCGGTGGCGGAACTGTTGACGGTCACTGCGTCGGCATGTTGCATCGCCATACGCTTGAAGGATTTCAGCAGCTTCCCGTTGAGGGCAAACACATCGCTTCCATGGACAGTCACCACATGGGGCGTATGCAACAACCTGGCCGCCAGCACACCGACAAACCCCTGTGGAAGCAGCCAGTGTGAATGCAGCAAATCATAGCGCCGGGACATGAGCCTGCGCATGATGGCCCACCACTCGGCAGCCACCAGGGCCGGCAGTTTGAGCACATTGGATGGATGCTTGCGCAGGTTGATCAGTGCCCCGCCCTGATAGCAGACGGTTTCCGCCGAGGCCGGCCACAGATAACGGAAGCGTTCCACATGCACCTTGCCGATCCGTTCCCGCATGGCGGCGCCCTCGGCGTGCGGTGCCAGCACATCCACCTCCCAACCCAGGCTTTGCAAATCCTCCGCCAGATGGAGCACAAACGAGGTGGTGCTGTCGCCTGCCCATCGCGGGAAATTGGAGGTTACGCACAGAATACGGCCGCGGCTCATGGGGGTTCAGGCATCCCCGTCCGGCCGGTCGGTATCCTCCTCCGCATCGGCTCGGCGACATTCATCCAGTTCCATCCGCCGCACCCGCTCCAGAGTCATCTCGATCAACTGGCGGTTGAAGGAGATGAGATCGGCCACCATCCCGACCAGGAAAGCGACGAAACCCATCATCAGCAACACGCCACCCAGCACGAGCGACTGCAAATGGCCGGAGCCATCGCCCATGAAGTAGAACACCAGGAACCGAACCACCGGCACCAACCCGATCAGACTGAGCAGGGTGCCGATATAGAAGAACACCCGCAGCGGCTGGAACATGGTGTACATGCGAATCATCGTCGTCAGGGAACGCTCGATGAACTTGGGAATGCTCTTGAAAAGACGGGATTCACGGGTCTTTGGATTGGTGCCGACAGGGACCGAGACGACCGCCATGTGCTTCTTGCCAGCCTGGATCAGCATCTCGATGGTGTAGCTGAACGGAGAAATGATATTCAGCCGGAATGCCGCCTCGCGTGAAATGGCCCGGAACCCACTGACGGCATCCGGCACCTGAACCCCGGACAACGTTCGTACCATCTTGCTGCCCAGGCGCTGAAGCAATTTCTTGAAATACGAGAAATGGGGAACCTTGTGCGTCTGACGATCGCCCACCACAAGATCCGCCCGTCCCTCGACGATGGGCGCGATGAGCGCGGGGATATCGCGACCGGCATACTGGTTGTCACCATCGGTATTCACGATGATGTCCGCTCCGAACCGGAGGCAGGCATCCAGTCCCTTGCGGAAGGTGCGCGCCAGGCCAAGGTTGTTCTTGTTGACGATCACGTGATCGACCCCGAGTTCCCTGGCCACTTCCGCCGTACGATCCGTACTGCCGTCATCGACCACCAGGATCTCGACTGCATCCACCCCCGGTATCTCGCGCGGTATATCCGCAACCGTATCCGGCAGGGTGTGCTCTTCGTTGAAACAAGGTATCTGGACGATCAGCTTCATGACGTTACCGACCTGGGTCAGGAGCCTCCCATTTTAAACAACAGCGCATCATCCGCCCTGAGCAGTCCATTGCCGGTGGCCATGATCTTCCTGCTAATGGACTCCACCGGCAGAAGACTGCCCAGGAATACGAGCAATTGTGCCTGCCGATACGCCAAACCATTCATGGGATTCTCCACCTTGAGCATCAACTCCAGTTTGGATTTGAGGCGACCGATATCCAGCTCCCGCATGTAATAGCGATTGAACAGATACTGCATGGAAGCAGGCACCACCAGCAAATAACCCCGGGTACTGTCCACCGGCACCATTTCTGTCTTGCCGCTGACGAAGTCATGGTGTTGAAAGGTATGCACCTGGTCCCTGCGCGGATCGTCATACAACAGAAATTTGGCAATCGCCGCCCCTGTATAGCCCAGATAAAGAGGGAACAACCCATTATCCCGGGCGTACTCAACGGCGATCTTCGTTGCCCGGTGGCGCTCATGGCTGAGGGTATTGAAGTTGATGAAAAACAGGGCGCTCAACACAACCACGGCAAGTGAGAACCGCCGCAACAACCGGCTGCGGACACCCTTCAGCAGAAAGAATCCGGCCAGGATAGCCAGCGGAATGTTGACCACGTTCAGATAACGGATCAGGTGTGATTTGAAGGAAATGGTGGAATGGAACGGGTTGAAACCGAACTGATGCCACAGGACGAAAAACCCGAACCAGATACTGATCAACAACAGCTGCCGCTTGCGTCTCAACACGGCCCATAGGAGTGCCGCAAAGCCCAGGTAGAAATACAGCCCGACCTCATAAAATGTCACGAACCATGCCTTTGGAAACACCCATAGCTGGCTGGCGGAGAATTCCGGATTCACCGTCAAGCCGGGTGTCTTGGTCAAGGTTCCACGATAGAACCACTCACCGGCGGCCAGGTAGTAAACGAGATTTTCCGCCAAGGCCACCGAGCCCGCACCGGCCATGACCAGCAATGCCTCACGCCAGCGGTTGCGGTAAAGCCACAGCATGGGCAGGAACACCACGCCCATGAACACCGCCTCCGACTTGACCAGATAGGCATACCCCCAAACCAGACCCGCCACGAAAGCCAGGGCATGGGAAGGTTCGGGCCGGTTGACCACCCGCAGCACCAGAAACAAGGACAAGGCCAAGGCGGCCCCCAGAATCTGGTCGGGGAAGAACTGTGACGAAGTGGCCACAGCCAGCGGATAGAGCGCCAACAGCAACGCCGCCAGCAGACCTGCCTCGGCGCTGCCCAGTTCGCGGCCGATGGCGAATGCCAGCCAGATACCCAGCATGCCCGCGGCCATCGGCAGCAGCGCCAGCTGCCACTCCCCGACGCCGAACAGCCAAAAGACGAAAGCCAGTGGATAGATCAGGCCAACCCGTCCCGCATAGTGGCTGTCGGGCAGATAGGGCCCTTCCTCCAGCAGGCGCAGGGCCTGCCCCGCAATCGCCGCATCGTCGGTCCCCAGCATGCCGCTGAAGGCGAACAGGCGCAGGATCAGGCCAATCAGCAGAATGGCGGAAAGCCACAGCCCATAGGGGCGTTCGGCATGTTCGTTGGCAAAGTGCAATGGGATCTCCATGCAACCCTGGCGGGGGTTTATCGTTGTCCGGGGCCTGGGCAGCCCCGCCTTTGGCACCGCAACCCAGGAGTCTGTCGGACTTAGG
>CAYPEH010000058.1:0-16369 GCA_964409585.1 uncultured Chromatiales bacterium | reverse complement strand
AGCCTGTCGGACTTGGCAGGCTCCTATTTCCGGCTCTTCCTGACGTGTTTCATCAGCCGCCGGCGCCGTTTGATCTGGCGGCCGGTCAGGGAGTTCCTGCGACCCGCGTACGGGTTTTCGCCCGTGCGGAATTCGATCCGCAGGGGTGTCCCCACCAGCCGCAGGGCCTTGCGGAAGTGATTGGCCAGGTAGCGCTGGTAGGTATTGGGGACCCTTTCGGTCTGATTGCCGTGAATGACGATCACCGGCGGGTTGCGGCCACCCTGATGGGCATAGCGCAGCTTGATGCGGCGGCCCCGGACCAGGGGCGGCTGGTGAGCCTCCAGGGCGCTTTCCAGCAGGCGGGTCAGGTCGGGGGTGGAGAAGTGGGACATGGCGGACTGGTAGGCGGTCTGCACCGCATCGTACAAATCGCCCACGCCGGTCCCATGCAGGGCGGAGATGAAATGCCTCTCGGCGAACTCCAGAAACGGCAGCTTGATCTCCAACTGCTTGCGGACCGCGTGGCGTTCGTCCTGGCTCAGGCCGTCCCACTTGTTCACCGCCAGCACCAATGAGCGACCGCTCTCCAGCACGTGGCCGAGCAGACCGGCATCCTGGTCACCGATGCCCTGCCGGGCATCCAGCACCATGATCACCACGTGGCTTTGCTCGATGGCTTGCAGCGTCTTGATGACGCTGAACTTTTCCACCGCCTCGCGAATCCTGCCGCGGCGGCGCACACCGGCGGTGTCGATGAGAGTGTAGGCCTGGCCGTCACGCTCGAAGGGGATGAATACGCTGTCGCGGGTGGTACCGGGCTGGTCGAAGGCCACCACCCGTTCCTCGCCGAGGATGCGGTTGATGAGGGTGGACTTGCCCACGTTGGGACGGCCAATGACGGCCACGCGGATACGTTCCCCGTCCTCGTCTTCCATGCCGCCGGGTTCGCCGGCCGGGGAGGTTTCCAATGCACCCAGCACCTGGTCCATGAGACGGTTCACACCACGCCCGTGGGCGGCGGCGATGGCCACCGGCTCCCCCAGGCCCAGGGAATAGAAATCGGCGCGGGCCTGGTCGGCATCGACCCCATCGGTCTTGTTGACCACCAGGTGAACGGGCTTGGCCAGCCGGCGCAGATCGCCGGCGATGATCTCGTCCGCGGCGCTGACACCACTGCGCCCATCCACCATGAACAACACCCGGTCGGCCTCTTCCAGGGCCAGCAGGGTCTGACGGGCCATGTGGGCATCGATACCCTGCTCTTCGCCGGAGAGGCCGCCGGTATCGACCACGATATAGGGCTTCGGCCCGACCCGGCCGGTGCCATACTGGCGGTCACGGGTCAGACCGGGCAGGTCCGCCACCAGGGCGTCACGGCTGCGGGTGAGGCGATTGAACAGCGTGGATTTGCCCACATTGGGGCGGCCCACCAGGGCGATCACCGGAAGCATGGGGCGGGTGCCGTGTTTATGAACCAGCCGGGACTAGCCCGCATTTCCCGCCGGGGATCGCGTCCCTGGCGCGGAACCCGTGCGGCTGGACGCCGGGCTGGACCGAGATCCATGGCCATCGCCATGGATCGAGGGAAGCCCAAGTCCAGGCGTGCGGGGGCCCGTCAGGGGCGTGATAGGCAGGCGGTACAAACGGGGTGTTTTCATGACAGCGCATGGTTTGAATCCACTTTTTCCATTCGTTCAACGGCTTGTCTTCAGCCGCCTGCCGCCCTGGCGGGAAATGCGGGCTCCAAGCGCATGGCGCTCAGGCGGCCGCTGCGGCCCAGCACGTAGAGGGTGTCACCCGCCACCACCGGCGCGGCCAGGATGCCGCTGCCATCGTGCCGGACTCGGCCGGTGAAGTGGCCGTCACGGGTGGACAGGAGGTGCAGATACCCCTCGAAATCGCCCACGACCACGTGGTCGCCGTACACCACCGGGGCCGTCAGCTTGCGCGCCCGCAGAGAAGCCTGTTTCCAGAATGCGGCGCCGTTGCCCCGCTCCAGCGCCCAGACTTCGCTGAACTCATCGGTGACGTATACGTTCTCGCCGTCGGAAGCCAGGCCGGTATAGACGGATACGTCGCGTGACCACTGGGGCTGGCCGGAGCGCAGGTCCAGGCTCACTACCTTGCCTTGGTAGGAGGCCACGTAGAGATCGCCACCCACCCGCAGCGGGTCGGCATCGATGTCGATCATGCGCTCCAGTTCGGTACGGCCACGCGCCACGGCAATGCGTTTCTCCCACAAGGCCCGGCCATTGCTCAGATTGATCACGGCCACATAGCCATTGTCGAAGCCTGCCACGGCGTGGCCGCTGACGATGAGCGGTGAGCCCGTGCCACGCAGGGTCAACACCGGCACGGTGCGCTGATAGACCCAGCGGCGTTCACCGTTGTCGGCGGCCAGTCCGAACAGGCGGCCATCGACCGTGCGGACCACGACCACGCCATCGGCGGCCCTGGGCACCGAGAGCACTTCACTGGTCAACTGTGCGCGCCATGCCTCCTCGCCGTTGTTCGCCCTGAGCGCCACCAGCTGGCCGTCACTGGAACCGACCAGCACCAGCCCTTCACCGACGCCGGGACCGCCGGACAGGGGCAGATCGAGATCGACACTCCACAGGCGGGCGCCGTTTTCGGCGTCGAAGGCACTTACCCGCCCTTCGCTGCCGGCGGTGAACACGCGCCCGCCGGCGACCTGCGGCACCAGCTTGAGGTTCTGTTCCTCCACACCCTCGCCGACGCTGGTGCTCCAGAGGGTCTTGAGGGTGACGGACGCGGTGAAATCGGTCAGTTCCGCCGGTGGCTCGGCGTTGTCTTCGCCGGCCCACCATTCGGAGATGGTGGCGCAGCCGGACAAGGCGAGGAGACTCAGCGTAAGGAGAAGCGCGCGCAGCATGGCAATCACTCCACGGCCGTGGTACCGAGATCGGTCAGTTTCATTTCCACCACGTTACGGTAACCCGAATCGGGCGGCAGTGCGGCCAGTGCCTTCACATAATGGTCACGGGCCTGCCGTTCCTGTCCCTGCGCAAACTGGATGTCGCCACGCAGCTCCTCGACCAGCGGCTGGAACGGGGCCAGACTGGAGCCGGCCAGCAGCTGCTCGGCCTCGGCGGCGGAACCCTCGCTCAGCAACACGCGGGCCAGGCGCAAACGGACGATTTCGCGCATGCCGTCGTCGCCGGTGTTGTCGAAGGCCCATTGCAGATGGCTGCGGGCGGATACCGTCTCACCCTTGGCCAGCTTGTGTTTGGCAATCGCCAGGGAGGCCAGGGTGGCATAGGGCGTGGAGGAATATTCCTGGATCAGGTGCTCGGCCCGCGCCAGGCCGGCCTCCACCTTGCCGTTGCTCAGTTCGAACAGGGCCTGTTCGTACTGCGCCGAGGCAGCCGCGCCGCGTTGATCCACGTACTGGTTCCAGCCCTTCCAGCCAAAGATGATGCCGAGCCCCAGGACGATGCCGGTGATCACGGAGCGGCCGTTTTCGGCCCACCATTTCTTTAATTCTTCGACCTGTTCGTCGTCGGTATTGAATTCGTTCACGTCTCAGCCCGCCTCGTTGGTATTGAATTCGTTCACGTCCCGGCCCGCCTCGTTTCGTGTCGTGCGGCCATCCGCCGGCCGGATTCAGCCGGCCCGCTCCCGACCGAGTTCAACAGCCAGGATCCGCGCCAGTTCCCGCCGCTCCACCGTCCGCTGGGGGCGGTCCTCACGCAACCATTTCATGCTCACGGTTCCGTTCGCCACCTCGTCCTCACCCAGTATCAGCGCGATATCCGCACCGCTGGCATCGGCCTTCTTGAACTGGCTCTTGAAGCTGCCGCCACCACAGTGGGTGATCAGGCGCAATCCCGGAATGGCATCGCGCAACTGTTCCGAAAGAGCCGCCACGGCCTGCCGGGCCGTCCCGCCGGAGCTGACCACATACACCTGTGGCGCGACATCCGCCACGCTTCCCTCTTCCTCCATCAGCAGTTCCACCGTCCGCTCCAGACCGAGGGCGAACCCCACCGCCGGGGTGGCACGCCCACCCAACTGCTGCACCAGTCCGTCGTAACGGCCACCGGCACAGACCGTGCCTTGGGCGCCCAGGCGCGTGGTGACCCATTCGAATACGGTCAGGGAATAATAATCCAGGCCACGCACCAGGCGGGGATTGATTTCATATTCCACACCCGCCGCATCCAGCATCGTCCGCAGGCCATCGAAATGGGTACGGGATTCCTCATCCAGATGATCGAGCAACCGTGGGGCGGCGGCGATCAGCTCCTGCATGTCCGGGTTCTTCGAATCCAGCACCCGCAGGGGGTTGGTGCGCAACCGGCGGCGGCTGTCGTCATCCAGCCGGTCCTCGTGCGCCGACAGGTACTCCACCAGACGCTCGCGATAGGCCTGGCGGTTATGGACCGTACCCAGGGTGTTGAGTTGCAGGGTCACGTCACGCAGACCCAGGGCACGCCACAGGCGGGCGGTCATGAGGATGATCTCGGCGTCCACGTCCGGACCGGCCATGCCGTAGGCCTCCACGCCGATCTGGTGGAACTGGCGGTAGCGTCCCTTCTGCGGACGCTCGTGACGGAACATGGGGCCCCGGTACCAGAGGCGTTGAATCTGGTTGTGCAGCAGGCCGTTCTGCATGCAGGCACGGACACAACCGGCGGTACCCTCGGGGCGCAGGGTCAGACTGTCGCCGTTACGGTCCTCGAAAGTGTACATCTCCTTCTCGACGATGTCGGTGACCTCGCCGATGGAGCGCTTGAACAATTCGGTCTTTTCCAGCAGCGGCAGACGTATCTCGCGGTAGCCATAGCCGCTGACCACGCCACGCACGGTGTCCTCGACGAAGGAGAACGCTTCCGCCTGCCGCGGCAGGATGTCATTGAAGCCGCGAATGGATTGAATGGTTTTTGCCATGTGGGTTGTTATCTGTGTGACCGTTGCCGGTTCAGCCGTCACCGTTCTTGCTTGATCCTGGCGCGGATAGCGCGCTCCAACTCGTCCACGATCTGCTCGTTGGACACCTTGTGGTCGGGCCTGCCGTCCTGATAGAGCAGGTTCGGTTCACCGCCGGTCAGGCCCACGGCGGCGGCCTTGGCCTCTCCCGGACCATTGACCACGCAGCCGATCACCGCCACGTCCATGGGCTCCAGGATGTCTTCCAAACGCTCCTCCAGGGCGTTGACGGTGGCGATCACGTCGAAGCGCTGGCGTGAACAGGTGGGACAGGCGATCAGGTTGATGCCCTTGGTGCGTAGACCCAGGCTCTTGAGGATGTCGAAGCCAACCTTGATCTCCTCCACCGGGTCTGCCGCCAGGGACACGCGGATGGTGTCGCCGATCCCCTCGTTGAGCAGAATGCCCAGGCCCACCGCGGATTTGACCGCACCGGCCCGTGCCCCGCCCGCTTCGGTGATGCCCAGGTGCAGGGGCTGCTCGATCTGCCCGGCCAACTGGCGGTAGGCGGCCACCGTCATGTGCACGTTGGATGCCTTGAGGCTGACCTTGAAGTCCTGAAAGTCCAGGCGATCGAGGATATCGATGTGGCGCAGGGCCGATTCCACCATGGCCGCCGGGGTCGGCTCCCCGTACTTCTCCTGCAAGTCCTTTTCCAGGGAACCGGCATTGACGCCGATACGAATGGGGATGCCGCGGTCACGGGCGCTGTCCACCACCGCCCGAACCCGGTCCTCCCGGCCGATGTTGCCGGGATTGATGCGCAGGCAGTCCACGCCCAGTTCCGCCACCCGCAGAGCGATGCGGTGATCGAAGTGAATATCGGCCACCAACGGCACCTGCACCTGGCGCCGGATCTCGCCGAAGGCCTCGGCCGCATCCATGCTCGGCACGGAGACGCGGACGATATCGGCCCCCACCGCTTCCAGCGCGCGGACCTGCGCCACGGTGGCCGCCACATCCGTGGTTTCCGTGTTGGTCATGCTCTGCACCGAAATGGGTGCATCGCCCCCGACCGCCACATTGCCGACCTGGATCTGACGGGAGCGGCGGCGCCGGATCGGATTTCCAGCGGGCTCCATTACTCGGCGGCCTCCGGACGCGCCACCTGGAAACGCGCGATGTTGCCACGAGAATAGGCCATGTGATCGAAGCTCTGACCATTGATCTCGATACGGACCGCGCGGGCGTTACCCAGCACCACCCGGAACGGGGCCTGCCCCTTCAGTTCACGCACGGTATCGCCCTTGACCAGGTCGTAGACCAGCTTGCGTCCCGTCGCATCCTCGACCGAGGTCCAGGAATCCTCACTGTAGGTGATCACCAGGGTGTCCGGATCAGCGGCCGGCTGCGGCCCGGCCTGGCTGGTGCCCTGTTCCCCGGTGGGGGCCTCCTCGGCGGTGCTCCCGCCGGCCGTGGGTTCAGCGGTTTCACCGGCTTGCCCGGCAGGTTTCCCGGTTTCCTCCACCACGGCCGTTTCCACGGCCTCCTCCTGAGCGGCTGGTGCCGTGGCAGGAGTCTGTTCAACCACGGCAGGCTGCTGAGGGGATTCGACGGGGGCGGGAGCGGCCTCCCCGCCCGTGGCGGGCGCCTCTTCCACGACGGTGGGGGCCGCTGGGGAAGGCGGGGCCTGTTCCGCCACGGCCACGGATTCCTCCACGAGAGCCTGGCCCGGTTCCATCACCACCCCGGCCGTCTGCGCCGGTGCCTGTTCCGTTTCCCGGCCCTCGTTGAACCACCACAGGCCGAGCGACAGGACCAGACCGATGGCCAGCAGCCAACTGACCGTGCGCACCAGACCATCCCCGGGGGCCGCCTGCCGGCGGATCCCGGAACGCGCCTGCAATTCCGGTGGCTGGCCGTCGGCGACCTGATGGTATTGCTCGATGACCTGGTCAGGATCGAGGGCCACCAGACGCGCATAGCTGCGCAGATAGCCACGTACGAAGGTGGCGGGTGGCAGGCCGCTGAAATCGTTGCGCTCGATGGCATCAATCACGCGAAGTTCCAGGTTCAACTGTGCCGAGACATCGCTCTGATCCAGGCGCATGGCCTTGCGCGCTTCGCGCAGGCGCTTGCCGGGACCGATCGGCGCCTCATGAACCTCATCCAGTTCGTTTTTCAGTATTTCGCTCATCGCTGCTCCGAGTCACGCAACAGGAGGACTTCGGTGGAATCGGGGAACCGGGCCCGTAACTGCTGGCTGTATTTGTTCGCCGTGGCGCGGTTGCCCAACTGTCTCTCGACCCGCACGGCCAACAGCAGGGTGTCGGCCTGCGGTTCACTCACGCTGAACAGGCGCTGCAGAAAAGCCTGCGCGGACCGGTAATGCCGTTGCTCGTATTGCAGCCGCGCCATCGCCTTGAGGGCGACGGGAAAACGCGCGTTCTTTTCCAATGCCGAACGCAGGTAGCCCTCCACCGGTTTCATTCTGCCCTTGCGCATCAGGCACAGGGCAGCATTGACATAGGCCGCCTCGGGAGTGTTGTAGCCGGGGCTGTTGGCCGCATCGACAAACATTCGCTCAGCTTCATCGGCCCGGCCAAGCTGACAGAGAAAGGTGCCGAAATTGTTCTTGACCACACCGTCGCCGGGCGCCAGCTCGAGGGCGATCCGATACTGCTCTTCCGCCTTGGCATGTTCGCCCAACCCCTGATAGGCCAATGCCAGAGCGCTGTGCCCGGCCACCAGATCCGGGGCCAGATCCACCACCCGCAACAATTTATCCCTGGCGACGGCGAACTGGCTGCGGCGCAGATAGGCGACCCCCAGCTCCAGATGAGTCTGTGCCGCCTTTTTGCTCTCCGGGGTGGAGGTGCGCAAGGGAGCGGTGGCGGTACAGGCGGTCACCAGCAGAACCATGGCCAGCAGGAACGGGACGGTTCTCATCGTGCCTGCCCCGCGCGCCGCTGGGCGCGCTTGGTTCTGTCCACCACCTTGCCTACCAGCTGGCCACAGGCGGCATCGATGTCATCACCACGGGTCTTGCGGGTGATGGTCATCAGGCCATGGGCCATGAGGATGTCGCGGAAACGGTCCACCACCTCGCGGCTGGAGCGGCGGTAGCGGGATTCCGGAAAGGGATTGAAGGGGATCAGATTGACCTTGGCCGGCACGCCGCGCAGCAGTTTCACCAGTTGGCGGGCGTGTTCGTCACTGTCGTTGACCCCGGCCAGCATGACGTACTCAAAGGTGACGCGCCGGGCCGGCTGGCCCTGCACATAACGCTTGCAGGACTCGATCAGATCGCGGATGGGGTATTTGCGGTTGAGCGGCACCAGCTCGTTGCGCAACTCATCGTTGGGTGCGTGCAGGGATACCGCCAGGGAGATGTCCGTCACCCCGGCGAGGCGGTCCAGGGCGGGAACCACACCGGCGGTGCTGAGGGTAACGCGGCGTTTGGAGATGCCGTAACCCAGGTCATCCTGCATCAGTTCGGTGGCCTTCACCACTTCGTCGAAGTTGAGCAGCGGCTCGCCCATGCCCATCAGCACCACGTTGGTCACGAGACGGTTACCGGACTGGTCGGAACCCAGTTCATGGTAGGCGCGCCAGACCTGGCCGATGATCTCGGCGGCGCTGAGATTGCGGTTGAACCCCTGCCGGGCGGTGGAGCAGAAGGAGCACTCCAGGGCGCATCCCACCTGGGACGAGACGCAAAGAGTGCCACGCTGCCCATCGGGAATGTAGACGGTTTCCACGTGCTGGCCATCGTCCAGACGCAGGACCCATTTGTGCGAGCCATCGGCGGAGGCCTGATCGGTCACCACCTCGGGGGCCCGCACCTCGGCCACCTCGGCAAGCCGCTGGCGCAGCACCTTGCTCAGGTTGGTCATGGCGCCGAAATCGGTCACGCCCTGGTGATGGATCCACTTCAGCACCTGGGTGGCGCGGAACGGCTTCTCCCCCAGTTCACGGAACAGATCCTCCAGTTCCTGGCGGGTGAAGCCGAGCAGATTCTGTTTGTCCGGGGTCTGCAAAATACGCCTGCCGAAAGCCGATTTTTCGCTGCTGCAATACGACGTAAACCCGCGACTGGCGCGGGTTTACCTTCGACCTGAATCCGTGAACTCATCGGGGCGCATAGCGCAGGCTCTTGATCCGCCTGGCTATATGAAAAATCTCGCCAGACCGTGGGGTATGGCTGCGATTTTTCATTACGCCATTCGAATCAATATCCCGCACTCTGCATCCCCTCTGAGTCCACGGATCCAGGTCCTGAACCTCAAGTAGTTTACCCACTAGCCGGGGATGAGGCTACTCCCGTTCTTCCATCCAGGCCATCTGGATCGCCTCCAGAACCCGCTCACCGGAATGTTCCGGATCGTCGTCGAATTCCGGCAGGGCCAGCACCCAGTCGCGCAGGTCGACGAAATTGATATAGCTGGGGTCCACGTCGGGGTGGGCCTCATCCAACTCGATGGCGATGTCCTGTACGTCGGTCCACTTCAGACTCATGATGGTCTCCTTCGGTCAGGGCCGTCAGTGCTGCTCCGATACC
Organism: uncultured Chromatiales bacterium; assembly: GCA_964409585.1. Taxonomy (GTDB): domain Bacteria; phylum Pseudomonadota; class Gammaproteobacteria; order JACKNK01; family CAYPEH01; genus CAYPEH01. The sequence goes on along the minus strand of CAYPEH010000058.1, from coordinate 6,936 downwards.
ATGTTGATGGTGTATTTGGGGATCTCCACCACCAGATCGGTGTCGGCGACGATGGCCTGGCAACTCAGGCGGGAATCCGGGTCCAGACCCCAGGCCTTGTCCAGCAGATCGTCCTCCTCCTCGGTGGCCTCCTCCAAAGTCTCCCCGCCTTCACGAACGTAGACGTGGCAGGTGGTGCAGGCACAGGACATTTCGCAGGCATGCTCGATCTCGATGCCGTTGTCCAGGGCCGCCTGGCAGATGGAGACGCCGGGCTCTGCCTCGATGACGGCGCCTTCGGGGCAGATTTCCTCGTGGGGCAGGAAGATGATCTGGGGCATGGTGTTGCGGTTCTCTTGGTTCAATCGGCGGAGAATTCGTCCACCTTGTGTCCGGCCATGGCCTCATGCACGGCCCGGTTCATGCGTTTTTCCACAAAACCCTCGCTGGCCTTCTCCACCGCCTCGATGGCCTTGCGTATGGCGCGGTGATCCCCGCCCTGCCGCAACTGACGCAACCGCCCGGCGGCTTCCTGAATGGCGGCACGCTCCTCATCGTTGAGCAGACGATCGCCATCGGCGGCCAGGGCGGCATCCAGGGCCTCCAGCACGCGGTCGGCCTCCACCTGCTCCTCGCGCAAACGGCGGGCCTCCAGATCATCCTGGGCGTGTTCCATGGAATCGCGCAGCATGGTCTCGATTTCGCGGTCTTCCAGACCGTAGGAGGGCTTGACCTCGATACTGGCCTGCACGCCGGTGGCCTGTTCCCGGGCGGTGACCGCCAGCAGGCCGTCGGCATCCACCTGGAAGGTCACGCGAATACGCGCCGCACCAGCCGCCATGGGGGGGATGCCGCGCAGTTCGAAGCGGGCCAGGGAGCGGCAATCGCTGACCAGTTCGCGCTCACCCTGCAACACGTGCAGGGCCATGGCGGTCTGGCCGTCCTTGAAGGTGGTGAAGTCCTGTGCACGGGCCACCGGGATGGGAGTGTTGCGGGGGATGATCTTCTCCACCAGTCCGCCCATGGTCTCGATCCCCAGGGACAAGGGGGTCACGTCCAGCAACAGCATGTCGTCGCCGGGCTTGTTGCCGGCCAGCAGGTCGGCCTGAATCGCTGCTCCGGTGGCCACCACCCGGTCCGGGTCGATGGATACCAGAGGATCGCGGCGGAAGAACTCGCGGACCTTTTCGCGCACATGGGGCACGCGGGTGGAGCCCCCGACCATCACCACCTCGGTGACCTGGTCCGTGGTCACGCCGGCATCCCGCAGGGCGCGCCGGCAGGGACGCAGAGTCTTGCGCACCAGTTCGTCGATGAGCCCGTTGAAGGTGCTCCGGTCCAGTTCACCCCGCCAGTACGAACCGTCTTCCAGTTCCACCTCCAGCGGCACCGAGTCCCGGTCGGTGAGGGCCTCCTTGGCGGCCCTGGCGTCACGCATCAGACGGCGCATCTGGTGATGACCGGCCGCGCCGGAGATACCGGCCTGCTGCATGATCCAGGAGGCCACTGCGCGGTCCATATCATCACCGCCCAGAGCGGTGTCGCCGGCGGTGGCCAGAACCTCGAACACGCCTCGGTTGAGTCGCAGGATGGAGATATCGAAGGTGCCGCCCCCCAGATCGTAGACTGCGATCACGCCCTCGCCCCCCTCGTCCAGGCCATAGGCCACGGCGGCGGCCGTGGGTTCGTTGAGCAGGCGCAGGACATTGAGACCGGCGAGGCGGGCGGCATCCTTGGTCGCCTGGCGCTGCGCGTCATCGAAATAGGCCGGCACGGTGATGACAGCGCCCGTCAGTTCACCCCCCAGGCTGGCCTCCGCACGGTCACGCAGCGCCTTGAGGATCTCCGCGGAGACCTCCACCGCGCTGACGTCTCCACCGACGGTACGGATGCGCGGCACGGCCGAATCGGTCTGCACGAATTCATACGGCAGATGTTCCCCCAGGTGACTGACATCCTCCAGCCCACGCCCCATCAGGCGCTTGACCGAAGCAATGGTGTTGAGCGGGTCCTTGGTGGCCTCGTCACGGGCGCGCGCACCGACGTGGATCACGCCGTTACCCAGGTAGCGCACCACCGATGGCAGCAGGTGATTGCCCTCCTCGTCGGGCAGAGTCTCGGCCACGCCGCTGCGCACCGCTGCCACCAGTGAATTGGTGGTACCGAGGTCGATGCCGACCGCCAGCCGGTGTTCATGGGGGGCATCGGATTGGCCGGGTTCTGCGATCTGGAGTAGTGCCATGGGTCGGGATATTCAGCGTCAGGCCTGAATCCGTGGATTCAGGTCACAAGAGTTCGTCTTCGAGGTCGGCCTCCAGATCGGAGGCCTGTTCTTCCAGGCGCTGGAAAAACTGCATCCGGCGCACCAAGTCCTGAGCCCGTTCCAGTTCCTCCGCTTCCAGGGCCGCCTGGACCTCCCCTTCCAGGGCCAGTCTGCGTTGGCGCAGATCGGCGCGGATGGCATCCACCGCCGCCAGCGGGTCGGTGCTGGAGCGCACCTCATCCAGGGCCTCGCGCAATTCCATCTGTTCCATCAGGAATTCCGGGTCCATGTTGCCGCCCTGCCCGTCGATCAGCGGCGCGCCCTTCAATTCCAGCAGATACTGGGCCCGGAGCAGGGGGGACTTGAGGGTCTGGTAGGCCTCGTTGACCAGAGCGGCGCCCTGCACCGACAGGCGTCGCTCCTGATCCGTGGCCTGGGCGAAACGATCCGGGTGAAGACTGCGCTGCAATTCACGGTAGCGCTGTTCCAGATCGGACGGGTTCACGTCAAATCCCCGCGGCAGTGCAAACAGTTCGAAGTAATCGCTGGAGAGATTCAGGTCCATGCCCGGCAACTCCGGTTCCGCCCAGCAGCGGTCAGGGGGTCAGGGAAACTCGGATCAAGTCGCCGCGCGCCTTGATCCGAGCCCCCTTGCGGGGGATTGCTCATTGGGGGAAGGATGAAAACCAATGGCTTGCGGGAAAAATGGTGTACCTCCTTCCCCCAAACCCCCATCCCCCGGTACTTGTTCAGGGCTTCCTCAGACACTGAAGCTTTCACCGCAGCCACAGGAATCCTTGACGTTGGGATTGTTGAACTTGAAACCTTCGTTGAGTCCTTCCTTGGCGAAGTCCAGTTCGGTCCCGTCCAGGTAGACCAGGCTCTTGGGACTGACCACGATCTTCAGGCCATGATCCTCGAAGACCAGATCATCGGGTTCCACCTGGTCGGCAAACTCCAGCACATAGGCCATGCCGGAACAACCGGAGGTCTTCACGCCCAGGCGCAGGCCGATGCCCTTGCCCCGTTTCTCCAGGAATTTCCTGACGCGCTCGGCAGCGGCGTCGGTCATGGTGATGGACATGATCTGCTCCTCAACCGTCCTGCTGCTTGGACTCGAAGTCATGGATGGCAGCGCGGATGGCATCCTCGGCCAGCACCGAGCAGTGTATCTTCACCGGCGGCAGGGCAAGTTCCTCGGCTATGTCCACATTCTTGATCTCCTGCGCCTCTTGCAGGGTCTTGCCCTTGAGCCATTCGGTCACCAGCGAACTGGAGGCGATGGCGGAGCCGCAGCCGTAGGTCTTGAACTTGGCGTCGGCGATAACGCCGTCATCGTCCACCTCGATCTGTAATTTCATGACGTCGCCACAGGCGGGGGCGCCGACCATGCCGGTGCCGACCCGCTTGGAATTCTTGTCCAGGCTGCCGACGTTGCGGGGGTTCTCGTAATGGTCCAGAACCTTGTCACTGTATGCCATGTCTCTGTCTCCCGGTCAGGGGTCCGGGGCGGACCCTTGGCCCGCCCCGAATGGTGAAATCAATGGGCCGCCCACTCCACCTTGGAGAGATCGACCCCCTCCTGGAACATCTCCCAGAGAGGTGAAAGTTCGCGGAGTTTACCCACTTTGGAACGAATCAGCTCGACCGCGTAGTCGATTTCCTCCTCGGTGGTGAAACGCCCGATGGTGAAACGGATGGAGCTGTGGGCCAGTTCGTCGTCACGGCCGAGGGCGCGCAGCACATAGGAGGGCTCCAGGCTGGCCGAGGTACAGGCCGAGCCGGAAGAGACCGCCAGATCCTTGAGCGCCATGATCAGGGACTCGCCCTCGACGAAATTGAAGCTGACATTGAGATTGCCGGGAATCCGGGCCTCCAGATCTCCGTTGACATAGGTTTCCTCAATGTCTCTCACGCCCTCCCAGAGGCGGTTGCGCAGGGCCAGGATACGCTCATTCTCGGTGGCCATTTCCTCCCTCGCCAGGCGAAAAGCCTCGCCCATGCCGACAATCTGGTGGGTCGCCAGGGTGCCGGAACGCATACCGCGCTCATGACCGCCACCATGCATCTGCGCCTCCAGGCGGACACGCGGCTTGCGCCGCACATAGAGCGCCCCTATGCCCTTGGGTCCATAGATCTTGTGCGCGGAGAAGGACATCAGGTCCACCTTCATGGCATTCAGGTCGATCTCCACCTTGCCGGCGCTCTGCGCGGCATCGACATGGAACAGGATGCCACGAGAACGGGTCAGCTCACCGATGGCGGCAATGTCCTGTATCACCCCGATCTCGTTGTTGACATGCATCACTGACACCAGGATGGTGTCGTCACGCATGGCCGCTTCCAGCTTGTCCAGATCCAACAGGCCGTTGGGTTCCGGGTCCATGTAGGTCACGTCGAAGCCTTCGCGCTCCAACTGGCGGCAGGTGTCCAGCACCGCCTTGTGTTCGGTCTTGACGGTAATGACGTGGCGACCCTTTTTCTTGTAGAAATGGGCCACGCCCTTGATCGCCAGGTTGTCCGACTCGGTGGCACCGGAAGTCCAGACGATCTCCTTCGGATCGGCATTGACCAAGGCGGCCACCTGCTTGCGTGCCTCTTCGACGGCCTGCTCGGCCTTCCAGCCGAATTCGTGGGAACGGGAGGCTGGATTGCCGAACACGCCCTCCGGCTTGAGATAGCTGCACATCTTTTCCGCCACACGCGGATCCACCGGTGTGGTGGCGGAATAATCCAGATAGATCGGAAGCTTTATATTGCTCACTGACTGCTCTCTGACGTCTTGATTCATTTACACGGGGCCAGGAGTCTGTCGGACTCAGGCTGAATCGGCTGCAAAAGCGGGACAGCGGCCTGATTTTCCCTGATTTTTCGTCACATGGTTCCCACCATGCTCCTCAACATCATGAAAAATCATCCTCACTGTCCCACTTTTTCGCTACGATCCCCCTGAATCCGACAGGCTCCTAGGAAGCCCATGCAACCCGCGCCCCGAGGGAACCGATAATGTCCTTGAGGGCCTTGAGAAATTCATCGATCATCTCTTCCGTGGTAGCCCTTCCCAGGCTGACACGCACGGCGCCCCGCGCCAGATCGTGTTCCACGCCCATGGCCCGCAGCACATGGCTGGGCTCGGTGGAACCACTGGCGCAGGCGGAGCCGCTGGAAACCGCCATGCCCTTGCGATCCAGTGCCATCAACAGCGTCTCGCCATCGATGCCACGCAGGGCAAACTGCAAGGTGTTGGGCAACCGCCGCGCATCGGTGGCAAACAGCACCACCTGGTCGATGCAGGCCAGAGCGGTCTGCAGATGATCCCGCAAACGGGCCTGCCCGGCCGCATCGGCCGACAGGCGCTCCGCCGCCAGTTCGGCCGCAGCCCCAAAACCGACGATGGCGGGTACGTTCTCGGTACCGCCGCGCAGGCCCTTTTCCTGGCCACCGCCATACAGCAGTGGCCGCAGTTCGATCGACTTGTCCACCACCAGGGCGCCGATACCCTTGGGGCCATAAATCTTGTGAGCAGACAGGCTCATCATGTGCACCTGGCTGTCGGCAAAATGGATCGGCAATTTACCGGCCGCCTGCACGGCATCGGTGTGAAACAACACGCCACGTTCGCGGGCGGCGGCAGCCAGGGCAGGAATGTCCTGCACGCTGCCGGTCTCGTTATTGGCCCACATCACCGACAACAGGCGTGTGTCGTCATGCAGCAAATCTGCCGCGGCGCCGACGTCGATCCGCCCCTGCTGGTCACAGGGGATCAGATCCAGGCGCCATCCGTTCCGCTCCAGTGCCCGTGCGGGCTCCAGCAGGGAAGCATGTTCAATGGAGCCGACGGCCAGATGTGCCGGCCCATGCATACCGGCGACTCCGGACAGGGCCACGTTGTTGGCCTCGGTGCCACCCGAGGTGAAGATCACCTGGGAGGGATGCGCCCCCACCAGGGCAGCCACCTGCTCACGCGCCTGGTCCACCGCAGCGCGCGCGACACGCCCCTGCCTGTGCACACTGGAGGGGTTGCCGTATGCCTCGCTGAAATAGGGCAGCATGGCATCCAGGACCTGGGGGTCCATGGGTGTGGTGGCGTTGTGATCCAGATAGATCATGAACGGAAACGGTCAGACCGAAGCGCTCTGCCCACCGATGCGGGAGACGGGCACAGAGACCTCATGCCCTCCGTTGTCTTCCTGTCGGGCGGCGATAGCCCGCACATCCCCCTGGTTGGTCAGTTTGGCCAGGGTGATACCATTGAGGAAGGTGTAGATCTGACGGCTCAGGTCCATCCACAGGTCGTGTGTAAGGCAGGGTTGATCGTCCTGGCAATTGGACAGGCCACCACAACGGGTGGCATCCACCTGCTCATCCACCGCGCTGATCACGTCGGAGACCGCGATCTGTTCCGCGGGCTTGCCCAGGGAATAGCCACCGCCCGGCCCACGAGTGCTTTTCACCAGCCCCTCTTTGCGCAGACGGGTAAACAGTTGCTCCAGGTAGGACAGCGAAATGTCCTGCCGCTTGGAAATGTCGGCCAGGGAAATGGGGGCATCGTCTCCGTGGAGTGCCAGATCCAACATGGCGGTGACCGCGTAACGACCTTTGGTTGTGAGCCTCATTTGGTGTATCCTGATTCTCTAATGTCGTATGGTGCAGTAGACCATACCCGACCGTTTTAATCAAGTATACTATTACTC
>CAYPEH010000057.1:0-16540 GCA_964409585.1 uncultured Chromatiales bacterium | reverse complement strand
GCTAGGCGCCTCGTTTGGGGAGGAAGTTTGAGAACACGGGTCAAAATCTGCGGCGTGACGCGAGTCCAGGACGCCCTGGAGGTGGCGCGTCTGGGCGCGGATGCCATCGGACTGGTGTTCCATGCCGCCAGCCCACGCCATGTCAGTGTGGAGCAAGCGCGCGGGATCGTGGCCTCATTGCCACCGTTTCTGACGGTGGTCGGCCTTTTCATGAACGCCCCGGCCGAGGAGGTGAACAGGGTTCTGGACGAAGTGCCCATCGACCTGTTGCAGTTCCATGGGGATGAATCTCCCGAGTATTGCGTTTCGTTCCCACGTCCGTACATCAAGGCCGTGCCCATGGGCGGAGGGATCGATCCGCTGGAATACGCCGCCGGTCATGCCTCGGCACAGGGTCTGTTGCTGGACAGCCATGCCCTGGGGGCTGCTGGCGGTTCCGGCAAGACTTTCGATTGGGCGCGCATCCCGCCCTTTGAAAAACCCCTGATCCTGGCCGGTGGCCTGGGGGTGGATAATGTGGCCGAGGCGGTGCGCCGTGCGAAACCTTATGGGGTCGATATCAGCAGCGGCGTGGAATCGGCCAAGGGAATCAAGGATGCCGCCAAAATGGCGGCCTTCATCGACCAAGTAAACGGTGTCGAACGTGACTGAAGCCTATAATCTGCCCGACGACAACGGGCATTTCGGCCCCTACGGGGGACTGTTCGTGGCCGAGACGCTGATGGCCCCCCTGGATGAGCTGCGCCGGGCCTATGAGCGCCTGCGTGACGATGAGGCGTTTCAGGCGGAACTGGACTGGGATCTGGCCCATTATGTGGGGCGGCCCTCGCCGCTGTATTACGCCGAACGTTGGAGCAGGAAGCTGGGGGGGGCGCGTATCTACCTCAAGCGCGAGGATCTCAACCACACCGGTGCGCACAAGGTGAACAACACGGTCGGCCAGGCCCTGCTCGCCCGCCACATGGGCAAGAAGCGGGTCATCGCCGAGACCGGCGCCGGGCAGCATGGCGTGGCCACGGCCACCGTGGCGGCACGGCTGGGCATGGAATGCGTGGTCTACATGGGGGCGGTGGACGTGGAGCGGCAAAAGCTGAACGTCTACCGCATGCGCCTGCTGGGGGCCGAGGTGGTACCGGTCGAGTCCGGTTCCAGGACCCTCAAGGATGCCCTCAACGAGGCCATGCGCGACTGGGTCACCAACGTCGATGATACCTTCTACATCATTGGCACGGTGGCGGGGCCGCACCCCTATCCGGCCATGGTGCGCGATTTCCAGGCGGTGATCGGCCGTGAAACCAGGCGCCAGATCATGGAAATGGAGGGGCGTCTGCCCGATGCGCTGGTGGCCTGCGTCGGTGGCGGTTCCAACGCCATGGGCCTGTTCTATCCCTTCCTCGACGACAAGGATGTGAAGATCTACGGTGTCGAGGCCGCCGGTGAGGGTATCGACAGCGGCCATCATGCCGCTCCCTTGTGCGCCGGCCGGCCCGGTGTGCTGCACGGCAACCGCACCTATCTGATGGAGGATGGCAATGGCCAGATCATCGAGACCCATTCGGTCTCGGCCGGCCTGGACTATCCCGGTGTCGGTCCGGAACACGCCTGGCTGAAGGATTCCGGACGCGCCAGCTATGATGCCGTCACGGATGAGGAGGCGCTGGAGGCGTTCCATGAACTGACCCGCGTGGAAGGCATCCTGCCCGCTCTGGAATCCAGCCATGCCCTGGCCTATGCCATGAAACTGGCGCCGCAGATGGGCAAGGACCAGATCCTGGTGGTCAATCTCTCCGGCCGGGGGGACAAGGACATTCACACCGTCGCCGGGCGGGAGGGCATCGTGGTATGAGCCGTATCTCCAACACCTTCCATGCACTCAAGGCAGCGGGACGCACCGCCCTGATTCCCTATGTCACCGCCGGAGATCCCGATCCCACGGTAACCGTCCCGCTGATGCACTCCATGGTGGAGGCGGGCGCCAACCTGATCGAGCTGGGGGTGCCTTTCTCCGATCCCATGGCCGATGGGCCGGCCATTCAGGCGGCCTGTGAGCGGGCCTTGGTGCACAACACCAGTCTGCATGACGTGCTGGACATGGTCCGCGCGTTCCGCCAGCAGGACCAGGATACGCCGGTCGTGTTGATGGGCTACCTCAATCCACTGGAGGCGATGGGTTATGAGTCCTTCGCCAGGGAGGCGGCCGGGGCCGGAGTCGACGGTGTCCTCACGGTGGACATGCCGCCGGAGGAGAGCCATGATCTGGCCAGGGCCCTGGACGCCCATGGTCTCGATCCCATCTATCTGCTGGCGCCCACGACCACCGCCGAACGCATGGCCCGCATCACTTCCGCCGGCCGTGGTTTCGTCTACTACGTTTCCCTCAAGGGGGTGACCGGCGCCGCTTCACTGGATGTGGCTTCGGTGTCGGCCAAGGTGGAACAGATCCGTTCCATGAGTGATCTTCCCATCGGCGTCGGTTTCGGCATCCACGACGCCGATTCCGCCGCGCGGGTCGGCGCGGTCGCCGACGCGGTCATCGTCGGCAGTGCGCTGGTGAGAAAAATCGCCGCGAACACCGGCGAACCTGATAAGATCAAGCAGGAAATCGCGGATACACTGTCGTCCATGCGCCGTGCGCTGGATAGAATGGCTTCGGACTCATGAGCTGGCTGCAGAAATTGATGCCCTCGCGGATTCGCACCGAGGGCGTACGCAAGCGCACCGTGCCGGAAGGTCTGTGGATCAAGTGCACGGCCTGCAATGCGATCCTTTACCGTGCCGAACTGGAAAGGAATCTGGACGTCTGCCCGAAATGCGCCCACCACATGCGCCTGGGCGCCCGCCGGCGCCTGGAAACCTTCCTCGATCCCGAACCGCGTGTGGAGATCGCCGCCGATATCGAGCCGGTGGATATCCTCAAGTTCAAGGACAGCAAGAAGTACAAGGACCGTATCGCCCAGGCACAGAAGAAAACCGGTGAGAAGGATGCCCTGGTGGTCATGCAGGGGCAGGTGAAGGGTGTGCCGCTGGTGGCTGCCGCCTTCGAGTTCGGCTACATGGGCGGGTCCATGGGCTCGGTGGTCGGCGAGCGTTTCGTCCGCGCGGCCAATGCCTGCATGGAACAGAACATCCCCCTGGTGTGTTTCTCCGCCAGTGGTGGCGCGCGCATGCAGGAGGCCCTGATCTCCCTCATGCAGATGTCCAAGACCTCCGCCGCTCTGGCGCGCATGGGCCGGCGCGGGATTCCCTTCATCTCGGTACTGACCGATCCCACCATGGGTGGCGTGTCCGCCAGCCTGGCCATGCTGGGCGATGTCAATGTGGCCGAACCCAAGGCCCTGATCGGTTTCGCCGGCCCGCGCGTGATTCAGCAGACCGTGCGGGAAACCCTGCCCGAGGGCTTCCAGCGCAGTGAATTCCTGCTCGAACATGGTGCGGTGGATATGATCGTGGACCGGCGCGACATGCGTGACCGGCTGGCTGATCTGCTGGCCATGCTGACCGGCCGTCCGACGCCCTGATTGTTTTTTCATGACGGTTGCCAGCCGTTATCAGGCATCGCTGCGAACATTGTTCGCTGGCTTTGAGGCAAACCATCATCATGTCCGTGGACGCCCTGACCGGTTGACCCGTCAGCCTTGGCGGGCGCTCGATATTGCCCGCCAACTCGATTGTTGTCCCGATCCGGCGCGCACAGTCATCGTCACCGGCAGCAAGGGGAAGGGCACGGTGGCGCGGTTGGTGGCGGCGACGCTGCGGCAAGCCGGTCACCACGTGGGCTTGGTGGTGACACCCGAAGAGATCGAGCATCGTGACCGGATTCGGATCGATAACCAGCCCATCCCGGAAGAGGCATTTTCCAAGTGCTTTGAACGCATAGAGCCCTTGATGAGAGAGGCTCTGTCACGTGCACCCGCCAACTACTATTTCCCGCCCACGGCCCTGTTTTTGCTGGTTGCCCTGGTCTGGTTCTCGGAACAGGGGGTGGACTACCTGGTGTTGGAGGGAGGCCGTGGGGCCCGTTATGACGAGATCGGCCAGATCGATGCGGCTCTTGGCATTATCAGCAGTATCTATCTTGAACACGCCGTTTACCTTGGCAGGACTGTCCAGGAGATTGCTGCGGACAAGAGTGCCGTGGTGGAAAGCTGCCGGCAGGCGGTGGTGGCTGAACAGGCCCGGTCATTGCTGGAGGCCCTGCCGGGTTGGAGCAGCGTCGCGCACAAGGTCAGTTTCACCGACCTGGAGGAAGGGCGGGGAGAGATGCGCTACCCGGCCTGGTACGCGCGGAACCGGGCAGTGGCAAAGCTTGCGGTGGAGCGTCTTCTGGGGGAGGACATGGTTAGTCTTGCGGAAGTGCCAACGGCTTCGTTTGGCAGGATCGAAACACCCCGGGGTTGTATTTGGTATGACGGGGCCATTGTTCCCGACTGCCTGGATGGACGTTTCATTTCAAACCTGCGTCCGCGGAATAGTTGTGCCTTACTGGGATTGAACGATGACAAGGACGTGGACGGCATCGTCGGCAGACTGCGGGCCATGGGTTTTGCCGATATCCGTTTTGTCCTTTTGACCACGTCATTGGATTATTTTTCCAACGATGATGTGATGCGCAAGTACGGTGAGCAGGTACTCGTCCGCATAGATATGGATGATGCCGGGGGCGCGTTGAAGGCAGTGTGTGACAGTTTGCTGGAATCATACGAGGGTCTGTACGTGGTGGGGGTGCAACTTACTCTGAGGATGCTGCGCAGGGCCTATGGTCTGGAGTTGGCTGGTTGATGCGGAATGGAAGTGACAGCCGGTTGTGGCTGGTAATCAGTGTCAGGGAGAGTGCACGGGTACCGGTGGTGGGTCATGGTCGAACCCATTCACGACTGCGGCGTGGCGTGCGGCATAGCGCGCGTGGCTTGTTGCGGAAGGCGCGGCAAGCCAAGTTGCCGGGGGTGACGACGCTTCAGGCATTGAATGAAGATGAGCGGCTTAGGACCGCTCAATTTGTCCATTCCATGAGCAGACAGTATCAGTGTCTGTTCGAGCATTGCCTGCTGTTGGAACCCGGCGCTGATGTGGGTATACAACTGCCGTCCCGATATAAACGCACAGCGTGTTATCGACTGCGTAGCATGTTGGTGGCTTTCAGTCCGGCCGATGCGGCTGGCGGGGCGGAAGGGGATGACCTGATACTGGTTTTGGAACTGGAGTGCAGTGACGGAAAGGCCATTGTCGATCTGGGGAAACTGGATCCTTATGCCCTGCAAAGCCTGCTGAACCGGGTGAACGCTTACTTGGGGCAGAAGCTGTTTCCCGACTACCGTGTTGCCGCCAGCCGCTGTGAGCTCTATCCCGTCGGTTCTTATCTGCTTGAATACAATGAAGCCATGGAGATCCGGAATTGTGATCCCCTGACCGTTTCGTTGCTCATTGCCTATCTGTATTACTGCTATCTGATGTGCGTTCGCTGTGAGCGCTTGATCAATGGTGTGCAACTGGACCGGGACTGGCTTGATGAGGCTCCCAGGGTATTGCTGGCCAAGCGCCGCTTGTTGAATGCGAAACGTTTCGCCCTGATCAAACACCGCTCCAAGAATCCGCAGGTGGTGGACTTGTTCAAGGATCTGTTGGAAAGATTCCGCCTGCCCGAGCAGTTACACACACAGGCAGAGATGTCGCGTGAGCTGGAGGGGCTGATGCGTGCTTCCAGCGAATATGACAACACCCTGCGTCAGCACGGTTTGGAGGTGGTGCTGAAGAGCATCGCCTTCGTCTCCTTCCCCCTGACCATCACTGCCTCATTTCTGGCCATTCCCATGGCACCATTTTTTGCCGAGGGTAAAAACGTGATCAGTGAACATCCCTATGGAATGTTTTGGCTGTTGCTGATCATCACCCTGTTGCTGCCCCTGAGCATGTGGTTGTGGTTGCGCATGCGCAGGTGGGTGCAGCGGCATTGGGGCCACGAGAAGAGACCCGGCTAGATGTGCTTGGAAAGCGGTTGATATGAGCGACCGGTTTTTTTATTGGCGGGCGTTTCGTGTTGACGGCGTATCGCAGGAGATCCTCCCCGGCCTGGACCGGGTCGAGGCGGTGGCCCGGCGGTTGTCACTGTCATTCACCTGTCCGGTGATCACGGTGGGCGGGACCAATGGTAAGGGTTCCTGTTGCGCCTATCTGGAGAGTATGTTGAGTCATGCGGGTCACCGTGTCGGCTGTTACACCTCGCCCCACCTAGCGGTGTTCAACGAGCGTATCCGTTTGGCGGGACGGATGGTGTCTGATGATCAGTTGGCCACCGCCTTCAAGGCCGTTGCAGCTGCCATGGAGCCGCGTGAATTGACGGTGTTCGAGTTGGATACCCTGGCGGCCCTGTGGTTGTTTGCCCATATCGGGGTGGATGTGCTGGTGCTGGAAGTGGGTATGGGCGGGCGCCTGGACGCGGTCAATATCATTGATGCGGATGTGGCCGTGGTCACTAACGTGGCCATGGATCACGCCAACTGGCTTGGCGAGGATCGTGAGGCCATCGGCCGGGAGAAGGCCGGTATCTTCCGCCCCGGCCGTCCAGCCCTTTGTGGTGATCCCGATCCTCCCCGCAGCCTGATCGAGCATGCGCGGGAGATCGGCGCGGATCTGTATCTGGCCGGGGTCGATTTCACCTGGAGCCGGGTGGAACACGACCGGGGGAACTCTGATCAAGTCGCTACGCGCCCCGATCAGAGTTCCCTTGCAGGGGGTTGTCTATTGGGGGAAGGATGCCGATCAATAGCTTACGATGAACATGGGTGCACCCCTTTCTCCAACCCCCCTTCCCCCGGTACTTGTTCAGAGGTTTCCTGGGATTTGTACTGCCGCGGCCGTCATTACGCCAGTCTGCCGCCGCCGGCCATGCCCGGCGATTTCCAATACGCCAATGCCTCCCTCGTCCTGACCGCGCTGGACTGCCTGGAAGACCGGCTGCCCTGCGCCAGGCCGGCCCTGGAACGCGGCCTGCGGGAGACGCGCCTGGCGGGCCGGTTGCAGGTTTTGCCCGGCGCCGTGGAGCGCATCCTGGATGTGGCCCACAATCCACAGGCTGCGGCTGCGCTGGCGGACTACCTGCGATCCAGGCCGGTTGCCGGACGGACCATCGCGGTCGTGGGTATGTTGGAGGACAAGGACACAGCCGCGGTGGCCGCCTGCCTCGATGAGGTCGTGGACGCCTGGTTCTGCGGCGGCCTGGATGTGCCGCGCGGATTGGCAGGGCGGATCCTGGCGCAGCGTGTGCAATCGGTGATTCCGGACCGTGTGAGCGGGGCCGTGGACGTGCCGGTTGCCTACGCGCAGGCCATGGATACCGCACGTCCAGGCGACCGGCTGGTGGTGTTCGGTTCGTTTTTCACCGTACAGGCGGTACTGGAAACGGAAATGACTGATTGTTGAACCTGAAGAGCTTGCCGGACTTGGGCTTGACTTAGGCTCTGTGAACCCACGGATTCAGGTTACAATCCAGCCTTTCGACTCTTCCCGGTACGACAGCCGATCATGGACATACGCCTGAAACAGCGCTTGGTGGGCGCCACCGTCCTGGTCTCCCTGACGGTCATCTTTCTGCCCATCGTCCTCAATGGGCCGCCGCGGAACCAGGAACGGGTGGTGGTGCGGGAGGTGCCACCGATGCCACAGCGGGATTTCCGTTCCCGCATCGTTCCCCTGGATGAACCCAAGGAGGATGCCGGAGCCGACGGCAAGGCAGGCCGGGTGGCGCGGACCCGGGCCGGGCAGCCCCTGGTCAAGATCCATCCCCCTGCGCCGGCCAAACCGGCCGAGCCGGAACCTCCGGTCGTGCCAGCCGAGGCAATTCCACCCAAGGCAGAACCGCAGCGGCCGAAACCACGGCCGAAGCCGGCTGCCGGGCGGAAGCCGTCTCCCGATTCCTCCTCTGCTGCGGATTTACAGGCCTGGATGGTGCAGTTGGCGGCATTCAGCAAACGTGACAATGCCGATGCGCTGGTGAAGAAGCTGCGCGCCAAAGGCTATCCGGCCGAGGTGGAGTCCAAGCCAAGGGACGGCGGCACCGTGTACCGCGTCCGGGTCGGTCCGGAACTGCGCAGAAAGGGAGCCGAGTCCCTGCGTGATCGCCTGTATCGGGAGTTCAAGCTCAAGGGCCTGGTGGTGAGGTTCCCGTGAGAAAACCGCCTCTGTGGTGCCGCCCGTGGTGATTTCTTTCATTCCGTCGGCCCCGTAATGCCATGGTTCATTGCCCGGAATATTCATGGTTGGTGCCGCCGCCCTTTGGTAAAATGCCGCGCTTTTCCAGCGGCGCCCCTGTGCAATGAAACTCATCTGGGTCGATTACGTCGTACTGGGCATCATCCTCTTGTCGATGATCATCAGCCTGGTGCGGGGTTTTTTGAAGGAAGCCCTGTCCCTGCTTTCATGGGCGGTCGCTTTCTGGGTTGCCTTGACTTTTTCCTATCACCTTGCGGGCTACCTGGCCGGGTATCTGGACGCACCCTCCCTGCGTCTTGGCACGGCCTTCGTCGTCCTGTTCGTCGCCTCGCTGATGATTGGTGCACTGGTGGGCAAATTGCTCGCCGAGATGGTGGACGGTTCCGTTCTGGACGGCATGGACCAGGTGGTTGGAGCCCTGTTCGGCGCTGCCCGCGGGGTGCTCATCGTTGCAGCCCTGGTCATGCTGGCCGGGTTGACGCCCATGCCGCAGGACCCGTGGTGGCAGGAATCGGCCACGCTGCGTTATGTACAACCGGCGGCGGAATGGTTGCGGGCACGGTTGCCCGAGTCCGTCGCTCCGTACTTCGTGTTTGAATAACCGAGGGCCTTCCCATGTGTGGAATCGTCGGTATCGTTGCCCACAGTCCGGTCAACCAGTCCCTGTATGATGCCCTGACCTTGTTGCAGCATCGTGGCCAGGATGCCGCGGGCATCGTCACCAGCGAGAACGACCGTCTCTACCTGCGCAAGGCCAATGGTCTGGTCAAGGACGTGTTCCATACCCGTCATATGCTGCGCCTGAAAGGCAACATGGGGATCGGCCAGGTACGTTATCCGACCGCCGGCTGTTCCAGTTCCGCGGAGGCACAGCCGTTCTACGTCAATTCGCCCTACGGAATCACCCTGGCGCACAACGGCAATCTGACCAACACTGAGGAACTCAAGGAAGAGGTGTATCAGGAAAACCTGCGCCACATGAATACCGATTCGGATTCCGAGGTGCTGCTCAATGTGTTTGCCAACGAATTGCAGCATCTGGGCAAGTTGCACATCAACGAACTGGATGTGTTCAAGGCGGTTGCCGGCGTACATCGCCGTTGCCGGGGCGGCTATGCCAGCGTGGCCATGATCACCGGTTATTGCGTGGTCGGATTCAGGGACCCCCATGGTATTCGTCCCATCTGCTACGGCAGGCGTGAAAGTGATCAGGGCCCCGAGTACATGATCGCCTCCGAGAGCGTGGCGCTGCATGCGCTGGGTTTCGAACTGATCCGTGACCTGGAGCCGGGAGAGGCCGTGGTCATCACCAAGGACGGCCAGGTGTTCACGCGCCAGTGCGCGGAAAAGCCCAGCTACTCGCCCTGCATATTCGAGTACGTCTATTTCGCCCGCCCCGACTCCATCATCGACAATGTGTTCGTGCACAAGGCGCGCATGCGCATGGGCGTGAAGCTGGCGGAAAAGATCATGCGCGAATGGCCCGATCATGACATCGACGTGGTCATGCCGATTCCGGACACCAGCCGTACCGCTGCCCTGGAACTGGCCCAGTGTCTGGGTGTGACCCACCGCGAGGGCTTCATCAAGAACCGCTATATCGGCCGTACCTTCATCATGCCGGGACAGCAGACCCGGCGGAAATCCGTGCGGCAGAAGCTCAACGCCATCGATCTGGAGTTCAAGGGCAAGAATGTCCTGCTGGTGGACGATTCGGTGGTGCGCGGGACGACCTCGGAGCAGATCATCCGCATGGCCCGTGAGGCCGGGGCCAACAAGGTGTATTTCGCTTCCGCCGCCCCCCCCATCCGCTATCCCAATGTCTACGGCATCGACATGCCGGCGGCCTCCGAACTCATTGCCCATGGCCGAACGGACGATGAGGTGGCCGAGGCCATCGGTGCCGATCGCATCATCTACCAGGATCTCGATGACCTGATTGCCTGCGTGCGGAAGGGCAACCCCAAACTGAGCCGCTTCGACTGCTCCGTGTTCAATGGCGAGTACGTCACCGGCGATATCACCCCTGACTATCTCAGCCATATCGAGGCATTGCGCAACGACGATGCCAAGGGCAGGCGGGAAAAGGCGGACAAGACCATCCTGGAACTGCACAACGATGTATGAGGCCGCCCCGTTCAAGGCCATGACCGGAACCCGCTGGCGGCTGGGGTGCGTGCGGGCCGTTGCCACGGTGGTTTGAGGGATCATGCGCCACATCGTGCTCGACACCGAAACCACCGGCCTGGACCCGAAGGACGGGCACCGCATCATTGAGATCGGCTGTGTGGAGATGATCGACCGGCGATTGACCGGCAACAACTACCATGTCTATCTGCAACCGGACCGCCAGGTGGATGAAGGCGCCATCGAGGTCCACGGCATCACCAATGAATTCCTTGCCGACAAGCCCCGTTTCGCCGATGTGGCCCAGGAGTTCATCGATTATCTGCGCGGCGCCGAGCTGATCATCCATAACGCCCCCTTCGATGTGGGTTTCATCAACGCGGAGCTGGAACGGCTGGGTCCGGCCTGGGGCCGGGTGGAGGACTATTGCACGGTTACCGACAGCCTGGCGCTGGCCCGCGAGTTGCACCCCGGCCAGCGCAACAGCCTGGACGCCTTGTGCAAGCGTTACGAGGTGGACAATTCACACCGGGAGCTTCATGGCGCGCTGTTGGATTCGGAGATCCTCGCCGATGTCTATCTGCTGATGACCGGTGGCCAGGTCAGCCTGGCCCTGGACAGTCCCCTGGAGGCGGCATCCAACGGCCCCGCCGAAGAGCGGATCGGACTGGACGGCGAGCGGCCCGCATTGCGTATCGCAAACGTCAGCGATGCGGAGCGGGAGGCACACGAGGCCTGCCTGGACGCCATCGAGAAGGCGGGGGGCGGTTGTGTCTGGCGACGCATCGGAGCCGACCGGGGAATGGGTTGAAGGAATGAATGTTCATGTGACTAGGGAAGCTCTGATCAAGTAGTTGCCGCGCGCCTCGATCAGAGTCCCCTTGGGGGATTATCTGCCTACTATTGGTGGGGTTATAAAAATCAATGACTTGCTGGATGGTTGGCGCGCCCCTTTCCCCAAGTGCCGCCCCCCGTGTTTGCTCAGGGGCGCCCCTAAGTTGAATCCGTAGGTGAGTTTCGATAGATTCAGCTACCGAAGAATAAGAGCCGGGGTGGCAAACACCCCTCAGGGGTTATCCATGAAATTGAGTGTCTAGTCGGTTGGTCTGGTGGCGGCGTTGGCGTTGCCGGCCCAAGGTGGCGAACAGGTCAAAATGGCCACGCAGGCGGCGGTCGACGCGGCGGCGCAGGGGGTGAAGGAGCTTGCCCGGGAATCCGACCTGCCGGAGTGGATGCGCCGCACCGATATTTCCGTCGATATCCAGGAAAACGACAAGCCCAGCTGGAGCATCGAAACCATCCAGCCCATCCATCAGGCCAGTGACCTCAGCGACACCTGGTTCTGGCAGGGGCGGTTCGCCCACGACAGCGGCACCGAGGACGAAACCCTGAACCTGGGCGTCGGCTACCGCCATCTCCTCGATGACCACAGCTGGATGTTCGGCGCCAATGTCTTCTACGACTACACTTTCGAGGATCAGCACGAGCGTGTGGGTGTCGGGGCCGAGGCATTTGGCCGTTACACCACCCTCCGTGCCAACTACTACATCCCGGTCGACAGCAGCCCGAAGACCGTGGCCGACAACACCACCGAAGAGGTGTTGCAGGGCTGGGATTTCGAGGTCGAGGCGCCGGTGCCCTATCTGCCCTGGATGCGGGTGGCGTTCACCGCCTATGAATGGGACAGCGACACCACCAAGGACATCGAGGGCGGAACCCTTGGCCTCCGGGCCCATCCCAGTGACAACCTGGAGATCGAAGTCGGCGGCCAGAACGATACCTATGGCCGCAAGGAAGGCTTTCTCAAACTGACTTGGCATTTCGACCGGCCCGACGGCGTGGAGTACACGGCCCTGCGCGACGGGATCTCCGACTCCCCCTTCGTCGCACGCGATCTGACCAGGCACACCCTGGACAAGGTCCGCCGGCATCATGACGTGGTGGTGGAACGGGTCGCATCCGGCGTGGTGATTGCGAGGGGTAATTGATCATGATTGACAGGAAACGATTCATCTCCACGCTGGGCGCCGGAATGTTGCTGGCGCTGTGCGGCCAGTCCGCCCTCGCCGCCATCGGCGGCAGCGCCGCCCCGGCGACCCGTTACGACGTGACCATCAAGAGTGTCGAGATCTGTTCCGACGCCAATTGCACCACGGCGGTCCAGGTGGGCTCGGGGACGCGTGTCTTCGATATCGCCAGCGCCACGGCGGGGGCCGATGTGGGCAGCTACGCCGATATCTCCGGCATTCCCGTGGGCCGTTATTCCCATGTGCGGGTCACCATCGATGCCCAATTGACGCTCGTGGGCAGCGGCAGCGACGGGGCCATTGCCACCTGCGCCACGGGTGGTGCCGCGGGGACTCATACCGCGACAGGGGCAGGCGTGGTCGGTGGCACGCCCGCCGCGCAGACCCTGTTCATCCCCGATGAAAATGTCGCGACTTTCGTGGCCGGTGCTGTCGCGGGTCCGACCACGGCGGACTACGCGGCCTACAACATCAGCAAACCGGTCGCCGGCGGCGACGTGATCATCACCTATCCGCTGTCGCGGGTGATCGATTACGATGGCACCAACCTGCCGTTGATCACCATCACCTTCGACACCCAGAATGCCCTTGGCGTGGTAGACACCAGCGGTGGTGGTCCTGCTGCTTGTGAAGTGTTCCCGCGCCCGCCGGAAGTGACCATCACCGCCAACTGATCGGTTCATCTGACTGAAAAAGCCGCACCGGTGTGTGCGGCTTTTTTGTTTGTCCCGGCTGATCTGTCCGCCGTCAGAACAGGTCCACCAAGGGGCGTGGCGGGCCCAGGGCATATCCTTGCGCATAGTCCACCCCGATGTCCTTCAGCCGTTTCATGATTTCATCGTTCTCGACGAATTCGGCGATGGTTTCGATACCCATGACCTGACCGACCCGGTTGATGGCCTCGACCATGGCGTGATCCACCTGGTCGGTGACGATGTCGCGGACGAAGTTGCCATCGATCTTGAGGAAGTCCACCGGCAGCCCCTTCAGGTAGGCGAAGGAGGACATGCCACTGCCGAAATCATCCAGGGCGAAGCGAAAGCCCTGTTTCCGCAGGGTGGTGATGAAGGTGCTGGCCTGGCGCAGGTTGGCCACGGCAGCGGTTTCGGTGATCTCCAGGCAGATCTTCTCCCGGGGGAGGTCGTATGCTTCGGCCTCGGCCAGAATCATTTCCATGAAGGTATTGTCGCCCACGGTCTGGCCGGAAAGGTTGATATTGAACAACCACACCCTTGGTAGCAATTGCGGGTGCCGTGACAGCCAGCGGAAGGCTGTGCGGATCACCCACCTGTCGATACTGGGCGCCAGGTTGAATCGTTCGGCGGCGGGCAGGAAGGCTCCCGGCGGCACCTCATGGCCTTCGTCGTTCACCAGGCGCAGGAGAATCTCCAGGCCGATCCCGTCCACCTCTTTCTGTACCGGTACGATGGGCTGGCCGACCAGGTGGAAACGGTTGTCTTCGAAGGCATCGTGAATCCTCGACACCCATTGCATCTCGCCATGACGGCGCGCCAGCTCCCGGTCATCGGGCTGATGCACATGGATGCGGTTGCGTCCCGAGTCCTTGGCCAGGTAGCAGGCGGCATCCGCCCGGCTGAGGATCTGTGACAGGTTCTCGGTCCTCCGGTCGATGGGGACGATGCCTATGCTGACGCCGATGCTGAAGTTCTTGCCTTCCCACACGAACCGGTATTCGCTGATCAGTTTGCGAACCCCCTCCATCAATTCGACGGCGCGTTCCAGGCCGCAACCGAGCAGCAGCACCCCGAATTCGTCACCACCCAGCCGCGCCAATACGTCGCCACGCCGGACCTGCTTGCGCAGCAGGCTGGCCAACTGGCGCAGCAGTTCGTCACCCGCGACATGGCCACAGGTGTCGTTCACCACCTTGAACTGATCCAGGTCGAGGTAGCACATGACATGTTGTTCATCGCCCTGCCGCGCGGTCCGGTACGCATTTTCCAGTGCAATCTCGAAGGCATGGCGATTGTTGAGACCGGTCAGGCTGTCGTGACTGGCGAGATAATCCATGCGTTTTACCATCGCCCGTTCTTCGGCGATGTCACGAAATACCACCACGGCTCCGCTGATCACTCCATCCTCCCAAATGGGGTTGGCCGTATAGTGAATGGGCAGAGCCTTCCCGTCGCGGGTCCAGGCCACTTCACTGGCGGTGGTCATGGGGCGTCCCTCGCGCAGGGTGATGAAGATTGGGCAATCTTCCAGGGGGTAGGGTTGTCCGTCTTCATAACTGTGATGGATCAAACGGTGCATGTCCTTGCCCAGAATCTCCTCCCGGCTGTATCCAAGCAGATCCTGGGCGGCGCGGTTGACGAAGGTGCAACGCATTTCCGTATCCACCCCATAGATTCCCTCGCCCGTGGATTCGAGCAACAGCCCGAGATGGTCATGGAGCCGTTTCAGTTCGGCCTCCGTGCGGTGCTTTTCACTGATGTCCTGCCCCAGTGCAATGACATAGGCCACGTTACCCTCGTCGTCCACGATGGCGGTATTGCGCCATTCGGTGAGATGCAGGGTGCCGTCCTTGGATCGCCAGTGGTTTTTGTGCTGACTGGGGAACATGCCGGCCTTCAGGTTGAAGAATACCTCCTGGGCTTCCTGGCGTTGTTCCTCGGGGATGAACAGCTCCCAGGGCGTGCGTCCGATCGCCTCTTCGGCGGAGAACCCCGATAGTTCCTGGCTGGCCCGGTTGAAACTCAAGATGCGGCCGTTACGGTCCATGACCACCAGCAGTGCCGCCGTGGTGTCCTGCACGGTGGCCATGAAATTGCGTTCCTCTTCCAGATGCCGGTTGGCTGTTCTGAGGTCTTCGGTGGCCTCATGTACCCGTTGTTCCAGGTGTTGATTGGCCTCTTGCAACTGCCTGCGGTCCTGCCTGCGCTCTGCAATGACTCCGACCAGGACCAGCGTGGTTGCGGTGATGATGCCCAGGTAGATTTGCAGGGCCAGCAATGCAGTATTGGTGTCAGTGCTGGCGAAAGGTCCGCTGTTACTGGAGGTACACAATATGGCAAGTAATGACAGGGTGGCTGTCAGGCTGCTCACCCAGCGCAGCTCGAAACGGTAGGCCGCCCATGCCAGCAGTGGCAGGTAGACGAACAGCAGGGAGGTACGGAACTGGCCCGGATCGATCCAGTTGCCGAACACCACCATGGTGGTGGCGATGGAGGCGGCAAACAGTACGGCGAATTCCAGCAAGCGCAGGAAATGGCTGGAAACATGGTTGCTGCGGGGCCATGCGAGGATCATTGGAGTGAGCACGATGATCCCCAGCGCATCGCCGGTCCACCAGGTCCAGAATGTCGTCCAGAGCGCATCCTCTGCGATGATGCCGCCCAGGTACAGGCTGGTCACGCCACAGATGGCACCGAGGCTGCCGGGTCCGATGGCGCCTGCCATCAGGAAGCTCACCACTTGTGCCAATGTGCAAAAGGGATAGTGTGTCTTGGCCAGACGTACGATCAACCAGGTGGCCATAAGGGCTTCCAGGCTGTTCCCAGGCCCATGCCGACAGAGACTGACAAGGGCAGGCCCTCGTTGCTGACGGCCAGGGTTTCGCCCAACAGTATGGCCGGCCAGACTGGGCGTCCAAGCATGAGCAGGGCGGCAACGGCGATACCGGCGGGTGGCCATACCGGGCTGGCACTGCCCGGGGCAATGGCGAGATAGAGCCCGGCCTTGGCAGCCAGGAAATACACCAGGGTCAGTACGCCGGTCCATGCGCCCGTGGCCAGGGGGCGTGAATGCCAGTTCAATGTATTGGAGAATGGATTTCTTATGTCGGTCATATGGTTGTCAGGCGTACTGAACGAGGCTCCTGCCCGCACCGATTACCAGACGGTCCGCGCTGAGTGGGAACAGTACTTATTCTTGGTGTTGTGCCACGTTTGGGGTTGCAGGCGGGTGGCACTTGATCCTGTCTGGTTGGTTTTGTGGTGAGCAATAGGGTTTGAAAACATATTGGTCCGGCAACCCAATGTTTACCCATTCAGAGTTTCAGGCAGGCGACAGATCGAGGCGCGGTGCGCAGGCGGGCTCAGACTGGCTGAATGTGCAAATATTGGGTTGCCAGACCAATATTTCGGCCATGTGGAGCGATCCTTGATCCAGTTTGGCCGTGGGATGTGGACGGGGGGATTCCGTTTGGGAAGGAGGGGGGG
>CAYPEH010000056.1:16497-16692 GCA_964409585.1 uncultured Chromatiales bacterium | reverse complement strand
GACCGGGATTTGACCCCGGCGCCTTCTTTGGTGGTGGTCCAGGTGGCCCCGGTGGACCAGGCGGACCGGGATTTGACCCCGGCGCTTTCTTTGGTGGTGGTCCGGGCGGACCCGGCTTCGGTCCTGGTGGTCCGGGCTTTGGTCCAGGCGGTCCCGGCTTTGGTCCGGGCGGACCCGGCTTCGGTCCTGGTGGTC
>CAYPEH010000056.1:0-16397 GCA_964409585.1 uncultured Chromatiales bacterium | reverse complement strand
CGGGCTTTGGTCCGGGCGGACCCGGCTTCGGTCCTGGTGGTCCGGGCTTTGGTCCGGGCGGACCCGGCTTCGGTCCTGGTGGTCCGGGCTTTGGTCCAGGCGGACCGGGCTTTGGTCCAGGTGGACCGGGCTTTGGTCCAGGCGGTTTTGGGTTTGGTCCAGGTGGACCGGGCTTTGGTCCTGGGGGACCCGGTTTTGGTCCCGGCGGTTTTGGGTTTGGACCGGGCGGACCCGGCTTTGGTCTGGGGGATGAGCCGCCGCCTTTCGATCCGGCCAATCCCCCACTGCCCGGTGGCGATTCTGTTGCATCCCAGGACAGCTTCCAGGAGGTGCTGAACGCCACTCCGGGTGACGACAACCTCGTGGGCGGGGCGGGCAATACGGATTTCGTCATGGTGCAGGGTTCCAGTCTGGGGGGCACGGACACGGTGGATGGCGGCGACGGCGCCGATCAGCTCACCCTGGAGAACCTGGACGGCATCCAATTGGTGGTCGATACCGCCAGCGACGTGGCCGTGTACGGGGGCACCGTCAATGGACAGATCACCTTGCGATCCATCGAGCAGTTCCGGGTCAATGACGATCAGCAGGACGATGAACAAGTCGTGTCGTTGGAGCCCGACGGGGCGCGGGACCTGGGGTATGTGCTGGTGGGAACGGCGGGGGCGGACAACCTGAGTCTCGCCAACGGCACGGTGCTGGCCAATCTGCCGGCAGGCGCCACGGGACGCACCGTGGATGCAAGCGATGTGGTGGGTGGCATGCTGTTCGGCAAGGGGGGCGACGATACCCTGACCGGCTCCGCGCAGTCGGATCACATCGAAGGCGGCGACGGCAACGACCGCATCGACGGGGGAGGCGGCGCGGACCAGTTGCTGGGCGGGGCCGGTGACGACACCTTCGTTGGTGATGGCCTCGCGGCATTCGCCTCACACTTCTTTGGTGGCGCCGGGAACGATACGTTGACGTTCAGCGGTGACGTGGTTCTTTATTCTATGACAGCCCTCGATTCCATCGAGACGCTGGAGAGCACCAAGGCCAGCTCGGCGAGGTTCACCGTGTTCCAAGACCTGGGCGGGCTGGTGACCACCATCACCAACACCAACGGCGATGGCACCCTGGTCAGCCTGCTTGCGCCTATTCATCTGACGGGCGTGACCGTGAACAACATAGGGACGTTGGTGTTGGAAAACCATCCGGGAACTCCAGGCGTCATCATGGACACGGACCAGGACAACATCGGCCGTACCTTGCTTGGTGGCGCAGGCAATGACCAATTGTTCGGCCGGGGTGGCAACGACACGCTGCATGGCGGACCGGGCAGCGACCAATACATGTTCTTGCGGACCAACAACGGTGTCGATACGATCACAGGCGGATTCACTGTGGGAGCGGGCGGGGATGTCCTCGATTTCGTCAACGAGAACGGCCAGTTCATCGATGGAATCGAAAGCCTGTACCAGGGAACCCTGGCCGGGATCGGCGCCGGTCTGGCCAATAACGGGATCATGGTTCTGACCGATGACGCCGTGGGTGATGTGAACGCGTTGACGACCCGCTTGAATAACAGCGCTTTCGATCAGGGCGCCTTCGGTGACCGTGTCGTGGTTTGGGAAATGGATGCCAACAGGGTGGGTGTCGGTTTCGCGACCAATGATGATGCGGATGATAATAACGATGTGGCGGTCACCCAGGTGGCGGTCATTACCGGCCCGGTCAATCAGGCGGCGGTCGATGATTTCACGACTTCGCTCGTTGTGGACAATTTCAATGTCGCCTGATCGTGTTATCCGCTGACGGCCCGGGGCTGTTGGCGGGCATTCTTCCGGGGCCGCGCATGCGGCCCCTTTTCTTATACGGATCGGCCATGAGGGAACTTATCCGACGTTTGTCCTCGCGTCCCGGATTGACGGCGCAGTTGCTTGTCGCCGCCTTTTTTTCCAACCTGCTGGCCCTGGCCCCCTCCCTGTTCGT
The DNA here is from genome assembly GCA_964409585.1 of uncultured Chromatiales bacterium. Taxonomy (GTDB): domain Bacteria; phylum Pseudomonadota; class Gammaproteobacteria; order JACKNK01; family CAYPEH01; genus CAYPEH01. The sequence goes on along the minus strand of CAYPEH010000056.1, from coordinate 14,423 downwards.
CATGCAGGTGCTGCGGCGCTACCTGGCTTTTGGCGTGGACGCTACCTTGCTGACCCTGGCCGCCGGGGCGGTGCTGGCGGTGTTGATTGAATCGCTCTTCCGCCGCTTGCGCATGCGCATGGCGGAGGGTTTGACCACCCATGTGGATGAGACACTGGCCCTGGCCGGTTACGATTTGTTGTCCACCGCCAGGGCCGGCGCCGTGGGCATGATCCCCCTGGAGCGACAGCGGGCCATGGTGCTGGGCGCCGATGCCATCCGTTCCGCCTACAGCGCGGGCAATATCAATACCCTCCTGGATCTTCCCTTCGCCCTGTTGTTTCTGTGGGTGCTCTACCTGTTGAGTCCACTCCTGGCGGGGATCGCCGCCGTGATTACGTTGGGGATCTTTCTGGCCGGTGTATTGTCCGGACGCTTGCTGAGACCGGCGGTCGCGCGGGCGGCGCTGGCGGCGCCGGAACGGGATGTACTGGTGCGTTCGCTGGTGGAGGCGGGGGATACGGTGCGCGCCTTTGACGCGGCGCCTTTTCTCCTGGAGCGCTGGCGGGAGAAGTTGTCCGGTATGTACGGGTTGATGCGCGGCATCGCCCGCCGGCAGGCCGGGGTGCAGTCATTGACTCAGTTGGCCTCCGCGGTCATGACCGTCGCTATCATCGGGGTGGGGGCCACGTTGGTTCTGGCCGGTGAACTGGATGTGGGCATGTTGATTGGCGCCAATATCCTGGCCGGCCGGGCCTTGGGCATGGTCGGCCGGGTAGCCGCGCTGAGTGAACCGTTCGCCAGGGCAGCCCAGGCCCTGCGCGTGTACCAGGAATTTTCCCGCCTGCCCACGGAGCGGCAGGAGGGTACCGCGCTGGCGGAATACAGCGGCGGTTTGGTGCTGGACGACGTGGCCTTTACCCATCCGGGCATGCCGGCGCCCCTGTTCGAATCGCTGCACCTGCGGCTGGAACCGGGGCAGGTGTTGGTGGTGTCCGGAGGAAACGGCAGTGGCAAGACCACTTTGGCGCGTTTGTTGACGGGGCTCATCGAGCCGGGCCGGGGGCGGGTGTTGGTGGATGGCGTGGATCTGCGGCAGGTGGCGGCTCCCTGGTGGCGGCGGCAATTGGTGTATCTGCCCCAGGAGCCGGGGTTCGTGGCCGGTTCCATCCGCGACAATCTGCTGCTTGGGCGTGCCCCGGACAAGGAAAACCGCCTTGATGAGGTCATTGGGGAAGTGGGCCTGCGTTCCTTTGTGGATCGGCTGCCCGGGGGGCTGGACACCCCTCTGGCGGAAGGGGGCAGGAATCTGTCCCTGGGGGTGCGGCGGCGTCTCGCCCTGGCCAGGGCCCTGCTCGTGGATGGAAAGCTGGTGGTGTTCGATGAGCCCACCGAGGGCATGGATGCGCAGGGAGGCGAGTCCATTTACCGTCTGCTGAACCGGCTGGCGGAGGAGGGCCGCACCCTGGTGCTGTTTTCCCACGACCCCTATTTGTTGCGGGGGGCTACCTGGTTTCTGGACCTGGATCACAAGCCCGTGCCGCGCTTGTGGAACCGCGAGCAGATCCAGCGGGAACGGGAGCGGGCCGGCAAGAGCAGGCAAGGCGGGGCGAAGCCATGAACCGGGAAGAGATCCAGGCCATGGTGACCCCCCGGCCGGTGGGCCGGCTCACCCATCTGTTTTTCTGGCTGTGTGTCTCGTCGTGCCTGGCCTTTTTTCTGTGGGCCTATTACGGCCGTCTGGATGTGGTCAGCCGCGCCTTGGGGGAAGTGGTGCCCAGTACCCAGGTCAAGCATGTGCAGCACCTGGAGGGTGGGGTGGTTTATCAATTGCTGGTGCGCGAGGGGGACCGGGTCGCGGCGGGGCAGGAGCTGGTGATCCTGGACGCCATTGCCAGCCGCGCCGACGTGGATGAGTTGCAGGTGCGCATGGATTCATTGCGTCTGGAGATCCTGCGGTTGGAGGCGGAGGCGGCCTTGGCGGAGGAATTGGAAATCCCCGGTGAGTTTCTGCGCTCGCGTCCCGCTATGGTGGAGCATGCCAAGGATCTGCTCCGGGCCAACCGGGAGACCTACCTGGCGGAATTGGAGGCGCAGGGGGAGACGGTCGCCCAGCGTGAACAGGAGATCCGCGAAGTCAAGGCGCGCATCCGTAATGAGCAGCGCAATTTGCGGCTGATCCGCGAGCAGATCCGGATCAGCAGGGATTTGCTCAAGGATGATTTGACCAACCGCTATACCCACTTGGGGCTGTTGCGGGAGGAGGGCCTGTTGCGCGGCAACCTGGAGGAGGATCAGGCCCGCCTGCAACGGGCCGGGGCGGCGCTGGAGGAGGCTCGCAGCGAGCGGCAGCGGATCACCCGCGCCTATCAGCAAAAGAGCCAGGTGCGCCTGGAACGGGCGCGGCGGGAATTGGAGGAGCACGCCCAGCGCATGCGCAAGTTCAAGGACAGTCTGCGCCGCTCCGTACTGCGGTCCCCGGTGGACGGGGTGGTCAAGACCCTGTTCGTGCACACGCGGGGAGGGGTCGTGCAGCCCGGCGCCACGGTGGTGGACATCGTTCCGGTGGGGGACCGGCTCATCATCGAGGCGCGCCTGCCGGTTCATGACATCGGTTACGTGCGGCAGGGACAATCGGCCCTGATCCGTTTGGCATCGGCCGATGGGGCGCGTTTTCCTCCCCTGGACGGCGTGGTGGAGCACATCAGCCCGGACAGCTTCGTCGATCGCAGCGGCGCGGCGTTCTACAAGGTGACCGTCAGCACCGGCCAGGATCATTTCCAGAGCGGTTCGATCCGTTACCAGCTCTACCCCGGCGTGCAAGTGATGACCAGTATCCGCACGGGGGAACGCTCGGTGCTGGATTACCTGTTGGCGCCCTTGTCCATGACCGCGGGCGAGGCATTGCAGGAGCGCTGAGCCCGCCTTATTCATGGTGGCGGCGCAAACTCACGGCAGTCCCATGAATCATGGCATGAACCTCAAGGCAATCCGTTTCACCCGGATGGCGCCGGGTTTTGCGCCTGTCACGCCCCTGGCTTGTTCTTCACTCATTCACTACAGGTTGAGTGAAGAGCGGTGTCCGGACGCACCAGCCCTGCGCCAGGATCCGCGATCCACCATGAATAAGGCGGGCTGAGGGGGCATGGATCTGTCTCCCGGCGCGCAATCAGGATACACTTCGCTTCATGTCCCGCACCGCTGAAAAATCCCGCAAAGGCATCTACCTGCTGCCGAACCTGTTCACCACGGCTTGTCTGTTTGCGGGCTTCTTCGCCATCATCATGGCCATTTCCGGCCGCTTCGAGACGGCGGCCATCGCCATCTTCATCGGCATGATCATGGACGGGCTGGACGGGCGTGTCGCCCGCCTGACCAACACCCAGAGCGATTTCGGGGCCGAGTACGACAGCCTGGCGGACATGGTCACCTTCGGTCTTGCGCCGGCGCTGGTGATCTACCAGTGGGCCTTTCAGGACATGTCCGCCCTCGGTTGGGCATGGGGCAAATTCGGCTGGCTGGCCGCCTTCGTCTACACCGCCGGTGGCGCGCTGCGGCTGGCGCGTTTCAACACCCAGGTGGGGGTGGCCGACAAACGCTGGTTCCAGGGCCTGCCCAGTCCCTCCGCCGCAGCGCTGGTGGCCGGCCTGGTCTGGATGGGGACCGATCTGGGTATCGCGGGGGAGGACATGATGATTCCCTCGCTGGTGCTCACCGCCCTGGCCGGCGTCCTCATGGTCAGCAATATTCGCTATTACAGCTTCAAGGACGTGGACCTGCGCCACCGGGTACCGTTCGTGGCCCTGCTCGTGGTGGTGCTGATCTTCGTTGCCACTTCCATCGACCCGCCCAAGATCCTGTTTCTGGGTTTCCTGATCTACGCCGGTTCCGGGCCGGCCCTGACCTTGTCCCAATTGCGCAAGCGCCGCGCCGAGCGGCGGGCCCACAAGCCCAGGAACAGCGGGACCAACGACGATCCCGGGAGTTGAGAAAGCTCTGAACGAATCGTGAACGGCGATCTGGGTGGCCTGTTTTTCCCGCTTCCGCGCGGTTTCCGCCTTGAATCGGAAAAAACATCCCACCCATCTCATCCGCCCAGATTCATTCAGAGCTTCCTTGACCGCACAGCAGCCCGCCGAGCCTTGCAATATCCGGCCGGGTCTTACCAAGACAACCCTAAATAAAGCCGCATTCAGCAGGCCTCAGGGAGCGCCCCGGATGTCCCGGCTCGGTGTTGCGGCCCTTGCCAAGGACCGGGCCATTGCCCGCGGGCCGCGCCTTGATCCGGAACATCCGGGACGCTCTGAGTGTGGCTTTATTTAGGGTTGTCTTAGTAGTACAGTTGGGCGCAACCCGTTTCGCGAACCGCGTTGAAACCCATGCAGCTCCCCCCTCATAGCCAGGTTTTCGCTGCCCCCGTCCCCCGGGAGGTTTCCGCCCGCCTGTATTCCGGCCTGTATCTTTCCCTCCTGTTCCCGCTGCTGCCGTGAGGCAGCATGCATGATCCCCTGGCGAGGGCCACAACGCGTACAATCCCCACCTGTATCAGAATCAGCCGGAAGGTGTTTCCGTCCGGCAGGTGAAGCGGCCATCGACAGCGGAGCCGCTTCCCGTGGAGTCAGACCATGAGCAACGACAAACTCGTAATTTTCGATACCACCTTGCGCGATGGCGAGCAGAGCCCTGGCGCATCCATGACCAAGGACGAGAAGCTGCGTATCGCCAAGGCCCTGGAAAAGATGCGCGTGGACGTCATCGAGGCCGGTTTTCCCATTGCCAGTCCGGGTGACTTCGAGGCCGTCCAGGCGGTGGCGCGCAGCGTGCGTGATTCCACCGTCTGCGGCCTGGCCCGTGCCCTGGACAAAGACATCGACCGTGCCGGCGAGGCCCTGAAAGAGGCCAACTCCGGGCGCATCCACACCTTCATCGCCACATCGCCCATCCACATGGAACAGAAACTGCGCATGAGTCCGGACCAGGTGGTCGAGCAGGCCGTGCGCGCGGTCAAACGCGCCCGCGACTGGACGGACGACGTGGAGTTTTCCGCCGAGGACGCCGGCCGTTCCGAGGTGGATTTCCTCTGCCGCATCTTCGAGGCGGTGATCGATGCCGGTGCCACCACCATCAACGTGCCCGATACGGTCGGCTATGCCATGCCGCACCTGTTCGGCGAGATGATCGGCACCCTCATAGAGCGCATCCCCAATTCCGACAAGGCGATCTTCTCCGTGCACTGCCACAATGATCTCGGCCTGGCGGTGGGCAACTCGTTGTCGGCGGTATTGCACGGCGCCCGTCAGATCGAGTGCACCATCAACGGCCTGGGTGAGCGCGCCGGCAATGCCGCCCTGGAGGAGGTGGCCATGGCGGTGCGTACCCGCCGGGACGTGTTCGCCTGCGATCACGGCCTGGATACCACCGAGATCGTCAAATGCTCCAAGCTGGTGTCCAACATTACCGGCTTTCCGGTGCAGCCGAACAAGGCCATCGTCGGGGCCAACGCCTTCGCCCATGAATCCGGCATCCATCAGGACGGCGTCCTCAAGTCCCGCGAGACCTACGAGATCATGCGCGCCCAGGATGTGGGCTGGTCCGCCAACCGCATCGTTCTGGGCAAACACTCCGGGCGGAACGCCTTCCGCACCCGTCTGGACGCACTCGGCATTCATTTCGAGTCCGAGGAGGAACTGAACGCGGCCTTCGCCCGTTTCAAGGAACTGGCCGACAAGAAGCACGACATCTACGACGAGGACTTGCAGGCTCTGGTCACCGAAGCCGGCATCAACAGCGAGAACGAACGCATCAAGCTGATCTCCATGCACGTCTGTTCGGAAACCGGCGAGACGCCGCGCGCCTCCGTGACTCTCAGCATCGACGGCCAGGAATACCGCAAGAATGCCGAGGGTAGCGGGCCGGTGGATGCGGCCTTCCGTGCCATCGAATCCATGGTGCAGAGCGCCGCCGAACTGTTGCTCTATTCAGTGAACAACATCACCACCGGCACCGACGCCCAGGGCGAGGTGACCGTGCGGCTGGGGCGTGACGGCCAGATCGTCAATGGCCAGGGCTCCGACACGGACATCGTCATCGCTTCGGCCAAAGCCTATATCAACGCGTTGAACACCATCATGCGTCCTGAAGGGCGTGCCCATCCGCAGTTGGGGGACGTCTGACGATTCCCGGCCGGGTCAGGATCGGAACGATGGTGGATCAGCGGCAGCGGCGATACCTGGATGCCATGGGCATTCCGGTCTGGGAGCGGCGGGAACCGCCGGTTCCCGCCGTGCCTGAAAGCCCCGCCGGACAACCCACGGCGGAAGATGTGCCGCCGCCGGCCACCGCCGGCGAAGACCTCCTGCCCGCTTACGAGGCCTGGTTCGAGGAGATGGAAACGGAGCCGGATGTGGCGGGATTCGAACCGGCCGCAAGGCCACGGGATGACGTCTCCGCGCTGGACTGGGAGGGATTGCAGACCCGCGTGCGTGATTGCGGGGCCTGTGAGCAACTGGTCGCCAACCGTACCCAGACCGTTTTTGGCGTGGGCAACCCGGATGCCGACTGGCTGATCGTCGGCGAGGCGCCGGGGGCGGACGAGGACAAGCAGGGCGAACCCTTCGTCGGCCGGGCGGGGCAACTGCTCAACGCCATGCTCAAGGGCATAGGGCTGGATCGGGACGAGGTCTACATCGCCAACATCCTCAAGTGCCGGCCTCCCAACAACCGTGACCCCCGGCCCGAGGAGGCGGACCGCTGCCGCCCCTTCCTGCGCCGGCAGATCGCCCTGATCCGTCCGAAGGTGATCCTGGCGGTAGGGCGCATCGCCGCCCAGAATCTGTTGCTCACCGATGCCCCCCTGGGGCGCCTGCGCGGCTGCGTGCACCGTTTCGAGGATACCGGTATCCCGGTGATCGTCACCTACCACCCCGCCTATCTGCTGCGCAAGCCGGTGGAGAAACGCAAGGCTTGGGAGGACCTGAAGTTCGCCCGCCGGGAAATGGCCGGGAGCGGGACCGCGCCGCCATGAGTGCATCCGTGACCCCCCATCTGTTCAACACCCGTCCCATGCGCGAGGAGGATCTGCCGTCCGTTCTGGAGATCGAACGCAAGGTGTACGGTTATCCCTGGACCGAGGGTATCTTTCGTGATTGCCTGCGGGTCGGCTATTGTTGCTGGCTGCACGAGGAGGATGGGCAGGTGACGGCCTATGGCATCATGTCCGTGGCCGTGGGGGAGGCGCATATCCTCAATGTCTGCGTCGATCCCGCCCGGCAGCGCCGTGGATTGGGACGGCACATGATGAAACACCTGCTGTCACTGGCGGTGCGGCACGGCGCGGATACCGCGTTGCTGGAGGTGCGCCCTTCCAACCGGGCGGCCCTGGGTCTGTATGAATCCATGGGCTTCAATCAGGTGGGTTGGCGGCGCAATTACTACCCGGCGGCGGATGGCCGGGAGGATGCCCTGATTCTGGCGCTCAGCCTGGTGTGATGCCCGAAGGAACCTCTGAACAAGTACCGGGGGATGGGAGTTTGGGGGAAGGGGTGCGCCAACGCTCCCGCAAGCCATGGATTTTCATCCTTCCCCCAACAGGCAATCCCCCGCAAGGGGACTCTGATCGAGGCGCGCAGCGACTTGATCAGAGGTTCCCGAACCACAATGAAACGGAAGGCCCGCCATGTGGCTGTTGAAGAACCTCACCATCAAACAGATCGTCCTTACCGGGCTGCTTGCCCTTGGCCTGCTGGTACTGGCCTTGCTGCTCAAATGGTTGGCCGGGGATCTCTGGCTGCCGGTTACATTGGCCGTCATGCTGGGGTTGGTGGTGGCCCTCCAGTTCATGCTCACCCGGGAAATCCGCTGGCAGGCCAACGAATTGCGCCTGGCGGTCTATCACCAGATCCAGGCGCAGATGTCGGTGTTCGCCGCGGTCAGGCCCCGCCTGCCCCTGCCGCCCATGAATGAATGGGCCCTGTCGCCCCATACCGCAGTGCAGATCATCACCCAGGTGACCGTGCACCGGCCGCGAAAGGTGCTGGAATTCGGCAGTGGCGTGTCCACGGTGATACTTGGATACCTGTTGCAGGCGCAGGGTGGGACGGGGCGGGTGTTGTCCCTGGATCACGAACGTGAATTCGCCGACATTACCGCCGCCAACCTGCAACACCATGGTGTGGACGCCATTGCGGAGGTGGCCTATGCGCCGTTCACCGGCGTGGACTGGTATCGCGGCCGCACCGAGTGGTACGACCTGGCGCAGGTGGAGTCCCTGGAAGCCTTCGCCGAGGGGGGGATTGACCTGGTCATCGTCGATGGGCCGCCCGGCGGGGAACGCCGCTATCTGGCGGTGCCCGGTGTGTTCGACAAGGTCAGGGTCGGCGGGCTGTTCATTTTCGACGATTTCGACACAGCTCCCATCAAGGCCGCCGTGACACGGGCCATGAAGGACTTCCCTCTGGAGATGGTGGCGGTCGGTGTCGAGGAGCAGTGCGCGGTGTTGCGTAAAACCTCCCCCTGAAAGGCGTGTACAATACCCGCCCTTTTCCCCTTGTCAGGCGGTTGAAATTCTACTCATGCGGCGCGATACGGCGTTGAAAACCGGCTCAAAATGCTCATTTGTTCCGTATAAACTGCGCTTTTTCGCCGGTTTTTGCCTTGTCTCGCACTCGCCTGAGCGACAACAACAGCCTGTTGACTGACCCGACATGCCGAAACACAGCGCAGAGACTTCCCGTCGCCGCACCTTCGCCATCATTTCTCACCCCGATGCCGGCAAGACCACCCTGACCGAAAAACTGCTGCTGTTCGGGGGCGCCATCCAGCTGGCCGGTACCGTCAAGGGACGCAAGGCCGCCCGCCATGCCACCTCCGACTGGATGGAGCTGGAAAAGCAGCGTGGCATATCGGTGACCACCTCGGTGATGCAGTTTCCCTACAAGGGACGCATCATCAACCTGCTGGATACACCGGGCCACGAGGATTTCTCCGAGGACACCTATCGCACCCTGACCGCGGTGGACTCCGCCATGATGGTCATCGACGTGGCCAAGGGTGTCGAGGAACGCACCATCAAACTGATGGAAGTGTGCCGCCTGCGCACGACCCCCATCTACACCTTCATCAACAAGCTGGACCGTGAGGGCAGGGATCCCATCGAACTGATGGATGAGGTGGAAGAGGTGCTGAACATCCAGTGCGCGCCCATCACCTGGCCCATCGGCATGGGCAAGGAACTGAAGGGGATCTATCATCTCTACGACGACCGGGTGATCCTCTACGCTCCGGACACGGAAAGGAAACGGGATGCCGAGATCATCGACGGCCTGGACAATCCGCGCCTGGACGAGTTGCTGGGCTCCCTGGCGGAGGAGTTCCGCGAGGAGATCGAACTGGTGCGCGGCGCCAGCCACTCATTCGACCCGGACGAGTATCTGGCGGCGCGGCAGTCGCCGGTGTTTTTCGGCACCGCCCTGAACAACTTCGGCATCACCGAGTTGCTGGATTCCTTCGTCGAGCATGCGCCGGGACCCCAGCCCCGCACTGCCGTCAGCCGCGAGGTGCGACCCGACGAGGAAAAATTCTCCGGCTTCGTTTTCAAGATCCAGGCCAATATGGACCCGCAACACCGTGACCGCATCGCCTTCCTGCGTATCTGTTCGGGCACCTACCGCAAGGGTATGAAGATGCGCCACGTGCGCATCAAGCGTGACATCAAGGTGGATGCCATGACCTTCCTGGCCTCCAGTCGCGAGGCGGTGGAGGAGGGCTATCCGGGCGACATCATCGGACTGCACAACCATGGCACCATCGGTATCGGTGACACCTTCACCCAGGGCGAGGATCTGGAGTTCACCGGCATTCCCAGCTTTGCCCCGGAACTGTTCCGGCGCGTCCGTCTGAAGGACCCGCTCAAGTCCAAGGCCTTGCTCAAGGGGCTGATCCAGTTGTGCGAGGAGGGGGCCACCCAGTTGTTCCGTCCGTTGATGAACAACGATCTGATCCTGGGGGCGGTCGGCATGTTGCAGTTCGATGTGGCCGCCCACCGCCTGTTCACCGAATACGGTGTCGAATGCGGTTTCGAGGCGGTCAACGTCAATACCGTGCGCTGGGTCGAATGCGATGACCCGGTGATGCTGGAGCGGTTCCGCGACAAGGCCGCGGCGAACCTGGCCCTGGATCACGCGGGCGACCTGGCTTATATCGCCCCCAGCCGGGTCAATCTGGATCTCACCCAGGAGCGCTGGCCGGATATCCGTTTCCGTGATACCCGTGAGCACAGGGGAACCTCTGGATAAGTCTGGGACGATGAGATCGCCGATTGGAATTCGTCAGTTCAAGGCGCCCATCGCGCGCAATAGCCCGCTATTGCGAAGATGGGCAACGCGGAAATGGCGGATTCCGGCGGCGAGATCGCGTTCCACGACCTATTCAGAGGTTCCCAAGGTCAACCTCTGACGACGATCCCCGATCAGGAACAGGAACGCGGCGAATCGGTCATGGTGAAACGCAAACGAAAGGACAAGGCGCCGGCGGGACGCTTCCGTACCTTGCGCAAGGTGTTGGCGGGTTATCTGATCCTGGTGGGAATCGGCGCTCATGTGGCCGCCGCCGCCGGCCTGGTGATCGCCTTGCGGTATTTCCACCTCACTCCGCGCCAGTTCCTGGTCAAGGCGGTGGAGAAGGCCGGGCTGCGCACCCCCATGGTGGAGGAACTGCTCACCCCGCCGGCGGCCTTCTCCAATCATGTCTTCGACGGACGTGTCAAACGGCGTCATCCACGCATCCTGCTGCCGGAACTGGCGGACTGGGACGGCCGGGGCAAGGCGCCGCTGATGACCGAACGGATGGCCCTCTGGAAGGCGGAGGGGACGAGGGTCTTCGATCCCTGTAACGGCGGTGGCGCCCTCGGCGCGGCGGCCTGCTGGCTCAACACCGGCCGGGCGGATGCCGCGGCCAAGGCCCTGGGGGCTCTGCGGGGCTTCCGTCTCAATACACCCGATTCCTCCGGCCATTACGGAAATGGCTGGGAACTGGCCTGGCTCTATGATCTGATGAGCCTGCATCCGGATCTGAGCGAGGCCGACCGCCTGCTGGTGCAGCAGAAACTGGAGTTGGGGCTGCGTGATTATCTGGCCCTCCTCGATGACGAAGGACCTTCCCTCTGGCATGGCAGGGCCACACTGGCGGCCCAGGCCTGGTTGTGCGCGGTGGCCCTGGATGATCCGTCTCCGGAGAGGCAGGAACTGATCGACCGCGCCCAGGGGCATTTCCTCGACGTCCTGCGCGCCATGGAGATGAGTGAGGCCTGGCCGGAGGGATACAACTACTGGATCAATGTGCGCGCCCTGCAATTGCTGCTGGGCATGGCCGCCTATCTGAATGGCCTGGAGGGGGCGCAACAGGCACCGGCGGTCAAGCGGATCGTCAATCGCCTCGGTCTGTGGCATGTCTACGCGACCCGGCCCGACAATCGCATCGAGGACTTTGGCGATTCCGGCCCCCGTGTGGATCTCAAGGATGAAAGCCGCCGGGTGGTGGACCTGATCGCGCAGTTGACCGGCAACCCGGTGTTCAGCAGTTTCTCCCGCTATCTGTATGCCCTGCACGGCGAGCAGAGCTATTACCGTGGCTACCGGTGGAGTTTCACCCTGCTCAACGACCCGTCGGTGCCGTCCCTGCCGGGTATCGAACCGGGCAGCCTGGCCAATCTGGAGCGGTGGCTGCCGCGCGCCGACCTGTTTGGCCGGGGGTTCCTCAACCAGGGCTATATCCGTTCCGGCTGGGGCAAGGACGACACCTTCATCAGCTTCCGGGCCGGCAATGTCCTGACCCATCACGGCCACTATGACGCTGGCCATTTCAGCCTCTACAAAGGGGCGCCGCTGGCGATCAACAGTGGCACCTACGGTGCGTACATGGAGCCCAACCGGCTCAACTACAGCATCCGCACCGTGGCGAAGAATTCACTGCTGGTGTTGCGGCCCGGTGAGAAGGTCCAGCCCAACCGGTTCTTCAAGGACAATGTTGCCGACGGTGGCCAGCGGGTGATCATTCCCACCGGTTCCTGGGTGCGCAGTGTCGAGGATTACCTTCAGAACATCGGTGACGGGCTGCATTTCGAGGGTGGCGGGATCAGGGCCTTCGAACACCAGGATGGCCTCTACACGTATGTTTCCGCCGACCTGACAAGGGCCTACAACAGCACCCGCTACGATGACAACGGCCGGGGTGGAAAGGTGAGCCTGGTATCCCGCGAGTTGTTGTACCTGTTCGGCGAGGACCGTTTGATCGTCCACGACCGGGTGGATACCACCGACCCTTCCTATACCAAGAAATGGTTGCTGCACACCAAGGTCCGGCCCGAGGTGGAGGGCCTGCGGGTCCTGAAGGGCAAGGAGATCAATGGCATCCTCGAAAGCACGGCCGATACGGCCATGGTGTCCATGGGGCGTTCCCATCTGCGGGTGGATCGTATCTATCCGCGGGATGCGGTGATGCGCCTGGTGGGTGGCCCGGATTACCGCTTCTATGTGGAGAAGGACGGGGATGACTCGGACCTGGATGGTGAAAACATGATCCAGGGCGCCAATATCCGCCCTTGGTTCGATACCGGCATGTGGCGTATCGAGGTGCAGCCGGGCGCGCCACGCAAGAGCGATCACTTTCTCATGGTTCTGAGTCCCTCGCTGGATTCACCGGTCGATACGCCGGCCCGCGTTCTGGATATCCGCCAAGCCGGAGTACGGGGACTGTCCACCGGGCAAAGCCTGGTGGTGTTCGTCGAACGCGGTATCCATGATCCGTTGTCACTGCCATTGATCGGTGGTGAAACCCGCCTGTTGCTGTTCGGCATCACCCCGCTGGCCAATGTGGAATTGAGCATGGACGGTTTCGCCGGAGGCGGCCGCGCCAGTGCGGATGGCGTGGCCTCATTGGAATTGCCTTCGGGACTGACCGGGATGCTGAAAGTCCGCTGGTGACGGACATGGCCGGAGTGGGCCATGATGGGTCCCCGGCCGCCACCTTGGGAACCTCTGATCGAGTCCGGCGCGAGCGGATTGGCGTGGAGAATCGTCCACTTCAAGGCGCGAATCGCACGCATAGCAGCCTGTCGGACTCAGGCTGATAGCCCGGCTATTGCGAAGATTCGTAACACCGAAAAGGTCGATTGGACGCGCCGAGGCGCCGTGCCACGATTCGATCGGAGGTTCCCTGGCCTCCATTTCCCACGTAACCGCCCGCAATCGTGATCCCTGCCCGTCCGATCGGAGTCGGAGCTTCCTTTTTGTCTGTCTCCAGTCCCAAGTTGCCCCGGGGCGCGATGATCGCGCCCCGGGTGCAACATTGGGGCTGGGGCGCTCATACTGTTCCCAGGGGTATGGGTGGGGAGCCCCTGAAAATGATGCCCCACCGTGTTCATTCCTAATATGCAATCACGGTTTTAAGGAGATAGACATGGAAAATGTCATGTACACCACGGGTTCGGTTTATGGGCACTATCAATCCTTTGATGTGCGGTTCGATGCGGAATTGGGCGTGATGTGGGGATATATGGACCCTCATCCCCGTCCCTGTTTTTCCAGCGAGCTGTTGTCGGACATTCTTCGTTTCCAGGAGATGACCTCACAGCGGGTGCGGCAACAGATCGAAAGCAACGGAAAGTCGGATATCAATTACGTGGTGTTCGCATCACGGCTGCCAGGGATCTACAGCATGGGGGGCGACTTGAACACCTTCGTGCAACTGATCCGCAAGAAAGACCGTGAAACCATGCTGCGTTATGCCTCCACGGCCATCGATGCGGCCTATGGTTTCCACAGCAATATGGGGGTTCCGGTCACCACCATTTCGTTGGTGCAGGGTGACGCATTGGGGGGAGGGCTGGAGGCGGCCTTGTCCTGCAATGTGATCATCGCCGAACGTGGAATCAAGATGGGCTTCCCGGAGGTGCTGTTCAATCTGTTTCCGGGCATGGGGGCCTACAGTTTCCTCACCCGCCGCATGCCGGTGGTGGAGGCCGAGCGCCTGTTGCTCAACGGGCGTGCCTATACGGCCGAAGAGATGTATGAGCTTGGTGTGGTGGATGTGCTGGCCGAGCCGGGTCGGGGCGGGGAGGCGGTGGCGGAATATGTCCGCAAGCACTCGCGTCATGCCAATGCCCGGCGGGCGGTGTTCGAATCACGGCGCTTCGTACAGCCCATCACCCATGAGGAACTGTTGAGTGTGGTCACCGTCTGGGTGGATGCGGCCCTGCGCCTGGAAGAGAAGGATCTGCGCACCATGGAACGCCTGGTGCGCGCACAGAACCGGCTCAATCCACATGCGCCGCGAGGGAATACACGCCGGCAGATCGCTTGATTGCTTAGGGAAGCTCTGATCAAGTCGCTACGCGCTTGATCAGAGTCCCCTTTCGGGGGATTGCCTATTGGGGGAAGGATGAAAATCCA
>CAYPEH010000055.1:0-16870 GCA_964409585.1 uncultured Chromatiales bacterium | reverse complement strand
CAGGCTGGCTGGCGCGGGGCAGGCTGCATGGTTTCGGTTCATTCGCCGTGGCAGCCGGCAGTGCATCGATCCTGTTCGGTTTTCTGTACGGCAGCGTATTCGGCTACGAGGAATGGATCAGGCCGCTGTGGATGGCGCCGCTGCACGACCCCATACTCATGCTCACGCTGGCGCTGGCCTGGGGCATTGGCTTCATCCTGTTCACCGGCAGCCTGACGGTGATCAACCGTTTCACTTCCGGCCGCCTGGTCGCGGCCCTGTTCGATGGTCACGGCATGGCCGGGCTGGCGATGTTCGCCGGTGGTGTCTATGGCGTATGGAGCTGGTTGGAGAAGGGGCGCTACGGCGCTGTCGAGGCATCTGTGCTGTTGGTTCCGGCGGCGCTGGTCCTGCTCAATATCTGGTTCCGGACCCGCGCCCCCCTGGGTGAGCGGTTGCTGGTCACCCTCATCGAGGGGTTCGACACGGCCATCTCCTATGTATCCAACAGCCTGTCATTCCTGCGCGTGGCGGCCTTCAGTCTCAACCACGTGGCACTGGCCTTCGCCGTATTCACCCTGGCCGCGGACCTGGGCAGCGCAGGGCACTGGGTCACCCTGGTGCTGGGCAATATCTTCATCATCGTCCTGGAAGGGGCCATCGTGGCCATACAGGTATTGCGCCTGGAATATTACGAGGGGTTTTCCCGGTTTTTTGGTGGCGAGGGGCGCCCCTTCCGGCCCCTCACCCTGGGCGTTGTCGGGTAACGCAACATCGGCAAGTGGAGAAGACATCATGTATTGGCTGGTTGCTTTGATGAGCTTGAGCGTGCTGGGCCTGATCGGTCTTGGCCTCTATCTGGAATTCGCGCCGCAAAGGGTGGGGTTCGCCAGCCGCCGCGGGCTGAAGACCTCGCTGGCGGCCAATATCGCCGTGTTCCTGGCCGCCGAGATGGGGCTGCTGTGGCTGGGGACGAACGAGGCCATGGCGGCGGCGGAGGCGGCCAGCACCGGCGGCGGTGAGGTTTCCCTCGGTTTCGGCCTGGCCATGATCGGTGCGGCCCTGCCCACGGCCCTGGCCACCATCGCCGCCGGTATTGCCGTCGGTCCAGTGGGCGCCGCGGCGCTGGCGGTCATCACGGAGAAGCCCGAGGTCTTCGGCCGCAGCCTGATCTTCCTCGGTCTGGCCGAGGGGATCGCCATCTACGGTGTGGTGGTGACCATCCTCATGCTCGATCGGATCTGAGCATGGCCGGGGCCATGCGCATGATTGCAGTCGGCAGCGCGGCGCTCACCGAAGGGTTTGCCCTGCTGGGTTTCGAGACCCTGCCGGACGCCGATTTCGACGATGTGATGGCGCTGCTCTCCACCTTGCGCAAACAAGGGGAGCATGGCGTGAAGGCCCTGGTCATGCTGGAGCACACCCTGGCGCGTGGCAGCGCGGCGGCGTTGGAACAGATGCACTGCGAATGCTCCAACGTGGTGGTGGTGGAAGTGCCGCCGCTGCATGCGCCGGAGGACTATCACCCCTCGGTGGAACAGTTGGTGGCAAAGATCCTCGGGCCGGCTGCATTGGCATTGGACGATGGAGAGGAATGAAACATGGGCAGGTGGATGAGTGCCGGAATCGTTACGGTTCACAGTGCCCCGGCGGCCGGGCGCCGGGAGGCCCGGGGTCGTCCGTGGCCGCCTCTGTTCTGGAGTGACGGGCCATGAAAAACCACGTGGCAGTCGAAACCCTGGAGGACGCCCTGCTGGCACGTGCCCAGGCCCTGGCCGCCGAATACAGCGATCAAGCGAAGCTCAACTGTGAACGCATCCAGGCCGAATTGGCCGAGCGCCTGCGCCTGCGCGAGGAGCGCGAGGTGCAGGCCGCCAAGATCCGTTCCGAACGTGAATTCCGCCGGCTGGTGCAGGTCGCAGAGATCCGCATGCAGGCTGAACTGGACCGTGAACGCTGGCACTTGGTGGAACAGGTCATGACCGGTCTGCGCGAGCGTCTGGAAGAACTGGCGCAGGACGAGGAGCGCTATGCGGGGCTTTTCACCGCCTTCCTGGCGCAGGGCGCGGCGGCCATCGAGCGGGAGAATCTGGTGGCGGAGGTCAATGCCCGTGACCTGGATCGTCTGCGCGGCAGTTGGGAGCAATTCGTGCGGGAAACAGTGCCCGGCAAGCAGATACGGTTGGCCACCGAACCGAAGGATTGCACCGGCGGTGTGCTGGTGCGCTCGGAGGGTGGACGCATCCAGGTGGACAACACCTTCGAGGGACGCATGGATCGCATGCTCGAGGATCTGCAACGGGTGATCATGGAGCGGTTGTTCGTGAGCGCACCGCACATGAATGCCTTCTTCAAGGGATGAGGGCGAACAGCCGGTAAGCTGCGAAAGACATGGGCGAGATCATCGAAATCAACGGCCCCATCGTAACCGTCCACCTGCCCGGTGTGCGCAATGGCGAGCAGGTCCGTATCGGCCGCTTCGGTCTGATCAGCGAGGTCATCGCCCTGGAAG
Source organism: uncultured Chromatiales bacterium (assembly GCA_964409585.1). GTDB lineage: Bacteria > Pseudomonadota > Gammaproteobacteria > JACKNK01 > CAYPEH01 > CAYPEH01. The sequence continues at coordinate 14,379 of CAYPEH010000055.1, read as the reverse complement.
GGGAGCGGGCCACGGTACAGGTCTACGAGGACACCCAGTCCTTGCGGCCCGGCGAGGAGGCCAGGGCCTTGGGTATACCGCTTTCGGTGGAACTGGGGCCGGGTTTGCTGGGTGGCATCTTCGATGGCGTGCAGCGGCCGCTGGAGGCGATCTTCGCCGAGAGTGGCGACCAGCTTGTCCGTGGCCTGAATCTGCCGGCCCTGGACCGGGAGAGGAAATGGGCCTTTCAGCCTGCCGAGGGCCTGGCCGAGGGCAGTCCGGTCATCGCCGGGATGGTGCTGGGCACGGTGCAGGAAACCGAATCCATCGAACACCGCATTCTGGTTCCCCCCGATGTGGAAGGGGTGCTGGTGGAGCAGATGCCGGCCGGTGACTACGGCATCGACGAGGTTGTCGCCCGCGTGCATGGCGAGGGTGCCAGGGTGCATGAACTGCGGCTGTTCCATCGTTGGCCGGTGCGTATCCCGCGGCCCTACCGCAGGCGCGACGATGCCGTGGCGCCGCTGCTCACCGGGCAACGCATCCTGGATACCTTTTTTCCGCTGCTCAAGGGCAGCAAGGGGGCCGTGCCGGGGCCGTTCGGTGCGGGCAAGACCATGGTGCAACAACAGATCGCCCGCTGGGCCAATGCCGACATCGTGCTCTACGTGGGTTGTGGCGAGCGCGGCAATGAGCTGGTGGATGTGCTGGAGAGCTTCCCGCGCCTGACCGATCCGCATACCGGTCGTTCGTTGATGGAGCGAACCCTGCTGGTGGCCAATACCTCCAATATGCCGGTGGTGGCCCGCGAGGCTTCCATCTACGTGGGCGTGACCATTGCCGAGTATTTCCGCGACCAGGGTCTGGATGTGGTCATGGTGGCCGATTCCACCAGCCGCTGGGCCGAGGCTCTGCGCGAGGTGAGTGGCCGCCTGGGGCAGATGCCGGTGGAGGAGGGCTATCCCGCCTATCTGGCCTCGAGCCTGTCCTCCTTCTACGAGCGTGCCGGACGGGTGAAGACCCTGGGCGGCGATTATGGTTCGGTGACCCTGATCGGCGCGGTGTCCCCCCCTGGCGGTGATTTCTCCGAACCGGTGACACGCCACACCAAGGAGATCGTGCGCACCTTCTGGGCCTTGTCCAAGAGCCTGGCCGATTCCCGTCACTATCCCTCGGTGGATTGGAATGAAAGTTTTTCCGAAGATGTCTCCATCGCCGCGCGCTGGTGGTCGGAACACATCGATGCGAACTGGGAACGGATGCGCGGTGATGCCCTCGGTCTGCTGGCCCGGGCCGAGGAGCTGAACCGCATCGTCAACCTGGTTGGGCCTGAGGCCCTCTCGCCCACCCAGCGCTGGGAATTGGAAGGGGCCGTGCTGATCCGCGAGGCGGTGTTGCAGCAGAGCGCCCTGGACGAGGTGGATCGCTATTGCTCACCGGAGAAACAGTTGTTGCTGTTGGAACTGGTGCTGGATGTGATCCGCCATGGCATGGAGATGCTGAAACTGGCGGTGCCGGTGCGGTTGCTCATCGACATGCCCCTGTTGAGTCGGGTGCGGCGTCTGAAGAGCGACCACGATTCGGAACGGCTGGACGGGTTGCGCGGTTTCCGGGAGGAGATCAACGCCGCTTTCGATGAGCTTCGCCTGGAATATGGAGGCGCGCGGCAGTCATGAGGGAAAAAGAATACCGGACCTGCCAGGCGGCACGCGGTGCGCTGTTGTTCCTTCAGGGTGGGGCCTGCGTAGCCTTCGGCGACCGGGTGGTGGTGCGCGATTATCGTGGCCGCAAACGTAACGGCCAGGTCATCCGCACCTCGCCGCAGCTGACCCTGGTGCAGGTATTCGAGGGTACCGATGACCTGGACCTGGACAGCACCTGGGTGCGTTTCCTCGACCAGCCATTCGAACTGCCCTTGTCACCGGACATGCTCGGGCGCATCTTCAACAGTCTGGGAAAACCGCGCGACGGCCGCCCGCCGCTGATATCCAGCACCCGGCGCAATGTAAACGGCAAGCCGATCAATCCCGTGGCCCGCGCCTATCCGTGCGAGTTCATCCAGACCGGCGTGTCCACCATCGACGGGCTGAATGCGCTGGTACGCGGGCAGAAACTGCCCATCTTCACCGGGCCCGGCCTGCCCCACAACCGGCTGGCGGCGCAGATCGTGCGTCAGGCCCGGTTGCTCAACGAGGAGTCCCGCTTTGTCGTGGTGTTCGCCGCCATGGGGGTGTCCTACAGCGATGCCAAGTTTTTCGAGGACGATTTCGAGTCCTCCGGGGTGTTGGGCAACGTGGTCATGTTCGTCAACCTGGCCGACGATCCGGCCATCGAACGCCTGATCCTGCCGCGCACCGCCCTGACCGCCGCCGAGTACCTGGCCTTCGATCTGGACATGCATGTGCTGGTGGTGCTCACTGACATGACCCACTACGCCGAGGCGCTGCGCGAGGTGGCCACCGCCAAGGGCGACGTACCGGCGCGCAAGGGCTACCCCGGCTATCTCTATTCCGATCTGGCGGAGATCTACGAACGGGCCGGACGCATCAGGGACCGCCATGGTTCCATCACCATGATGCCGGTGGTGACCATGCCCTCCGACGACATCACCCACCCCATTCCGGATCTGACCGGTTACATCACCGAGGGACAGATCGTGCTCGACCGCACACTGCACAACAAAGGGGTGTATCCGCCGGTGAACATCCTGCCGTCCCTGTCGCGGCTGATGAAGGACGGCATCGGCAAGGATGACACCCGCGAGGATCATCCGCGCCTGGCCAATCAGCTCTACGCTTCCTATGCGCGGGCCATGGAGGCGCGCAACCTGGCCTCCATCATCGGCGCCGAGGAGCTGTCCAAGCGCGACCGCAACTACCTGGCCTTCGCCGATGCCTTCGAGAAACGCTACGTGGGGCAGGGCGGGGACGAGGAGCGTTCCATCGTCGAGACCCTCGATCTGGCCTGGGACCTGCTGTCCATCTTTCCGCCGGAAGCGCTCAGCCGGGTCAGCGAGGCTGATCTGGAGAAGTACCACCGCCGTGGCAGCCACAGCCGGCAGGCACAGGAGGTGGTGGATGGCGGAGATGAGGTGGGATGATGCCTTGTCCGGCCTGGTTCCGCGGGTGTGACATCCTCTCCTGCCCGGAGTGGCGGAGATTCCACCAGCCTGGTTGATTGCCCATGCCCGAGCGCCTCAATGTACCGCCCACCAAGAACTCCCTGCTGTACCTCAGGCGGCAGATGGGGTTTCTGGAACAGGGCCATGACCTGCTGGAACGCAAGAAGGAACTGCTGACCCGGTTGGTCCACGAACGCTTGGGGCAATACCGCCGGCTGCGCCGTGACACCAGTGAGTGCCTCAATGAGGCCTACCGCTGGTTGGGCGTGACCCACATGCGCATGGGCACTCGCCAGTTGCGCCAGGTCAGCATGGGGCTGGAACCGACTCTGAAGGTGGATATTGTCCCGCGCACGCATGTGGGGGTGGAATATCCGTCCGTGAGGATGGAGCGGCTGCCGTTGAAGCCGCTGGGCCTGATGGGCACCGATGCCAGCCTGGACGAGACCCGACGTCATATGGCTGACGCGGCCGTACTCCTGGCCCGTCTCGGTGAGGCGGAAACCGCCCTCTGGCGCCTGCTGGTGGAACAGCGCAAAACGCAGAAACGGGTCAATGCGCTGAAGTACAACATCATCCCCCGCTATCGCGAGACCATCCGTTATATCGATTCGGTGCTGGAGGAGGAGGAGCGTAATACGCTTTTTCAGATCAAGGTATTGCGCGGAAGGGGGGGCAACTGATTCTGTCTTTGCATGGTATTGACGAGGCCTGTTGGGTGGCCGGGTTGCCAGGACCAACATCAGCAAAGCGGCTGTGGACCTGTGAATGAAGCTTTGTCAGGGGGCGGATGGGTAAGTCCGACAGGCTGTCGACCTGTACCGGAAATATCATCGCCCCTCGTGAAATATGGCGTTCCGTGCCCTGGTTTTGGGAGACAGAGGTTGTCCTATGCGTCGGCGTATTTGCGAAATGAGGGGGCCCCTGTCCGGTATTTTGTCGTATCTCCCCATGGCGCGCGCTTTTTGCTCAAGCTTGCGTCGCTCGTTTTGATCGGGGCTTCCAAGGTTCCATAAGGATATAAACCTGCTATTGTTACTGACCGAGTGGCTTGTGTAGCCACTCATTGCACCCTTCCTTATGCCTAGGCTGCTAGTGGCAAGGTGTGCTCGACTCTGCTTCACGGCATCTGTCCCATTTCATTTCCCACCCAGTCGGACAAGCCACTACTTATGTTCAATGACCTTCTCTTACGGGGAACGGGGACATCACGCCACCTCATGGCGCTCGCCGCAGTGTTGTTGTGGACCCTGGTGGTTGCCGCTTCCCTTGCCTGGAACCTGTGGCAGCAGGAGCGGGGGGTGGTGGAGGAGGCCCGCAACCAAGCACGTGCGGCGTTGGAAACCCAGGCGGCCATACGACGTTTCGTGACCCATGTGGGAGGGGTCTACGTCGCCGTGGACAAAGGGGTCGAGCCGAGCCCCTTTCTCGCCCATCTCCCCTACCGGGATATTCTGGATCCCGATGGCAGGCTGCTCACCCTGGTCAACTCCTCTTATTTGATCCGGTTGATCGATGAGACGACGGAAGATCCTGACAGTGTGCGTGTGCGGGCAACCGCACTCCGTTTCCTGTCGGAGCAAAATGCGCCGGATCCCTGGGAGCGGGATGCGTTACGTCGTATCCACGATGGGGCGCCCTATTGGTCGGAGGTCGTCAGTGAGAACGGTAAGCGGTGGTTGCGCGAGTTGAGGCCCCGCATCGCTTCGCCAGCCTGCCTGGACTGTCATCAGGAACAAGGAGTCAATGCGGGTGAGATCCTCGGCGGGCTTTCTGTAAAGGTTTCCTTGCTCCCCCTGGAAGCCGCGAAGGTCGATCAGATCCGGGGGATATGGGGTGGCCATGGCCTGATCTGGTGTCTTGGCTTGGCGGGCATCCTCTGGGGGCATCGGCTTGCCGGGCGATGGGGGAGACAGCAGGCCGAGATGAAACGTCAACTGGCTCAGGAATTACGCAACGAACGCACGCTGAGCGATATTCTGGAGATATCCCTCTCCGATCAACCCTTCGAATCCCAATTGCATCGCATCCTGGAGGTGACTACCCACAGTGCCGTCGCCGATCTCCAGACCAAGGGAGCAATATTTCTCGCCGATCCCGAGAACGAGTGCCTGCAAATGGTGGCGTGGATAGGGCTGTATCCATCATTGCTGGAGACCTGCCTTGAGGTTCCCTATGGCCGCTGTCTCTGCGGACGGGTCGCGGCCAGCCGCGAAATTCTGTTCGCCAGCAAGGTGGACGATCGCCATGAGACCCGCTATCCCGGAATGAGTGATCATGGTCATTACTGCATACCCATCCTCGATGGTGAGCACTTGCTTGGCGTATTCACTCTCTACGTCGCCCCTGGCCATCTCCGGGACGAACAGGAAGTGCGCTTCCTCAGTGCGGTCGCCGATATCATGGGGACCCTGATCAAACGCCATTTCGCCCAGCAACGCCTGAAACAGCAGGCCTATTACGATGCTCTCACGGGATTGCCCAACCGAAGCCTGTTCATGGACCGCCTCCATCACCATCTGGATAGCGAACACAACCGGAAAAGGTCCCTCTCGGCGGTGATGTTCCTCGATCTGGATGGCTTCAAGCCCATCAATGATTCCATGGGTCATGAGTTCGGCGACCGTCTGCTTGCGGAGACGGCGCGGCGTATTGCCGAGTGCGTCCGTCCCCAAGATACCGTGGCCCGTCTGGGGGGTGACGAATTCACCGTATTGCTGAAGGATCTCGGCCATCGTGAGACCGCCGTCGACGTCGCCGAGCGGATCCAGAAGGCGCTGGCGAGTCCGTTCGATCTTGATGGGGAGGTGGTAACGATCTCCACCAGCATCGGTATTGCCTTCACCGACACCCCCAATCCGACCACCGAAAATCTTCTGCGCGCAGCCGATATTGCCATGTATCAGGCGAAAGCGAAGGGAAAAGGATGCAGCGTGATCTTCGACATCCCAATACATGACACCGATCCCGGCAATCGGACCGAGCAGTGATTGTTACTATTAACCCGGCGACCTGCTTGGTCGCCGGGTTAATAATAGTAGGGTTCGGTGTGGCAGGTTTTGTCTTCTCACCTCCTCTGCAAGATAATCGCGCGCTCTTGGATGCATCCGATAACCAACAGCAGGAGCTTGCATGGGCAATCCGGGCAGCCGGTACATTCTGGGGATTTCGGCCTACTATCACGACAGCGCCGCTGCCCTTCTGGTCGATGGGGAGGTGCATGCCGCGGCACAGCAGGAGCGTTTTTCCCGCAAGAAGCACGATGCGGGTTTTCCCGGCCAGGCCATTGCCTACTGCCTGCGTGAAGCGGGCATCGGGCTCACCGATCTCGACCAGATCGTTTTCTATGACAAGCCGCTGGTAAAGTTCGAGCGCCTGTTGGAAACCTACCTGGCCTATGCTCCCAGGGGTTTTCGTTCCTTCCTGGCGGCCATGCCCGTGTGGCTGAAGGAAAAGCTCTATCTGAAAAACACGCTGAAAAAGGAATTGTCCGCCCTGGGTGGTTGCCGGGCCGGCGAGCTGCCACCGTTGCGTTTTGCCGGTCATCACCAGTCCCATGCCGCATCGGCCTTCTATCCCAGCCCGTTCGACAAGGCCGCCGTGTTGTGCCTGGATGGTGTCGGCGAGTGGGCCACCACATCGGCCTGGCTGGGTGATGGCGCCGATCTGCAACCACTGTGGGAAATCGACTTCCCCCATTCACTGGGGTTGCTGTATTCGGCCTTCACCTATTACTGCGGTTTCAAGGTCAATTCAGGCGAGTACAAACTCATGGGGTTGGCCCCCTATGGCGAGCCCGTGTATGCGGACCGGATCCTCGACCATCTGATGGATCTGAAAGAGGACGGCAGTTTCCGCCTGGATATGCGTTACTTCAATTACGCCACCGGTCTGACCATGACCAATGACCGCTTTGCCGCCCTGTTCGATGGACCCGCACGGACGGCGGAATCCGAACTGACCCAGAAGCACATGGACATCGCCGCATCCATCCAGGTGGTGACCGAGGAGGTGGTGATGCGCCTGGCCCGTTCCCTGCAAAGGGAGACCGGTGCCGACTATCTGTGCCTGGCCGGTGGCGTCGCCCTCAACTGTGTGGCCAACGGCAAGTTGCTGCGCGAGGGGCCCTTCAAGGATATCTGGGTGCAGCCGGCCGCGGGGGATGCCGGTGGTGCCCTGGGAGCCGCCCTGGCGGTGTGGCATGAATACCTGGGGCAGCCCCGCCAGGCCCGGCCGGGGGATGCCATGCGTGGTGCCTACCTGGGGCCGCGTTTCAGTGACGGGGAAATTCGTGCCTGCCTGGATTCGCTGGGCGCGAAATACCAGCGGCTGGATGATACCGAGTTGATGCCGAAACTGGCGGAGATCCTGGAAGGGGAAAACGTGGTCGGCTGGTTCCAGGGGCGCATGGAATTCGGTCCGCGCGCCCTGGGCGGGCGCTCCATCCTCGGCGACCCGCGCAGCGGGAAGATGCAGTCGGTGATGAACCTGAAGATCAAGTACCGTGAATCCTTCCGCCCCTTCGCCCCATCGGTGCTGAACGAGGACGTGTCCGACTATTTCGTCCAGGATCGCCCGAGTCCCTACATGCTCATAGTGGCTCCGGTGAGGGAACACCTGCGGGTGGAGATGACCGAGGAGCAGTAGCGCCTGTTCGGCATCGAAAAGCTGCATGTGCGGCGCTCGACGCTGCCGGCCATTACCCACGTGGACTATTCCGCCCGTATCCAGACCGTCCACGAGGAGACCAATCCCCGTTATTACCGGCTGCTGCAGGCGTTCAAGGAACGCACCGGTTGTCCGGTGCTGGTCAATACCTCGTTCAATGTGCGCGGCGAACCCATTGTCGGCAGTCCGGAGGATGCCTACCGTTGCTTCATGCGCACCGAGATGGATTACCTGGTGCTGGAGAACTACCTCCTGTACAAGGGTGACCAGCCGGAATGGGAGCAGGACGACTCCTGGCGGGACGAATTCGAACTGGACTGAAAGGGAGCCTCTCCCAGGTACGAGCCCAGAGCCTCATGAACGTAAATCCGACATCCGACACCAAGACATTGCGGGAATTCGGGCTGGTCTTCGGCGCCATGGTCGGCGGCCTGTTCGGCCTGCTCTTCCCCTGGCTGTTCGACCGCGCCTGGCCGTTGTGGCCCTGGATCGTGGCGGTCGTGGCGGTGAGCTGGGCGCTGATCGCTCCATCCTCCCTGGCGCCGGTCTACCGTGCCTGGATGAAGCTTGGGCACGGTCTCGGCTGGGTGAACACCCGCATCATCCTGTCGCTGCTGTATTACCTGGTATTCACCCCGGTGGGTCTGCTGATGCGCCTGTTCGGCAAGGACCCGATGCGCAGGGAATGGCTGGCCGATGAGGACAGCTACCGCGTGGCCTCCCGGCGTCCGCCCGCCAAGAGTATGGAAAACCCGTTTTAGGGAAGCCCTGATCAAGTCGCCATGCGCCTTGATCAGAGCCCCCTTTCAGGGGATCGTCTGTTGGGGGAAGGATGAAAATCAATGGCTTGCGGGGGCGCGGATGAGCCCTTCCCCCAAGCCCCCTTCCCCCGGTACTTGTTCAGAGAGTCCTTGGCCGACTCGGAGAGACTGAGATGTTCGAATTACTCAAAGACCTGTGGAGGGCACCTCTAATAATTCGTGTTCGGCATCTTCGCGCCGGAGGCCCGCGATAACTGCGTTGAAGTTCTTGCCAATAGCGTGCTATTGGCTGCGAACTTCGCCTTGTTCTCACGGGCCTCCGACACGAATCTGCTCAAACAGAATTATTAGAGGTGCCCTGGAGCTTCATGCGGGAACGCAAGAAGTTCTGGCTGGCCCCCATCATCATCGTCATGCTGCTCCTGGGGGCGCTGATCGTGCTCACCCAGGGCTCCGCGGTGGCCCCCTTCATTTACACTCTGTTCTGACCGCCACGCATCCGTCCGTTCAGGCCCCACCGCTCCCATCGCCGCGGCGGTGGGGCCGGTGGCGGTTGATGGTTGTCAACGCCGCGCCGGTGCGGATGTGTTGCAATCCGCAAGTATCCCCACCTCGTCGTACGGATTCATAACCTCGTCATGTGTATCGCCATCCCTGCTCCGGGCTCTTCCGGTCCCGCGGACCGTTTCCGGCGCTGGAAGGTCTTTTCCGCCGCGCCGCATCGCATGATGTTCTTCCCAGCGGCCGTGCAACTGGTGCTGGTGATGTCGTTCTGGGGGGTGGAACTGCTTCTGCGCCTGTTGGGACAGCCGCTGTCGCTGGCCGTGCCGCCGATCTGGGTGCATCTGTTCATGATGATCTACGGGGTGTTTCCGTTCTTCATCTTCGGTTTCCTCATGACCACCTATCCGCGCTGGATGCGTTGGCAGGAGATCGGCTATTTGCGCTATGCGGGGGCATGGTGGTTGCTGGTGGCGGGCATGGGTGTGGTCTGGATTGGACTGCTGGTTCATGCGGTCCTGATGGCGGCCGGGGTGATGTTGTTTCTCGCCGGGTGGCTGGTGGCCCTGGGGGCGCTGTTGAAGGTCTACCGGCAGACGCCCGTCCGCGGCAAGTTGCATGAGACGCATCTGAACTTGGCCCTGATGGCCGGCTGGCTGGGCGCGGCCCTGTTCGCCCTGTGGTTGTTCACCGGTCATTATTGGTTGTTGAGCGCGGCGCGGCAGATCGGCCTGTGGCTTTTCCTGGTGCCGGTATTCTTCACTGTGGCGCACCGCATGATTCCCTTCTTCAGCAGTGTCGTGCTGAAGCCCTACCAGTTGGTACAGCCGAGCGGGTTTCTGCCGGCGATGTGGGTGGCGGTTTCCGGGCATGCCCTGCTGGAGGGACTGGGCATGCCCGCATGGACCTTCCCCTTCGATCTGCTGCTGGCGGGCATGGCCTTCTATCTCAGCTCACGCTGGGGGCTGGTGCGCGCCCAGTCGGTGCGTCTCCTGGGGGTTCTGCACATCGCGTTTCTCTGGCTCGGCGTGGCCATGGGGCTGTACGCCCTCGACAGTCTGATCGTGTTGTCCAACGGCTCGTCCTGGCTCGGCCGCGCGCCTTTGCACGCCCTTGGGATCGGCTGTATGGCGGGTATGGTCATCGCCATGGCGACGCGGGTGACACGCGGCCATTCCGGCCGGCCGCTGGAAATGAATCTCTATACTTGGTGGTGCTTCCTGGGCGTCAACGCGGCCGCCGTGGTGCGCATCACCGCTGAACTGGTACCGGTGCCGGGGATACTCCATGCCTATCTGCTTTCCGCGCTGCTCTGGTTGCTGGCGACGGGAGGGTGGGCCATTCAATACGCCCCCGTCTATCTGCGGCCACGGGTCGATGGCAAGCCCGGCTGACGTCCCGCCGGCCGATTGACAATTCTGCTTGCTTCGTGGCCGGTGAACGGCCATTCTCCCCCGCCCTGGAGCAATGAAGCACGCTCCTCATGGGAAGGAATATCCCCGGGATTCATGGCCTGATCCGTGGCTCAGGCCGTTGACGGGGGGCTTGACCTTGCCGGTGTGCACGTTCATCCTTCCCCGACTTTTTGCCAGACACCAATGATTCAGGAGTTCTGAAATGCGCAAAATCGCTCTGATCGCGGCGGCCGCCGCCCTGACCTTCGGTTCTTCCATGGCCTCCGCCGATGGTGCCGCCCTGTATGCAGCCAAGGGCTGCTCGGCCTGTCATGGTCCCGACGCCAAGTCCCCCGTGATGCCCGTGTATCCGAAACTGGCCGGTCAGAGCGCCGCCTACGCCCTGCAGCAGATGAAGGACATCAAGTCCGGTGCCCGCGCCAACGGCATGGCCGCTGCCATGAAGGCCATCATCGCCGGTGTCAGCGAGGACGAAATGAAGCAGATCGCGGACTGGCTGTCCTCCCTGTAACGGCCGCGCGTTTCCGCCACCCTTCCGGGAGTCTGTTCGATCCCCCCTGGGTCGGGCAGACTTCCCAGGGTGGCGGTTCCCATATGTCCCATCTCTAATCCTCTCCGCTCCCCTCTGACGGTATCCCATGAGCCGGCTGTCCCGATCTTTCGGTAACCGGGAGGTCGATCCCCAGCAGCGCACGGCGCTGGTCCGCCGCGTATTCGATTCCGTGGCCGGCCGTTATGACCTGATGAACGATGCCATGAGCTTTGGCATCCATCGCCTGTGGAAGCGGGTGATGGCGCGCGAGGCCGGGTCTGTGGAGGGGCGGACCATCGTCGACCTGGCCGGCGGTACCGGCGATATTGCCCGCAAGCTGGCGTTTTATGGCGGCGATGTATTCATTGTCGATCCCAGTCTGGCGATGATGCGCCAGGGTCTGGCGAAGGGCCTGGATGGTGTGCGCTGCCTGGCGGGTACCGGCGAGGCCATGCCATTGGCGGATGCTTCCGTGGATACGGTCACGGTGGCATTCGGCATCCGCAATACCACGCACATGGAACAGGCACTGGCCGAGGCGGTACGGGTTCTGAAGCCCGGTGGGCGTTTCCTCTGCCTGGAATTCTCCCGACCCTATTTCTGGCTCAGGCCGTTCTATGATCTCTATTCCTTCCTGGTGATCCCGCGCCTCGGCGCCTGGGTGGCCGGCGAGCCCGAAGCCTATACTTATCTGGTCGAATCCATACGCCGTTTCCCCGATCAGGAGGAGTTCAAGGCCATGATGGAGGAGGCCGGCTTCCGGCGGGTCCGCTACCGCAACCTGTCCTTCGGTATCGCCTGCCTGCATATCGGGGAGAAATGAACCGGATGGCACGAACCTTACAGGGGGACACCTGCCCATGGACCGAAAAAACCATTGGGAACGGGTCTATACCGACAAGGCACCGGACGAGGTGTCCTGGTATCAGGACAACCCCGCCTTTTCCCTGGAGCTGATCGCCGCCGCCCGCGGCGGGGCCGACACTCCCATCATCGATGTGGGCGGTGGTGCCTCCACTCTGGTGGATCATCTCCTGGATCGCGGTTACCGCAACCTGTGTGTGTTGGACATCTCGGCCAAAGCGCTGGATCGGGCCGTTCAGCGCCTGGCTGAACGGGCCCGGCAGGTGGATTGGGTACAGGCGGATGTGACCGAATACAAACCCATGCACCGCTATGCCATCTGGCATGACCGGGCGGTGTTCCATTTCCTGGTGGATGAGCGGGACCGCGCCCGTTACCGTGATCTGCTCAAACAGGCCCTGTTGCCGGGGGCGCACCTGATCGTCGCCACCTTTGCCGAGGACGGGCCGGAGATGTGCAGCGGGCTGCCGGTGGTGCGTTATCGTCCGGAGACCCTGCAGCAGGCCCTCGGTGGTGATCTGGAATTGCTGGAAACTCGCAGCGAGCAACACGAGACCCCGGCCGGAAAGACCCAGAGCTTCGTCTATTGCCTGTTCCGGTGGCCGGACTGATCCGCTGGGATGAGCAGGGGCTGCGCCGCATCGCGGCCCGTATGGCCGGGATGGGTATCCCTCCCGGTGCCACCCTGGCCATCGAGGGGCTGCCGGCTTGGTTGACCGCCGACGTAGTGCTGGCCGCGCCCTATGCGGGCATCCGTGTCTTTCCCATGGCGGCCGGCTTGCCCGCGCCGACGCGGGAACGGTTGGTACGGGTGGCGGGGGTGACGCATTTCCGGGGTGCGGATTGGGTTCGGGAATGGTCGGGCCGCTCCCATGAATCCGGCCCCCGGAGTCCGGCCCCGCTGACCGCTTCCGACGTCCAGTTGTTCGTGGCGAGTACAGGCACGACGGGCACGCCCAAGGTGGCCATGCTCACCGGTTCCAATCTGAGTGCTTCGGTGCGGGCATCGGCCGGGCGTATGCCCCTGAACAGCGATGACCTGTGGCTGGATTGCCTGCCCATGCACCATGTCGGTGGCCTGATGATCCCCCTGCGCTGCCGTCGGGCGGGCGCCGGGGTGCTGTTCCACGATGGATTCGATGCCGGCCGGATCTGGTCCGATCTGTGTGCCTGGCCGGTGACACATCTCTCCCTGGTGCCGGCCATGCTGGCCCGCCTGCTGGATGAAGCGGGCGATATGCATCCCCCCGGAACCCTGAGGGTCGTGCTGGTGGGGGGAGCTCGTCTTTCCCCGGACCTGGCCCGGCGTGCCGCAGCGGCCGGCTGGCCGGTATGGATCACCTATGGCATGAGCGAATGTGCCTCGCAGGTGGCCACCGGCCGCCTGGACGGCGGAGACCCGCGCCCACTGGACGGCTTCGAACTGCGGGTGGTGGACGAACGGGGGCGGCCCTGCCGGGGCGTCGGGCGCATTCACGTACGTGGTCCGGCGGTGATGGCCGGATACGCCAATCCGGAGCTGCGTCCGGGGGGCGGCCTCGACGATGGCTGGTTCATCACCGGTGATCTGGGTGAGCTGCGGGTCGATGGTGGTCTGCGGGTGGTCGGCCGGGCCGACGACGTCCTGGTCAGCGGCGGTGAAAACGTCTGTCCGCAGGAAGTGGAGGCGGTCATTGCCCAGTGCCCTGGTGTCGATGAGGTGGTGGTTTCGGCGCGGGATGACGCGGTGTGGGGAGACCGGCTGGTGGCCGTGATCGTGGGCGAATGGGATTCCGACCAGGTGGAGCGGTGGTGCCGCCGGCGCTTGCGGGGCGCGCGTCTGCCGCGTGAGTTCCTGCGGCGGGAGTCCTTGCCGCGTAATGCCTTGGGCAAACTGGACCGGCGCGCGGTGAGACGGTGCCTGGATGAATGAAGGGGCGCCCAGGCGCCCCTTCGTCATGTGGTTCAGATCGTGGCTGTGGCCGTGGCCTCACCCTCATCCGCGTTGGGGATGGGGGCCTTGGTCTTGCTCTTGCGTTTCTGGACATAGGCGTCCAGTTGCTTGCGCAGCGCGCTGAAGGCGTCGCGGATGGCGACATAGACATCCTCGTGCTCGTGCCGCCCGTGGTGTTCATGACTGACCACCAGTTCCGCATCCGGCACATGCAGCGCCAGGCGCAGCTTGTACAGTTTGCCTTTGTGGTGATGTTTGTGGGGGGCTTCGATGACGGCGTGACAGCCGGTGATGTGCTCGAAGAAGCGTTCCAGCTTGGTGGCTTCCTGTCTGACGCGGTCTTCGATGGCCGCGGAGGGTTCCATGTGTCGGAAGGTGAGTTGCAGCTCTGATTGCATATGTGATCCTCCCTCGTGTCCCAGGGGGGTTGGCTTCCGTCTCCCGCCATGGGCACGCCCGTTGTGGGGTTTGTTGGCAGGCGGGGATTCCGTCCCCGCTGAATGAGCCACCGCTGCCTGGTCGGGGCTCTATTAACCCGGCCACCTAATAGGCCGTGTTCAGCCGTGCTGTGCGCGTTCACGGCAAGGCGTCGAAACGCCGCTGTA
>CAYPEH010000054.1:0-16883 GCA_964409585.1 uncultured Chromatiales bacterium | reverse complement strand
CCACTATGCTCCTCAAAATCATGAAAAATCATCCTCGCTGTCCCACTTTTTCGCTGCGATCCCCCCGAGTCCGACAGGCTGTTAAAGGCCAAATCCCCACCGTCAGCGGTCCGGGGCCATCAATCCGGAGTCCCTTCCCCCATCAGCGACCGCATGGTGGTGAGCAGGCTGCGGAACAGATGGTGGTTCTCCCTTTCCTCCCTGGCCAGCAGCTGTTTCATGTGCTGGCGCTGGGTGGGTGCGGTGAAGCAGGCGGGGCAGTTCTCGAAGATCACCGGCAGTTCCGCGTGGGCGGCAAAGTCCGCCAGTTGGCGTTCACGGGCATAGACCAGCGGCCGGATCACGCGCAGGTCACCGGCATCGATCCGGTAATGGGCCTTCATGGTGCGCAACTGGCCGCCATGGAAAGCGGACATGAGGAAGGACTCCGCCAGGTCGTCCAGATGCTGGGCCAGGGCGAGCACGTTGTAGCCCTCCTCCCGGCATACGGAATAGAGCGTGCCGCGCCTCATGCGGGCGCACCAGGAGCAATAGGAATCGCGGCTCATGTGCTTCCCGGCCCGTTCCAGGATGGGCTCCTCGCGGTAGAAATACGGGATGCCCAGTTGCGGTACGTATTCCTTCAGCGGTGAGGGATCGAAATCGTCGGACTGCGGATCGACGGTACAGGCCGCCAGTTCGAATTTCACCGGTGCGTGGCGCTGGAAATGCAGCAGGGTGTGCAGCAGCGAGAGCGAATCCTTGCCGCCGGACAGGCCCAGCAGGATGCGGTCGCCGTGGCGGATCATCCGGTAGTCGGCGATGGCGCGTCCGGCATGACGCAGCAGGGATTTGGGCGGACGTTGGAACTCGGCGTTCATGGAGAGGATCCAATGGAGACACGAAGAGCGGCACGCCCATCCTACAAAAAACTCCGGGGTAACGTAGGATGGACCCGGTCCACAAACCACCGAGGAGACAGAGAACGGCCATGAGTAAACAGGCCGAGGTGAAGAGCCTCACCCCCCAGCAGGCTTACCAAATGCTCCAGGACGATCCCCGCGCCGTCCTGGTGGACGTGCGCTCCAGCATGGAATACCTGTTCGTCGGCCACCCCAAGGGCTCCATCCACATCCCCTGGATCGACGAGCCGGAATGGAAGATCAATCCCGACTTTGCCACCGAGGTGCGCAAGCTGATTCTCGGTGGCGCCTCCTGTGTCGATCCCGACCGCGGCTGCGCGCCCGTGCTGCTGATCTGCCGTTCCGGTGTGCGTTCCCTGGAAGCGGGCAAGGCGCTGATCCGGGACGGTTTCGAACACGTCTACAATGTCCGGGACGGTTTCGAGGGGCCGCTGGACGATGAGCATCATCGCAGCACCCAGGCGGGCTGGCGCTACGAGGGCCTGCCCTGGGAGCAATGTTGAAGCGCGCCTCCCTGCCTACAGCAGATCCAGCGAGGCGGCCTTGCCGCTGAGCCATTCGAGCAACGGCTGCCATTCCTCGCGGTCCCGCTCCACCTCGTGCCCCTCGATCTCGAAGATACTCGCCCCCGCGCCGGCGGCGCGCAGGTAATTGTCCGAATCCCGGATACTGGCGGCCAGGGGAATGTTGAGCCGGTGCAGGAAGCGTTCCATGGCCTCGTAGCCCTGGCCGTGGGGACGCACCCGGTTGGCCACCACCGCCATGCGGGTCTCGTGGCGCGAGACCTTGCGCACCAGCAACAGTTCCTGGATGAAACGGGTGGCGGCGCGGATGTCCACCGGCGAGGGCGTCACCGGCATCACCAGGGTATCGGCCTTCTTCACCAGGCGGCCGATGGCGCGGCCGTGCAGATTGCCAGGGGCGTCGATCACCAGGTAATCGGTGCCACGCGGCACCCGCAACGACCGGGTGGCGGCATGGACGCCATGGATGGCCGGGTATCTTTCCGAACGGACCGCCAGCCAGTCCATGCACGAGCCCTGGGTATCGAAATCGGCCAAAACCACCATATGCCCCTCGCCGGCATAGTAGGCAGCCAGGTTGGTGGCCAGGGTGCTCTTGCCGCTGCCCCCCTTGGCGTTCATGAATAGGATGGTCTGCATGGGGCGCGCATGATGGCGGGGTTTGGGGGTGGCGTCCAGCCCGCATGGCTCAGGCGGCCACGCGCCTTAGGAAACTCGGATCAAGTCGCACGCGACTCGATCCGAGTCCCCTTCCAGGGGGTTGTCTATTGGAGGAAGGCTGCAAATCAATGGCTTACGTGGGCATGGGCGCGCCCCTTCCCCCAACCCCCTTCCCCCGGTACTTGTTCAGAGGTTCCCTTACCCGATCCCCAGCTCGTCCCAGATCGCATCCACCCGTTCCTTCACCGCCGCATCCATGACGATGGGCCGACCCCATTCGCGGTCGGTCTCGCCGGGCCATTTGTTGGTGGCGTCCAGGCCCATTTTGGAGCCCAGCCCGGACACCGGTGAGGCGAAGTCCAGGTAATCGATGGGCGTGTTCTCGATCAGGGTGGTGTCACGGACCGGGTCCATGCGCGTGGTGATGGCCCAGATGACGTCGTTCCAGTCGCGCACGTTCACGTCGTCATCGGTGACGATCACGAACTTCGTGTACATGAACTGGCGCAGAAACGACCAGATACCCAGCATGACCCGTTTCGCGTGGCCGGCGTACTGTTTCCTGATGCTGACGCAGGCGAGGCGGTAGGAGCAGCCTTCCGGCGGCAGATAGAAATCGACGATCTCCGGGAACTGCTTCTGCAGGATGGGCACGAACACTTCGTTGAGGGCCACGCCCAGCACGGCCGGCTCATCCGGCGGGCGACCGGTGTAGGTGCTGTGATAGATGGGGGCCTTGCGGTGGGTGATGCGCTCTATGGTGAACACCGGGAAGGATTCCACCTCATTGTAGTAACCGGTGTGGTCGCCGAAGGGACCCTCCGGCGCCTCGTCGCCAGGCTCCAGATATCCCTCCAGGACATATTCGGCCGAGGCCGGCGCCTGCAGATCGCTGCCCTTGCAGGTGACCACCTCGGTGCGTGAACCGCGCAACAGGCCGGCGAAGGAATATTCCGACAGGGTGTCGGGCACGGGGGTGACGGCGGCCAGGATGGTGGCCGGGTCGGCACCCAGGGCCACCGCAATGGGGAACCGCTGGCCGGGATGCGCCGCGGCCCATTCCCGGAAATCGATGGCGCCACCGCGATGGGGCAACCAGCGCATGATGACCCGGTTGCGGCCGATCACCTGCTGGCGGTAGATGCCCAGATTCTGCCGCGACTTGTGCGGTCCCCGGGTGACCACCAGCCCCCAGGTGATGAGAGGGCCGGCATCGCCGGGCCAGCAGGTCTGCACCGGAATCCTGCCCAGATCCACATCGTCGCCTTCGATCACCACCTCCTGACAGGCTGCCCTCTTCACATCCTTGGGCGGCATGTTCAGCACTTGTTTGAACTTGCCCATGGTCTCCATGGCCTCCTTCATGCCCCGGGGTGGATCCGGTTCCTTGAGAAAGGCCAGCAGCCTGCCCACCTCGCGCAGGGCCTCCACCGATTCCTCGCCCATGCCCAGGGCCACCCGCCGTGGGGTGCCGAACAGGTTGGCCAGCACCGGGGTATCGAAGCCCTTGGGATTTTCGAAGATCAGGGCCGGGCCACCGGCACGCAGGGTGCGGTCGCAGATCTCGGTCATCTCCAGGCGGGGGTCCACTTCGGCGCGGACCCGCTTGAGTTCACCCTCGGCCTCCAGCTTGGCAATGAAGTCACGCAGGTCTTTGTATTTCATGGATTCGGAGCAGATATTAACCCGGCCACCTAATATGTCGTGTTCAGAGCCTCAGGCATCTTCCCTATCAAGGCGCGCGCCGCGGGCAATGGTCATTCCCTTGGCAAGGCGCGCAACGCCGAGAGGGGAGATGCCTGAGGCTCCTAACCAATGGGTTATAAATGACAGGCCGTGCTGTGCGCGCCCACGGACTGCGTTGTCGAAACTGGCTGTAGGAGTGCTACAGCGGCGTTTCGACGCCTTGCCGTGAACGCGCACAGCACGGCTGAACACGGCATATTAGGTGGCCGGGTTAATAAATCAAACCAGCCGCCGCGGGAACTCTATGCACCCGGCGGCGTGAACATGCGGAATCCTCTCACACCGCACGGGCTTTTCCCATGGAACCCGCCCTCCGCCCACGGCATCATGGAGACCATGAGCGAAGACATCCTCCAGGGCTTGCAGGTCTACATGGTCGGCGGCGCCGTGCGCGACGAGCTGCTCGGCCTGCCGGTGAAGGACCGTGACTGGGTGGTGGTGGGCAGCACCGCCGAAGAGATGCGGCGGCGCGGATTCCGCCAGGTGGGCAAGGATTTTCCGGTGTTCCTGCATCCCCGGACCCACGAGGAATACGCCCTCGCCCGCACCGAGCGCAAGACCGCCCCCGGCTACCACGGTTTCGAGGTCCACGCCGATCCCGATGTCACCCTGGAACAGGATCTGGAACGCCGCGACCTGACCATCAATGCCATGGCTCGCGGCCCGGACGGCGAACTGATCGACCCCTTCGGCGGCGAGGATGACCTGCGGCAGGGACTGCTGCGCCACGTCTCGCCGGCCTTCGCCGAGGACCCGGTACGCATCCTGCGCCTGGCCCGCTTTGCCGCCCGCTTCGCCCGCTGGGGGTTTCGCGTCGCCCATGGCACCAACGCCCTGATGAAGAAGATGGTGCGGGACGGTGAGGCCGATCACCTGGTGCCGGAACGGATCTGGCAGGAATTGGAGAGAGCCCTGGGAGAAGACCGGCCGCGGCGTTTCTTCGAGGTATTGCGTGCCTGCGGGGCATTGGCAAGGGTGCTGCCGGAGATCGATGCCCTGTTCGGCATACCCCAGCCGGAACGGTACCATGGGGAGAAGGACACGGGCATCCATTGCCTGATGGTACTGGACCAGGCGGCCGCCCTCGGCGGGGACACGGCGGTGCGTTTCGCGGCCCTGACCCATGACCTGGGCAAGGCTGCCACCCCCGCGCACATCCTTCCCAGCCACCACGGCCACGAAGAGCGCAGTGCCCGACTGGTGGAAGGACTCTGCCGCCGCCTGCACGCGCCCAGGCGCTTCCGCGAACTGGCGGTGCTGTCCGCCCGTTACCACAGCCACTGTCACCGGGCCTTCGAACTGCGTTCCTCCACCGTGGTGGACACCCTCATGGCCCTGGATGCCCTGCGCCGGCCGCACCGTTTCGCCGATTTCCTGCTGGTGTGCAAGGCCGATTCCCGTGGCCGCCTGGGGCAGGAATCCAACCCCTACCGGCAGGCCGCATTCATGGCCGCGGCCCGCGAGGCCATCGCCACGGTGGAGGCGGGCCCGCTGGCTGCCACCGGCCTGTCCGGCGCCGCACTTGGCGAGGCCCTGCGCAAGGCCCGCATCGAGGCCGTGGACCGGCTCCGGGCAGCATTCCATTGACCCCACCTCCCGCGTCGAGGCCACCCCCGTCTTTTCCTAGGAGCCTGTCGGATTTAGGGGGATCGAAGCGAAAAATCAGACCGCTGTCCCGCTTTTGCAGCCGATTCAGCCTGAATCCGACAGGCTCCTCGACCACAATATATTGTGTTCGCCCCTTCACGCCGGAAACCGCGCCAGAAAGCCATTTCTGGCCTCACACACACTCGTAAGTTATTGAATTGTGGATTTTTTGTGGATAAAGCTGTGGAAAAACTTTTTCCTTGACAGGTGTCTGTCCAACACCTAGCCTTCCCGCCCACACACAATATGTTGTGTCACGCTGCCAGAGCGTGACACAACGCAACCGGCCCCACCGCCTACAATCCAGAAGGGAGGTAGCGTCCACCATGAACCGCGCACATCTGAAGGCCGTGCCCGTCAGCGCCGCTGACATTCCCCTACAGGCCGCCTCACAGGAAATCTGGGACAAGAAGTACCGCCTCAAGTCCAGGAGCGGTGAAGTGGTGGACGTGGATATCGACGGCACCTACCGGCGTGTCGCCCGCGCCCTGGCCGACGTCGAGGAGGAGGACAAGCGCGAATACTGGTACGAGGAATTCGTCTGGGCGCTGCGCCATGGCGCCATTCCCGCCGGCCGCATCACCTCCAACGCCGGCGCCTGGGAACACAAGCCCGCCACCTCCACCATCAACTGCACGGTCTCCGACACCATTCATGACTCCATGAATGACATCCTCGGCAAGGTGCACGAGGCCGGCCTGACCCTGAAGGCCGGTTGCGGCATCGGCTACGAATTCTCCACGCTGCGGCCCAGGGGCGCCTATGTCTCCGGCGCCGGTGCCTACACTTCCGGCCCGCTGTCGTTCATGGATATCTACGACAAGATGTGCTTCACCGTGTCCTCTGCCGGCGGCCGCCGGGGCGCGCAGATGGCCACCTTCGATGTGGGCCATCCGGATGTGGTGGACTTCATCCGCGCCAAGCGCGAGGACGGCCGGCTGCGCCAGTTCAACCTGTCGCTGCTGATCACCGAGGAGTTCATGGAGGCGGTCAAGGCGGATGAACAATGGCCCCTGGCCTTCCCCATCACCGTGGAAGAGGCACGGGACGGCGAACTGGACCTGCGTGATCCGGAGCAGGTGATCTGGCGCGATTGGCCCAACCATGACGGCTACATCACCAACGACACCGGCAAGGTGGCCTGCAAGGTCTACAAGCGCATCCGCGCCCGCCGCCTGTGGGACGTGATCATGGCCTCCACCTACGACTACGCGGAACCGGGCTTCATCCTCATCGACAAGGTCAATGAGATGAACAACAACTGGTTCTGCGAGAACGTGCGCGCCACAAATCCCTGCGGCGAACAGCCCCTGCCTCCCTACGGCGCCTGCCTGCTGGGCTCGGTCAATCTGACCAAGTTCGTGCGCGACCCCTTCACCGACAAGGCCTGGTTCGACTGGGAGGAATACCGCCGGGTGGTGGCGGTGTTCACCCGCATGCTGGACAACGTGGTGGAGATCAACGGCCTGCCCCTGCACGAGCAGCGGCAGGAGATCATGGCCAAGCGCCGTCACGGCATGGGCTACCTGGGCCTGGGCTCCACCCTGACCATGCTGCGCATGAAATACGGCTCCACCGAATCCCTGGAATTCACCGAGCGGGTCACCCGCGAGCTGGCCCTGACCGGTTGGGAGACCGGCCTGGAACTGGCGAAGGAGAAGGGTCCCGCGCCGATCCTGGACCAGGACTTCGAAATCACCGCCGAGATGATGGCCCGCCGCCCGGAAATGGCCGCCGACGGCTACCAGGTGGGCGATGTGGTCAAGGGCCGGGTGCTGCACGCCCGCTACAGCCGCTACATGCAGCAGGTGGCGGAAGTACGGCCGGAACTGGTGGACGGGCTGGCCGAACACGGCTGCCGATTCACCCACCACAGTTCCATCGCCCCCACCGGCACCATCTCCCTGTCCCTGGCCAACAATGCCAGCAACGGCATCGAGCCCAGCTTCGCCCACCATTACTTCCGTAACGTCATCGTCGAGGGCAAGAAATCCAAGGAGAAGGTGGACGTCTACTCCTTCGAACTGCTGGCCTACCGCGAACTGGTCAACCCCAACGCCATGCCCGGTTCCGACAAACCGGAGGAACAGTTGCCGGAGTATTTCATCTGCGCGGACGACATCAGCCCGAAAGAGCACGTGGACGTGCAGGCGGCAGCGCAGAAGTGGATCGACTCCTCCATTTCCAAGACGGCCAATGTACCCACCGACTATCCCTACGAGGACTTCAAGGACATCTACCTCTATGCCTACGAGCGCGGCCTGAAGGGTTGCACCACCTTCCGCTTCAACCCGGAGGCCTTCCAGGGCGTGCTGGTGAAGGAGAAGGACCTGGAGAACACCACCTACCGTTTCACCCTGGACGACGGCAGCGTGGTGGAGGTCAAGGGCAATGAGGAAATCGAATACGACGGCGAAAAACACAGCGCCGCCAACCTCTACGACGCCCTCAAAGAGGGTTATTACGGCAAGTTTTGATCGCAGCCTGGCCGTCGCCAGGCGCAACGCCAAGGGTTGAGACCAATATGAGCATCAAGATCGAAAAGAAAATCGTCGGCTACGAGGTGGTCAGGGACGAGGAAGAACAGACGGCGGAGATCACCGAGGCGAAGAAGAAGGAATGCGCCGAGATCATCCAGATGCACGAGCAGCTGGAACGGCCGGAAATGCTGGTGGGTTCCACCTACAAGATCAAGACCCCGCTGTCCGAACACGCCCTTTACGTCACCATCAATGACATCGTCCTCAATCAGGGCACGGAGCACGAACTGCGGCGTCCTTTCGAGATCTTCATCAACTCGAAGAACATGGACCACTTCCAGTGGATCGTCGCACTGACCCGTATCATCAGCGCCGTATTCCGCAAGGGGGGGGACGTCACCTTCCTGGTGGAGGAACTGAAGGCGGTGTTCGACCCCCGCGGCGGCTACTTCAAGCGTGGCGGCAAGTTCATGCCCTCGCTGGTGGCCGAGATCGGTGACGCCATCGAGCAGCACATGATCCATATCGGCCTGATCCAGTCGGACAAGCTGGATGAGCACCAGAAGGCCTTCCTGGACAAGAAACGCGCGGAATTCGAGGCTCCCGCACAGGAGACCGAAGCCGCTGCGGATACGCCGGACCCGGATGATTTCCCCGCCGGTGCCCAGATCTGCTCCAAGTGCAACACCAAGGCCATGATCCAAATGGATGGCTGCATGACCTGCCTCAACTGCGGCGAGTCCAAATGCGGCTGACGGGCCGGACCCGTGCGCCGCACGGAAGGGGCGGTGGAAGCCTGCGCGCACCGTTTCTGATGACAGCCCTCCTGCTGTGGACCTTTGCGCCCGGCTTGCCCGCAGACACCCCCAGTGTTCCAGCCGCCGCGGGAAATGGGGAACAGGCACCCAGGGAACGCCTGACCAGGCGTGAGCGCCGGGCGGCGGCCGAAGCCGCCCGCGAAGCGGCGGAGCGGGCCGCCTACGAGGCGAAAAAGGCCGAATCCGGGGAAGAGGAGGACGGGGAGGACTGCGACTGAACGCCGGACAGCGGTCTGAGTTTCCCCGGGATCACGTCCCCGCCCGCGATGCCGCCCCCCCGCCTTCCGCCGCCAGCAGGCCATCGATGAAGCGGTCCTCCAGCTCGATCCGCCCGGCCAGGGCCTCACCCAGCTTCGACAGGTCCTCATGCAATGATTCACGGGCCTGCTCGATGGGAAGCTCCTCATAGAAATCGTTGAAATGCACCGCGACCTGGGTGCTGGCAAGGATGCCGGGATAGACCTCCTCAGCCAGTTCCTTCACCCGCGCGCGCCGCTCCTGGCCCTCCTCGATGCGCTGATAGACCTCGAAGTGCCACAGGGCGACGTAATCGACCAGCACTTCGAGAAACTCGGGCAACAGTTCCTCCAGTGGGTGATCCGGCTGGAATGGCGCCAACCCGGCCAGCTTTTCCAGCGCCACCAACACCTGCTGGCGCTCCTCCACCAGCTCGTCCAGGACTTCGCGGGTACGACTCCGGCGGTCTTCCATCGGTGTGCTCATGAGGATCCGCCGGACCGGGCGTTGAGGTAGGCGCGCTCGGAAATGTCGTGCCAGGCCATGGCCTGGTCACGGAAGCGGCGGAAGGACTCGAACACCTTCTTCGACATGGGATCCTTGGCGGCGATCTCGGCCACCACCTCGTCGGAGAGGGACTTGAGCTTGCCCAGCACCTCGTCCGGGAAGCGGCGCAGATCCACCTTGTGCTCGTTCACCAGGGTGCCGAGGGCGGCATTGTTGCGTGCCGTGTACTCGGCCAGCATATCCTGATTGGCGACACGGATGGCGTTGCGGACGATCACCTGAAGGTCCTTGGGCAGTTCCTCGAAGGCCTTTCGGTTGATGAAGCATTCCAGGGTGGTACCCGGTTCGTGCCAACCCGGGTAGTAATAGTATTTCGCCGCCTTGTACAGGCCAAAGGCGAGGTCATTGTAGGGACCAACCCACTCGGTGGCGTCGATGGCGCCCGATTGCAGCGAGGGGAAGATCTCCCCGCCGGGCAGGGATACCGGGGTGCCGCCGGCACGCCTCAACACCTCGCCGCCGAGGCCGGGGATGCGCATCTTCAGGCCCTTGAGGTCATCGACGCTGTTGATCTCCTTGTTGAACCAGCCGCCCATCTGCACACCGGTGTTGCCGGCGGCGCCAGGGATCAGTCCGAAGGGGGCGTAGATCTCCTCCCACAGCTTCATGCCGCCGCCGTGATAGAACCAGGCGTTCATCTCCTGGGCGGTGAGGCCAAAGGGCACGGCGGCGAAGAACTGCGCCGCCTCGGACTTGCCCTTCCAGTAATAGGAAGCGCCATGGCCCATTTCGGCGGTGCCACGGGAAACGGCATCGAAGATCTCGAATGCCGGCACCAGTTCCTTGGCGCCATAGACCTTGACCTTGATGCGGCCACCGGACATCTCGGTGATGAGCCTGGCGAGGAAATTGGCCCCCGTGCCCAGGCCGGGGAAGTTCTTCGGCCAGGTGGTGACCATCTTCCAGCGCCAGGTCTTCCTGGCAAAGGCGGGGGCGCTGGCGATGGCGCCGGCCGTGGCGATGGCGCCGGCACCGGCGCCCTTGATGAAATCACGTCGCTTCATGGATCGGCCCTTCCTTCCTCTATGGTCATGACTGGCAAGTGGATCAGGTTCGATACTAACGCCGCCGGCGGGAGCGGCTCAAACCGTTTGGGATGATCCTGAAAAATCTCACCAGACCGTGGGGTATGGCTGCGATTTTTCATTACGCCATCCGAATCAATATCTTACGCTCTGCATCCCCTCTGAACCCACGGATTCAGGATGATCTGAACAAGTACCGGGGGATGGGGGTTTGGGGGAAGGGGTCCGTCGGCCTTCCCGCAAGCCATTGATTTTCATCCTTCCCCCAATAGACAAGCCCCGGAAGGGGGCTCTGATCGAGGCGTGTAGCGCCTCGATCAGAGTTTCCTTTGCAGATTGGCATAGGCCAGCACCAGCCACTTGCTGCCGAACTGGCTGAAATTGACCTCCACCCTGGCCTGGGCCCCGCTGCCCTCCCAATTGGTGACCACGCCATCGCCGAAGCGGGGATGCAGCACGTGCTGGCCCAGCCGAAGACCACCGGGCAGTGGCTCCTCAACCGGGGCCGCCGCCTCCTGCCGGACCACGGCCGCCTGGGACTGGATGCCCACCGGGCGCAGGTATTGGCGCGGGATTTCCCGCAGGAAACGCGAAGGCGTACCGAAATGCTCCTGGCCGTGCAGCCGGCGGGACTGGGCGTAACTGAGGCAAAGGCGTTCACGGGCGCGGGTGATGCCCACATAGCAAAGCCTGCGCTCTTCCTCCAGCCGGCCCGGCTCCTCGATGGACAGGCGGTGGGGGAACAGCCCCTCCTCCAGGCCGCACAGCAATACCAGCGGGAACTCCAGCCCCTTGGCCGCGTGCAGGGTCATCAGTTGGACACAGTCCTCGTCCTCGCTCCCCTGTGCCTCACCGGCCTCCAGGGCGGCCTGCACCAGGAAGGCGGTGAGTGGATCGAGACCGTCCGCCTCGTCGAATTCGAACCCCTCGGCGGCGCTCACCAGTTCGTCCAGGTTTTCCACCCGGTTACGGCCTTTTTCACCCTTTTCCGCCTGGTAGTGGGCCCGCAGGCCGGAGTCCTTGATCACCCTGTCCACCTGGGCAGCCAGATCCAGTGCCCGCGTCTCCGCCCGCAGGCTGTCGATCAGTTCGATGAAACCGCGCAGGGCATTGCCGGCGCGGGCGCTCAGCCCGCCCTGTTCCAGCAGGCGGCGTGAGGCGTCCCAGAGGGATTCGCCGTATTGGCGGGCAGTGCCGCGTATCGCCTCCACGGTGCGTTGACCGATGCCGCGCGCGGGCAGATTCACCACGCGCTCGAAAGAGGGGTCGTCGGCGCGGTTGGCCAGCAGGCGCAGATAGGCCAGGGCATCCTTGATCTCCTGGCGCTCGAAGAAGCGCAGACCACCATGAATGCGGTACTGGATGCCCGCATGAATGAGGGCCTCTTCCAATACGCGCGATTGGGCATTGGAGCGGTACAGCACGCCCACCTCGGTGGCGCCGCGGCCCTCGCCCAGCCAGGCGGAGATGGTGTCGGCGACGAAACGCGCCTCGTCCGTTTCATTGAAGGCGGTATAGAGCCGTACCGGCTCCCCCTCCTCGCCACCGGTCCAGAGTTCCTTTCCCAGCCGCCCTTGGTTATGGGCGATGAGGGCATTGGCGGCGCCGAGGATAGTGGCGGTGGAGCGGTAATTCTGCTCCAGACGGATCGTGCGTACCTCCGGCAGATCACCGGCGAAACGCTGTATGTTCTCGATCCTCGCCCCACGCCAGCCATAGATGGACTGGTCGTCGTCACCGACCACGAACAGCCTGCCCGTATCGCCGGCCAGCACCCGCAACCAGGCGTACTGGATGGTGTTGGTGTCCTGGAATTCGTCCACCAGCAATTCACGGAAACGCTGCCGGTAGTGATGGAGGATGTCCGGGCGGTCGAGCCACAGTTCATGGGCCCGCAGCAGCAGTTCGGAGAAATCCACCAGCCCCGCCTGGTCGCAGGCCCGTTGATAAGCGGCATAGATCTCCAACTGGCCGGCCAGGCGGCGGTCACCATGGTCCTCGATATGTTGCGGGCGCAGTCCCTCGTCCTTGCGGCTGTTGATGAACCACTGCATCTCCCTGGCCGGCCAGACCTTTTCGTCCATCCCCAGGTCCCGTATCAGGCGCCGCAGCATGCGCTGCTGGTCATCGGCGTCGAGGATCTGAAACGACTGCGGCAGACCCGCATCCTGCCAATGGGCACGCAACAGGCGATGGGCAAGGCCGTGGAAGGTACCCACCCACATGGCCCCCGGCGGCATGCCCAGCAGCCGGCCGATGCGCTCCCGCATCTCCCGTGCCGCCTTGTTGGTGAAGGTCACGGCAAGGATGTTGTAGGGGGACAGGCCCTGTTCATGCACCAGCCAGGCGATGCGGTGGGCCAGCACGCGCGTCTTGCCGCTGCCGGCCCCGGCGAGGACCAGAAGGTGCCCCGGAGGCGCGGTCACCGCCTCGCGCTGGGCATCGTTGAGGGCGTCGAGAATGGCATCGGATGACATGGCCGCAGTGTAACAAACCGCTCGTCCGGCCATTTCCCCCATCACCCGAACAGACTGGGACACCACCGGACGGCCGCGTGCGATCCCACCGTTGACCTGCATCAACGTTGAATCCAGCCAAGGTGGTATTAAAGGAAATCCTAAAGTAACCTGTTCTTCCGTTCATCACGGAACGGATCCACACCAACGGGGATGGAGGCAGGACGAGTGAGCGTTTGCAAAATGTAAACAATGCCCCGTTACTGCCTGATTCTCTAATTGCGCTGCTGGCCGTGGGTGTCACGTTGCCGGCAGTTTTGCTCTTTCGTGGAGTGTCCGGAGAGACACAGGATAGGGAAAAGGCGGGAGCGCTGCTGCTGAGGTAATGAATATGGCTGATACCCCGGAAAAAGACGACGATGCGCCGATGAAAAAGGCGGTGGCGAAGAAGAAAGCGGCCGCCAAGAAAAAGGTGGCGGCGAAGAAGAAGGCCGCTGCAAAGAAGAAAGCGGCGGCCAAAAAGGCTCCTGCCAGGAAGGCTACCCGCCCGGCACCGAAGCCAGCCCCGGAACCCGAGGTGCCGGAAGTCGCCATTGAGGCCGAAGCGGCACCCAGTCCGGAACCCGCGCCCGCTCCTGCTGCCACCCCAGCCCCCAGGCCGGAACCCAAACCCGATCCTGCCTCCGCCGAAACCAAAAAGGAGGAATTGCGCGATCGCATGAGAGACATGGGACTCATGCCTGCCGAAGACACACAATCCAATGCCACGCCGGCCCAGGACGGCAAGGCCTCCAATTCCGCCTACCTCACCGTGGTGCTGGTGGCCGTTCTGCTGATCGCCTGGTTCCTGTTCACCTCCCCCAGCTTCTTCACCACGGATGAAAACGGTGCGCCTACGGAAGGCGAAGAAACCACCGAGACCGGCCAGGCGGCTGACAGTGGCGATTCCGCACACGCCGCCGCGGACCAGGATGCGGCCCCCGCCGCCACGGATGCCAGTGCCGATGTGGCCAGTGCCGACGCCACTACAACGGCGGCGGCCGAAGGTTCCGCCCCGGCCGAATCCACTGCGGTCGGCAATGACGCGGCAACGACGGCGGAGGCGGATACAGACAGCGCCCCCCCCAGTGAAGCGACCACGGCGGCTCCCGCCGCCGATGCCGCGGTGGACACCGCCGCAACGACCACCGGCAGTGACATGACCGCGACCAGCGATGATGCGCCCGTGGCAGCTGACGAGGCGGACACCACGGCAACCAGCAGCAGCCATTCCAGCTTCCCGCCGCCGGAACCGTCCCCGGACACGGAAGCGGCCGGGGATGCTGCCGCGCCAGTGCCCGCCTCCGCTGCTCCGGTTACCGGCATGGCCATGTCCGGGATGGACAAGACCATGACCGATGACCACGGCGCGGCTCCGGCGATGGCCGATACCGCCCCTGCCGTCCCCGCTCCGGAAGGCTACGGCTACAATCGCTTCCCCCCGGCCAGTTACACCATGGGCGATGCGGAACAGGGCGCTCCAGCCGGCTACGGACAGGCTCCGCAAGCACCCGGCTTCCGCGAGGCACCGGGCATGGCCCCAGCGGGCGGCGACCAGCCCGTCAGCGGCTTCGGCGGCCTGTCCCGTCCCGGCCGTGGTGATTATGCCGGTGGTTACCGTCCGGAGGCGGACGCCGCCTACCCACCCCCTCCCAGCGACGACCGCCGGATGGTCCCGCCCATGCCTCCATTCGCCAATCCGTACTACGGCATGCCGGCGCCGGTGGCACCGGCTGGCTATCCGCCCGGATACCACTGGGCCTATCCTTACGTACCGTATTGAGGAAGCGCTGAATATTAACCCGGCCACCTAATATGCCGGGTTAATAAAAGGACCACGGACAAAAGCCCCGGCCATCACACTGGCCGGGGCTTTTTACTATTGGTCCGGCGATCAACAAGGCGCGCCGCCGCCACGAAACGGTCCCCTCCATCAATCATCCCAACGGCCAACCCCTGGAATCCTCACCTCGTGTTCGTTATAGGAACCCTGTTCGGCCCCCGGATGACAGACTTCACAGCGGCTGAAACTGCCGATTTCGGCATTGTCCCGTACCATGCTGGGCGGCAGCTCATGGTGCTTGTGGCGGAAATAGGCCGTGGTGGTGAAACGCAGCGGGGCATCGTTGCCGGGAATGGAACGGGCCACACCGGCGGCACGGCCAATGCCGTCACGGTCAGCGGCATGCTTTTCCAGATAGGCCGTCAACCGGGCCTGCGTATCCGCATCGAGGGAAGCATCATCGCCAAAATGATCCTGCAACCCGTCCATGATGCGTTGCCAGGACCGGGCCGGTAACAGACCCGGTTGGAAGGCCATGTGACAGGAACCACACTCCTCGCGATAGAGGGGATCGTCCACCGGGCGGAAATCGGCAGCCAGTACGCCTCCCTTGCCCAGCCATGGCAACCATCCGCGCCAACCCTTGCCCTCTCCGTATTCCTGCCTCTCATCGTCCTCGTGCTCACGATAACGGCTCTCATCATCACGGTGATCGCCGTCACGCCCGCTGTAACGATAGCCATGTTCATCATCCCGGTCATGCTCTTCGTAACCATGTCCGTCTTCGCCGATGGCCAGCCCCATGAGCCCCACACCTGCGGCGATCAACAATCCGGCAAGAAATGAATTCCTCATGTTGGCGCCCCTCATTGTTCAGCGATATACGAGAGAAAATCCCCTTTCTCCTGGGCTGTGCATTCCCTGCCCCAGGTCCAGCGGCAATTGCGTCGGAACCACTTTTCCACCTTGCGTCGATCCGTCAGGCGCCTGGGGTTGACGGAGGGGGCCAGTGGCTTGATGAGCTTGCCGGTTTTGGCATGGCGCCCCGGACGGGTCAGATCGGAACCATGGCAATCGCTGCAGCTGCGTTCCTGCCCGCCATTGCCGGGGGAGACCTTGCGTTGCCAAGCGGACATACCTGCCGCCGGAGAGAATGGACCGGCGCCCGCCTGACGGTAGGCATCCACCAATTGCGCCAGGGGCGCGGCGGTCACCATACCGGGCAGGAGGACCAACATCAGTATGCGGATTGTTCTCATGGGTGAGCTCCCCCTAGGTTTCATTCGGCTCGCTTGAGCCCGGTGAACATGGCCCGTACCAGGTTCTCCCTGTGTTGCAGGCTTGCCAGCGCGACACCCGCCAGGTGGACGAACACCAGCAACAGGGTCAGGTTGGCGCAAAATTCATGGCCTTCCTTCAACACATCGCCCCACCAGGGCGGCCAGCCGGCCAGCCACGGGGCCAGCGGGCCGGAAAATTCCTGCACGGCATAGGTGGCCAGGCCCAGCAACGAGGTGGCCGTCAACATCAACAGCAGTGCGACCACCATGGCGCCACCCGCCGGGTTGTGGCCCAGATAACGCGGTGCACTAAAGGTCAACACCTGCCGCAGATATTCCCTGACCTCGCCCGGGGGACGGACGAAATCACTGAAGCGGGCATGGCGCGTGCCCACCACGCCCCAAAACAGACGAAACAACACCAGCCCGGCCACCAGGTAGCCGGCATAGACATGCAGGGTGAGAAACTCGTCTTCACTGAGATAGGCGGTGGCGAAGCCAGCCACAAGTGACCAGTGAAAGATGCGGACCAGGGGATCCCAGACCTTCACGGTGTCTCGCTGATTCATGTCATTACAACCTTGGCCGATATCTATGACCGGGGCTTGGAGCCTGTCGGACTCAGGCTGGATCGGCTGCAAAAGCGGGACAGCGGTCTGATTTCCCCTGATTTTTCGTCACATAGTTCCCACTATGCTCCTCAAAATCATGAAAAATCA
>CAYPEH010000053.1:0-16888 GCA_964409585.1 uncultured Chromatiales bacterium | reverse complement strand
GAGGCTTTTCATGGTCGGTTCCGGGGGGGCGTCGATGGCTGCGGCTTTGCTTGGGATTGTCTTATTGACCCGACATAGTAGGTTGCCGGGTATTAACCCGGCAACAATCTATATCGTTCTCAGGGCACCAGAGGCGAGCCAGGCTGCGACGCGCTTCGCAGGCAAGGGTAGGTTCCTTGGCAAGAAGCGCAACAAAGGCCTGGCTCGCCTCTGGCGTCCCGAACAGATTGATTTTATTCCGGTTCGGCCGCCACGGGCGCGCCCGTGGACGGCGTTGCCGCACCTTGACAGGAGACCTGCCATGCCTCGGTGCGGTGCCTTGCCACGAGCGCGCTCGTGACGGCTGAGGACGACATGGATGGTTGCCGGGTTAATACCATCCACATCCCGGCGCAACGGGCTCAGCTCAGCCGCACCCGGTACACCTCGGACAGTGAGGTGAGTCCTTCGCGGGCCCGGTCGAGAGCATTGTCGGTCAGCGGCACCATGCCGTCGCGCCGTGCCTGTTCCGCGATCTCCGGGGCCTGGACGCCTGGCC
The DNA here is from genome assembly GCA_964409585.1 of uncultured Chromatiales bacterium. Lineage (GTDB taxonomy): Bacteria > Pseudomonadota > Gammaproteobacteria > JACKNK01 > CAYPEH01 > CAYPEH01. Next base: position 16,350 of record CAYPEH010000053.1, on the reverse strand, counting down.
GGATCAGGGCGCGCAGTTCCGCGGTGACCGTGAGCAGTTCATAGACGCTGATGCGGCCCCGGTAGCCGGTATGGTCGCATTGTTCACAGCCCCGGCCGCGTTGGAATTGCTCGTCGGGTTTGATGCCAAGGGCCTCGCGGACGGCTGGTTCCACCGGTTCCTCATCCACGCAGTGGGGGCAGTTGCGCCGTACCAGGCGCTGGGCCAGTACGCCGATCAGGGCGCTGTTGAGCATGAACGGCTCGATGCCCATTTCCAGCAGACGGGTGATGGTGGATGCGGCATCGTTGGTGTGCAGGGTCGACAGCAGCAGATGGCCGGTCAGGGCGCTTTCCACGGCGATGCTGGCGGTTTCCCGGTCGCGGATCTCGCCGACCATGATGACGTCCGGATCATGGCGCAGGATGTTGCGCAGGGCGCGGGAGAAGTCCAGGCCGATGGCGTGATGCATCTGGATCTGCTGGATACCGTCGAGGCGGTATTCCACCGGGTCTTCCACGGTGATGATGTTCACGTCCCGTTTCCGTACCTCGCCCAGGGTGGCGTAGAGGGTGGTGGACTTGCCGGAACCGGTCGGACCGGTGACCAGCAGCATGCCGTGGCTTCGGTTGATCAGTTCGTTGTAGCGCTTGCGGTCCTCCGCCTTCAGTCCCAGTTCTTCGATGGAACGCAGGCCCCGTAGGGGATCGAGGATACGAATGACCACGCTTTCACCGTGAACCGTGGGCAGGATGGAAATGCGCAGGTCCACCTCCCCTTCCGGTCCCTTGAAATGCGTGCGGCCGTCCTGTGGCAGGCGGTGTTCCGCCAGGTTCATGCCGGCCAGGACCTTGATGCGGCTGGTCAATGGCGGCAGCAGGTTGCGATCCAGGCTGCGCACCCGCAGCAGGGAACCGTCGATGCGCAGAACCAGGTCCACACGGTCACTGCGGGGTTGCAGGTGCAGATCGGAGGCACGCCGCGCCACTGCCTCGCGAATCAGTTCATCCACCAGCCGGACGGTGGGTGACGTTTCGTCGTCTGCCCGTGGCCGCGCGGCACTGAGTGCAACGGCATCCGCGTAGTGGCGATTGATGGCCAGTTCCAGGTCATGGCGTTCCGCCACCACGATGTCCACCGGGATGCCGGTGATGAAACGGATCATGGCCAGGGCCTCGCTGTCCGTCGGGTCCTCCATGGCCACCACCAGCCGGTCCTCGAAACGGAACAGGGGCAGTATCCTGAGACTGCGGGCCAGTTCCGCCGGGATCAGTTGCAGGGTCTCCAGTTCGACCTGTACCTCCTTGAGCCGTACCGTGGGCAGGCCGATCTTGTCCGCCAGGCTCGTTTGCAGGGCTTCCGGGGTGATGGCCTGCATTTCCTGCAGTATCGCGCCCAGCCGGTGTTCACGGTTGCTGGGATGAGGGGAGTGCGTATCGGAGGACCCGGAGCGGCGCTGGCGTTGTTCCTGTAGCGCCTGGTCCAGTTGTGGCTGTTGCAGGTTGCCGTCCGCCATCAACTGGTTGCCGATCAAGGGGCCGACACGGTAATCGAGCAGATTCTCCCTGGGCACGAACAGCCTTTGCAGCCTCCCGTCCTTGTGTTCCTGGAACAGGTGCAGACCGAGTTCGTCGTTGAGAATGCTGCGCACCCTGAGAGTCAGGCGGCTGGTATCGAGAAAATGCACCCAGCAGGGGCGGCTGGTCCTGGTCGGGGCCTTGATGGCGGTATTGGTCTTTTGTTCGTGGGGAAGTTTGTGTGGCTTCAGCGGGTGTTCGAAGGCCAGGTAGCGGATACGGTTGAAGGCCAGGCTGCTGGCATGGGCGTTATTGCCTATGCGCAGTTGAACCATGCGTTGCCTGGGGTCGATGCCGACGAAGTGTCCCCGTTCGCTGCCTTCATTGAGCATGTGGGCCACTACCGGGGCACCGCTGAGTTTGGCACTGTCGTCCTGGATGCCGAGCGGAGGTGGTGGCAGTCGGGAACTGGGGGTTTGTTTGGAAGTATCCATGCCCTGCTAGCGGCCGTTACTGATTTATATTGCGTTTCCCGGCGGGGAGGACAGCCTGGGTGGGACGATGCGAACCGGTCTGCCGTTTCGTCGTCCGGTTCGACGGTCCGTCAACCAAGGATCAGACCGGCGACGGTTCCGGTGAGACAGGTGGCCAGGGTGCCGGAGACGATGGACTTGGGACCGAGGCCGACGATCTCCTGTCGCCGTTCCGGGGCCATGCCGGCCATACCGCCGATCATGATACCCAGGCTGCCGAAATTGGCGAAACCACATAAAGCGTAGGTCATAATCAGCCGGCTGTGTGCGGACAGGGCGTCGGCGGGCAGTTGCGCCAGTTCCAGATAGGCGAGGAATTCGTTGAGGATGGTCTTGGTCCCCATCAGTGCGCCGGCGGTCTCTGCCTCGGCCCAGGGAACCCCCATGAGCCAGACCACCGGGGCCATGACCCAGCCGAGGATCTGTTGCAGGCTGATGTCACCGGCCAGGCCGAGGATCTGGTTGAGCAGGCTCACCAATGCCACCAGCACGATCAGCAGGGCGACGATGTTGAGCAGCAGCCTGAGGCCGTCGGCGGTGCCGTGGGTGACAGCGTCCATGGTGCTGGCATAGGTGGCCGGCGGGGTCAGGTCACCGGCAGTGCCCGCGCCGGTTTCCGGCACCATCAGTCTGGCGGTCATGATCGCCGCGGGTGCGGAGATGATGGAGGCGGCCAGGATATGGCCCATGGCATCCGGCATTATCGGGCTGAGGATGGAGGCGTACAGCACCATGACCGTACCGGCGATGGTGGCCATGCCGGCGGTCATCACCGCGAACAGCTCCGAGCGTGACATCTGCAACAGATAAGGGCGGATGAACAGGGGCGCTTCCACCATGCCGACGAAGACATTGGCCGCCGTGCCGAGGCCGAGGGCGCCGCCGACGCCGAGGGTCTTTTGCAGCGCCCAGGCGAAACCGCGTACCACCCAGGGCAGGATTCGCCAGTGGAACAGCACCGCCGACAGGGCGCTGACCACCAGGATCAGTGGCAGGGCGCGGAAGGCGAGAATGAAACTGCCGCCGGGGCTTTTCTCATCGAAGGGCAGATCGCCGCCACCGAGATAGCCGAAGACGAAAGAGGTGCCTGCCTGGGTGGCCTTCTGCAATGACAGCAGGGCGCTGTTGAGGCCGAGGAAAAGTTCCTTGAACAGGGGCAGCTTGAGCAGTAGCAGGGCCAGCACCAGTTGCAGGGTCAGGCCGGCGGCCACGGTCTTCCAGTCGGTGGCGCGGCGATTTTCGCTGATGAGCCAGGCGAAGGCGGTGAGGGCGGTCAGGCCGAGAATTCCTTGCAGCATGGGGCAATGGGGTCGGGTGGCGGCAATACGCCGCCATGGTAACGCCAAAGCCCTGCCAGGGCGTTGAAATTCTACTCATGCGGCGCGATACGGTGTTAAAAACCGGCTCAAAATGCTCATTTATTCTGCATAAGCTGCGCTTTTTCGCCGGTTTTTGCCTGGTTTCGCACTCGCCTGAGCGAATTTCAACACCCTGCTGCTAGGATTGTCCCGGTGCCGGTTTCACCTTCTGCCCCAGATAGCCCGAGTACTGCAACATTTCCTCGCCATCCAGCCGGACCATGCGGATGGTCTCGCCACGCATCCGGCCGAGCCCGACGATGACTGCCTCGGTGTCGGAGATCGGCAGCAGGGGAACCCGGATGATGCTGTCGGAAAGCTTGGGTATGCGGTAGTGCATGCTCAGCACGCCATTGCGGTATTCCAGGGTCGGTTCCAGGATCGGGAAGCCATCGTCGGGGTTGATGATGCGGTATGTGCCGGTGCGGCGCTGCCAGGCGGCCGGTACCCGGTGTTCCGGGATGCGTTCCCCGAGCAGGACTTCCTTGCCGCTGTAGGTGTGCACCGCGGTCATCACTTCGCGGCCCTCGATGGTGCGGGTGGTGAACTTCAGTTCACCCAGGACCTGGTAACTTGGCGGCAGTGAATCCACCGATTCGGGTGATACGCCAAAGCTGCCGTCACTGAAGGTGACCATATCGACGATCTTGCCGATGATGCAGGCGCACAGCTTGTTCTCCTGCGGCTGCACGGTGATCAGGCCCAGATCCGTGGCATAGCTGCCACCGGCCGAGGGTGGGGCCTGGTGCCGAAGGTCGTGGGTGGCGGCCATGGCCGGCACCGATACATTCAGGTTGCGGTGTTGCTTGTGTTGCGGATCGAGGACCAGTTGCAGGATGGTCTCGGCCAGTTCCGCCACCAGTTGGCGGGAACCCGCGCTGTTGGAGAGCACGACGATGCCGAGATCCTTGTCCGGCAGGAGGATCATTTCACTGCTGTACAGCAGGGTGGTGCCGCCGTGGCGCACCACCCGGCCGGCGCCGGGGATGCTGCCGTCCTCGATGAAGAAGCCCAGTCCGGTCTTCACGTTCAGGTCCAGGGCGACATGCCGGTTTTGGACGGTGAGCATCTGCCGGACGGCACCGTCAGGGAGTACGCGTTCCCCCCGGTAGCGGCCGCCAGCCAGTATGGTGGACATGAAATGCGCCAGATCGGAGGCGGTACTGTAGAGGGCGTAGGCAGGCAGGTCACGAATCGGCAGTGGCCGGGTCTCGGTGTCTTCCATGTAACCCTTGGCCAGGCGCGCACGCATTCGGCGGTCGAGGGTGAAACCACTGTTGTCCATGCCCATGGGGCGCAGCAGGTTTCGTCGGGCATATTCGCTGAAGGGCGTGCCGCTGACTTCCTGCACCATGTGTCCCAGCAGGGTGTAACCGACATTGGAGTAGCTGAATACCAGGTCGGGCGGGAAAGCGGTGTATTCGTGCTTCAGCTGTTTCGCCACGCGGGTGAACGGTGTCCTGCTCCACATGCCCTTCTGCAAATCGCTGGGCAGACCGGAGTGGTGGTGGAGGATCTGGCGCAGGGTGATGTCGCCGGCTCCTGTATCGAAGCGGCTCTGGATGTCGAACTGAGGCAGGTAGCGTTGCAGCGGCTGGTCGATATCGATGGCCCCCCAGCCGTCCAGCTGCATGACCGCAGAGGCGGTGATCAGTTTGGCGATGGAACCCACCCGGTAGACGGTATCGGACGAGGCAGGCAGCCGTTTGCCCACATCGGCGTAGCCGAAGCCTTCCGACCAGACTATGCGGTTGCCCTTGACCAGCGCCAGGCTCAGCCCCTTGAAGGCATCCTCCTGCCGCAGTTTGCGTATGATTCTCAGGGCGTCGTTGCGTACGCCCCGGTAGGCGGGATCCACTGTGGCCGCCGGCTTGGGGGTGACTGTGCGGGGCGGTGTGCTGACGCAGGCGGTCAATGCCAACGCGGCCGCCACCGCCAGGGCCATCCCCGGCAGGATGCGCTTGCCTGGCGCAGGCAGGCGTTTGTTGGGCCGTCGATGCATCGTTTCTCCACCGCGTCAGGGATCGCCCCCTGGAAGACAGGGCGTGTGAGGCAAAAAACAGGCCATGTTTCATGGCGCCTGGGAATGGCGCTGCGGGGCCGTTTTCCGTGCATGGAGGGGCGGCTGGATGCCGTGTCCCGTAACGGTGCCGCTGTGGGAATGCAAACGGTGAATGCGGGTATCCGCCCCGTGAGGCGGGCGTTCCATCCTTCTGCAAAATGCATCGCATTCCGGGAAGGCCGGAGATTACTTGGGGAAAACCCTAACGGCGCTGGGTACAGGTCCCAATTCCCCCGTTGCGCGGCGTGTCGATAATGATGAGTGCCCACCTCGGCCTTTCTGCGGTCGGTGGGTAATACCACTACGAGTTGGTGTTCCCTCTAGGCAGTATTGCCCGCCCGGACTGCCGGGCGGGTTTTTTCTCCCTGAGGGACCCGATGCTGGAGGATAAATAACTATGGGTATTCGATACCTCATTGGCGTCATCGCTCTTGCCGGCGCCGTTGCCGCCGCCCCTGTTCAGGCGGACACCCAGGGCGGCAAGAAAGAGACCGTTTCGGCCGAACAGAAGGCCTTCGAGGCAGCCAGGGCCGAGGCCATCGCGGCTGTGAACAAGGCGAAATCCGTCAAGGGTGAATGGCGTGACACCCGCAAGTTCATCAAGAAGGCGGAAAAAGCGGCGGCCGAGGGGAAATGGGACAAGGCCATGAAGCTGCTGGCAACGGCGAAGTTCCAGGGTGAGCGGGGCTATGCCCAGGCCATGGAACAGAAGCATGCCGGTCATCCTTCCTACCTGAAATAACAAACCGGAGGAGCACCATGAAACCTATGACTCAGCTGGCGGCCGCAGCGGCCGTCGTGTTTGCTTCGGCCCTTGCTCCCATGTCGGCTGTCCAGGCGGCGGATGCCGGTGCCAGTGCCATCGAGCAGGGCAAGGCGGTGGCCCACAACCGCAAGAAGGGCAACTGCCTCGCCTGTCACATGATCGCCGGTGGCACCAGTCCCGGTACTGTGGCACCTCCCCTGGTGGCGATGAAGCAGCGTTATCCGGACAAGGCCAAGCTGCGGGCGCAGATCTATGACCCGGAGAAGAACAATCCGGAAACCGTCATGCCCCCGTTCGGCAAGCACAAGATTCTCACCGAAAAAGAGATCGACGTGCTGGTGGAGTACATCTGGTCCCTGTGACCGGACGGCCCAACCCGTATCGATAAAACCACCTGTCCGTACCGCATCTGCCTGCGGATATGAGGAGGCTTACTAAAATGAAACGTATTTTGTTCCTGCTGGCGGTGGCCCTGGTGCTGCCCGCCGGTGTACAGGCCAGTCCCGCCGAGGACCTGAAGATCTACAAGAAGTTCTTTGCCGAGCGTTTTCCCAATGTGCCCGACCAGGAACTCGCCAATGGCGTCTACGCTCTGGACGAGAATCTGCGTGCCAACTGGGAGGCCATCGAGGAATTCCCTCCCTATGAGGATGCCATCGCCAATGGCGAGAAGATGTTCTATACCCCGTTTGCCAACGGCAAGACCTACAAGGACTGTTTCCCCGATGCCGAGCAGGGCATCGTTCAGAACTATCCCTACTGGGACAAGGAAAAGGGCCGTGTGCAAACCCTGGCCGTAGCCATCAACGAGTGCCGTACCAAGAATGGCGAGAAGCCGCTCAAGTACGCCAAGAAGCCCATCGCTGAACTGCTGGCCTGGTTCGCCTACAAGTCACGCGGCAAGGTCATCAATGTGAAGATCCCGGAGGATGATCCCCGCGCTCTGGCCGCCTATGAGGCCGGCAAGCAGTTCTACTTTGCCCGTCGCGGCCAGTTGAACTTCTCCTGCGCCCATTGCCACTTCCAGATCTCCGGGCAGAAACTGCGCAGCAATGTGCTCAGTACCGGTCGCGGCCAGGTTACCCATTTCCCGGTCTACCGTTCCAAGTGGGGCGCCATCGGCACGCTGCACCGCCGCTTCAAGGGCTGCAACAAGCAGGTCCGCGCCAAGCCGTTCAAGCCCCAGGGCGAGGAATACCGCAATCTGGAGTATTTCCTCACTCACATGAGCAATGGTCTGAAACTGAACGGCCCGGGTGCCCGCCAGTGATCGCCTGACCTGATCAGCCCAGAGGTACGATAGACATGAGTATTTCCCGACGGGAATTCATGCAGGTGCTGGCGGCGGCCGCAGCGGCAGGGTTCGCCCTGCCGGGTGTGGGGCGTTCGGCTCAGACCGACCCCTACGATCTGCCGAGATTCGGCAACGTCTCCTTCCTGCATTACACGGATTGCCATGCCCAACTGCTGCCGGTGTGGTTTCGTGAGCCCAGTATCAACCTCGGTGTGGCCGGTATGAAGGGCAACGCGCCCCATCTGGTCGGCGAGCACTTCCTCAGGCATTTCGGCATTCAGCCCGGCACCCCGGAGGCCCATGCCTTCACCATGCTGGACTTTGCCGCCGCCGCGAGGAAGTACGGCAAGTTGGGTGGTTTCGCTCACCTGCGCACCCTGGTCAAACGGCTGAAGGATTCCCGGCCGGGCGCACTGCTGCTGGATGGCGGCGATACCTGGCAGGGGTCCGCCACGGCCCTGTGGACCCATGCGCAGGACATGGTGGACGCGCAGAAGCTGTTGGGTGTGGACATCATGACCCCGCACTGGGAGATGACCTACGGCGCAGAACGCGTGATGGAAATCATCGAAAACGATTTCGCCGGTTCCATCGAGTTCGTCGCCCAGAACGTCGTCGACAGGGAGTGGGGCGAGGCAGTGTTCAAGCCCTACGTCATGCGTGAGCAGAACGGTGTCAAGGTGGCGGTGATCGGCCAGGCCTTTCCCTACACGCCCATTGCCAATCCGCGTTACATGATCCCGGACTGGAGCTTCGGCATCCAGGACGAGCACATGCAGGAGACGGTGGATGCGGCCCGCGGGGAAGGCGCCCAGGTGGTGGTGGTCGTATCGCACAACGGCATGGATGTGGACCTGAAGATGGCCAGCCGGGTGACCGGTATCGACGCCATCCTCGGCGGCCATACCCATGACGCCGTGCCGCGGCCGGTGCCGGTGAAGAACGCCGCCGGCACCACGCTGGTGATCAACTCCGGTTCCAACGGCAAGTTCCTGTCGGTACTCGACTTTGATGTGAAGAATGGCCGGGTGTCCGATTACCGCTTCAAGCAGTTACCGGTGTTTGCCGACCTGCTGGAACCGGACGCGGAGATGGAACGGTACATCGCAGGCGTGCGTGCCCCCTACCAGGACAAGCTGGACGAGGAATTGGCGGTGGCGGACGATCTGCTCTACCGTCGCGGCAACTTCAACGGCACCTTCGATCAGCTCATCTGCGATGCCCTGATGGAGGGACTGGACGCCGAGATCGCTTTCTCCCCGGGTTTCCGCTGGGGAGTGTCGGTGCTGCCCGGCGAGCCCATCACCTTCGATCACGTCATGACCCAGACGGCCATCACCTACCCGGTGGTGACGCGCAACGAGCTGAGTGGCGAGCAGATCAAGACCATCCTGGAGGATGTCGCCGACAACATCTTCAACCCCGATCCCTATTACCAGCAGGGTGGGGACATGGTGCGTGTGGGCGGGCTGAAATACAGCATCGACCCCACCGCTGCCATGGGCAGCCGCATCCAGGACATGGAATTGAACGGCAAGCCCATCGACCCCAGTCGCAAGTACGCGGTCGCGGGTTGGGCCAGCGTTGCGAAGCCTCTGGAGGGCAAGCCTGTCTGGGACGTGGTGGCCGGGTATCTGCGGGACAGGAAGACCATCCGCGTCGGAACCCCCAATACGCCCAGATTGAAGAATGTGGGAGGGAATCCGGGCATCGTGCTCTGATCAGGTAAAATCCATATAACGAGTATTGAAATAAGGCAGGTGGGTTCCAAGCCCTGCCGACCCAAAGGAGAACATCCGATGAAAAGCCGAAATCTGATTTTCGCCACCCTGGTGGCAGCCCTGGCTCTGCCGGGCATGGCCCCGGCCAATCCCGACAAGCGTGTAAAGATCACTCCCACCCTGGAATCCATCTGGGTGATGGATCATGGCAGGAAGGTGACCATCGAACGTGCCCAGGGCAAGGAACACCACATCCCGGAGCCCTACGCCAAGACCTCCCGTCCCTGTCCGCCGTTCTGCGTGCAGCCCATGCACATCGCCAAGGGCGTCGAGACCGTGGGTGAACTGGAGGTGCTGGGCTACCTCAAGCGCATCGCCGGTGGTGACCACTCCGTGCTGGTGGTCGATTCCCGCACGCCCGACTGGCTGGCGCGCGGCACCATTCCAGGCAGCGTCAACATTCCCTGGAACAAGATCAACATGGACATGGTCGGCACCTTCGATATCGGCGCCGAGGCCGCCGAATTGCAACACATCCTGGCCGATGAATTCGGCGCCGTGCGTGGCGACAACGGTTGGGACTTCTCCAAGGCCAAGACCCTGGTGTTGTTCTGCAACGGGCTGTGGTGTCCACAGTCCGGGCTCAATCTGCGCACCCTGCTCAAGCTGGGTTACCCCGCCGACAAGCTCAAGTGGTACCGCGGCGGCATGCAGGACTGGGTCTCGCTCGGTTTGACCACCGTCAAGCGCTGACGCGATCCGCGGTTCACAAAAGCGCGGTGCCCCATGCGGGGTGCCGCGCTTTTTTTTGCGATATATTCAGAAGACTCCCCCCTCTTTTTCCGGAGAGTCCAGTTGCCCATCGATCATGCCATTCTGAGGATGCCGCCCGGCATCGACGGCAGGGTGCTCTCCAGTGCCCTGACTACGCTTGGTGATGTGGCCGAAATCCGTTCCGCCGAGGCCCGCCTCTGCTACCTGGACAGTTTCGACTGGCGCATGCATGCGGAAGGATGGGTCCTGGAGGCGATCCAGGATGACAGTGGCGTACAGCTTCTCTGGCGGGACATGGGTGGTTCTTCGATCCGCTCCAGCGCGCTCCTGGAGCGGCTTCCCCGCTTTGGCGCCGATCTTCCCCCGGGTTCCGCCTGGAACCGGCTGCGTGCGGTGCTGGAGATGCGCGCATTGTTGCCGCTGGCCGCCAGACCGGTGCATTTGGATCACTTCGTCCTGCGTGACGGGGAGGGAAAGCAACGGTTGCGCGGTTCACGCTGGCAGTCCACGGAAGCGGATTCGGGAGTGCCGGTGCAGATCCGTCTGGAGGCGATTCGCGGTTACGAGAAGAATTTTCGCCAGGCCCTGAAGGTGTTGAAGGGGCAGTTGGGTTGTCACGCATTTACGCGTGATCCCGCCCTGCACGCATTTGCCGCCGCTCACCTGCAGCCGGGTGATTACGTGGCCAGGCCGGTATCCGATTTTCCCCCGGTATTACGGACCGATGCGGCCTGCCGGCAGATTCTGTGGCACCTGCTGATGGTGATGAACCGCAACGAGGTGGGTATCCGCAAGCAGATCGACAGTGAATTCCTGCACGATTTCCGTGTGGCCGTGCGCCGCAGCCGCTCACTCATCACCCAGGTGAAGGGCATATTCCCACGCCCCCGTGAACGGCGCTTTCGCCGGGAGCTGGCCTGGCTGGGTCGGATCACTGGTCCGCTGCGCGATCTGGATGTCTATCTGCTGGACTTCGAACGGTTCCGCACCGTGGTTCCGGCCGGGGCGCGGGCCGGTCTGGAGGACCTGCACGCCTATCTGCAGCGGCGGCACGAGATGGCGTTGAGGCGGCTTCTGGCGGACATGCGCCTGCCTCGTTACCGGCGGCTGATGAGCGACTGGAAAAGTTTTTTACAGTCACCCTTGCCGAGGCGGTCCAGCCTGCCCAATGCCAGCCGGCCCGTGAAGACGGTGGCCGATGAACGCATTCACCGCCTGTATCGCCGGGCGGTGAAGGAGGGGCGGGCAATCCATGGGGAAACACCGGCCGAGGCGCTGCATGAGCTGCGCAAGACCTGCAAGAAACTGCGCTATCTGATGGAATTCTTCCGTCACCTCTATCCGGCCAAACGGATCGGCGCCCTGATCAAGGTGCTCAAGTGTTTGCAGGACAACCTGGGCGAGTACCAGGATTTGCAGGTACAGCAGGAATCCCTGACCCGTTTCGAACGGGATATGGAATGGGAGGGGATCCTGAGCGCGGAGACCCGCAATGCCATAGACTGTCTGGTGAGGCACCTGGCCGGACGTGAACGGCTCGTGCGCCGGGAGTTCTCTGAACGCTTCCGCGGCTTCGCGGCTCCCGCCGTGCGGGCTGAGGTGGACGACCTGTTCCCAAGGAGCCTCTGACTGGATCAATCAAGGGACCCCGGCCCCGGCAGTGTGTTCACCCGAAGGTTCCAAAAGCGGGGAAAAGCAATGAAGATTCTGGCCACCTATAACATCAAGGGTGGGGTGGGGAAGACCGCCGCGGCGGTGAATCTGGCCTATCTGGCAGCCCGCGAAGGTTACCGCGCCGCCGTGTGGGATCTGGATCCCCAGGGTGCGGCCAGTTTCTACTTCCGCGTCAAACCCAAGGTGAAGGGGGGTGCCGATGCCCTGTTCAAGCGTGAGAGGGAACTGGGGGAGGTGGTCAAGGGCACTGACTTCCCTGGTCTGGACCTGATCCCTGCGGACTTTTCCTATCGCAATATGGATCTGGCCCTGGATGCGCACAAGAAGCCGGCCAGACAGTTGCTCAAGCTCATGCGTCCACTGTCGGCGGAATACGATTTTCTTTTCCTGGACTGCGCGCCGAGCATATCGCTGGTTTCGGAGGCCGTGTTTCATGCCGCCGACGCGCTGTTGGTACCCATGATCCCCACTACGCTGTCACTGCGTACCTACCGGCAATTACTCAAGCATCTGAAAAAGGCCGGTCTGGGGACACTCAACTTGCTGGCCTTTTTCTCCATGGTGGATCGGCGCAAGCGTCTGCACCGCGAGATGGTCGATCAGCTGCCGGAACGTTACCCGGCCATCCTGCGCACGGTCATTCCCTACGCCTCCCAGGTGGAGCAGATGGGGATTCAACGGGCCCCGGTGGGCGTCTATGCGGGCAGAAGCGTTCCGGCGCAATCGTATGAGCGATTGTGGCGGGAAGTGAAGGGACGCTTGTAGCCGTCCGCCGGCCCGATGCGGCTGCCTGCATTGACTATGATGTAACGGAACTTGCCGGGCGCATTCCAGCGACCGGGCGAATGATCCGGGGCAGGTCACACAAGGAGATTCGCAATGAGCACCCCCCTCACCGACGTACGAGGCATCGGTCCAGCCGCTGCCGAAGTGTTGAAAAACGGTGGCTTTGCCTGCGCCGAGGATCTGGCGGCCGCATCCATGGAGGCCGTGGCCGGAGTGAAAACCTTCGGGCCGGTTCGCGCGCGGGCGGTGATCGCGGCCGCCAGGGAGCTGGTCGCGGCACCGACTCACGGGGTCGCCTCCGTTGCCAGGGAGGAGCGGAAGGTGAAAAAGGAAAAAAAGAACAAGGGTGGCAAGGGCAGGAAGAAGGATAAAAGGAAGGATGATAAAAAAGGAAAAGGGAAGGGCAGGAAAAAGGACAAAAAGAAATCGAAAAAGAATAAAGGCTATCTGCAAATTACGGTTGAACGCCGATTTCCCCTCTCTTTGGCATGCCAAGCCCATGATTGCATTACGCGGTTGACTTTTTGTCCGCCTCGCCTATCCTATCGTCTGCATTACACGGTTGAGGATAACGAATGGACCAGCAGAACCTGGCTTCGGAGATATGGGCGGTTGCGGATCTGCTTCGCGGGGATTTCAAGCAATCCGAATTCGGCAAGATCATCCTGCCTTTCACCGTGCTGCGCCGGTTGGAATGCGTGCTGGAGCCTACGCGCGAGGCGGTGCTGGAACAGTACGAGGCCATCAAGGATGACGATCTCGATCCCGACTTGATCTTGCCTGGCGTAGCCGGAGCACCTTTCTACAATACCTCGAAGTTCACCTTGGCCACCTTGGGTTCCACCAGCACCCGGCACAACCTCGAAGAGTACATCAGCCACTTTTCAGCCAACGCCCGCCAGATCTTCGACGAGTTCGCCTTCAGCAACTGGATCGAGCGGCTCGACCAGCACGATCTGCTCTACCTCGTGGTCAAGGAGTTCCGTGGCATCGACCTGCACCCGGACAAGGTGTCCAACCACGAAATGGGGCTGATCTTCGAACACCTGATCCGTACCTTCGCCGAATCGGCCAACGACACCGCCGGCGAGTTCTACACGCCGCGGGACGTGGTGCGCCTGACCACTACCCTGGTCTTTTCCAGGGACCACGAAGCCCTGAGCGGCGAAGGCGTGGTGCGCACGGTATACGACTGCGCGGCCGGTACCGGCGGCTTTCTCTCCTCGGCCATCGAGCTGGTGAACGAGTGGAACCCCAATGCTCGCCTGATCCCCTATGCACAGGAGCTGAATCCTGAGACCCACGCCATCTGCGTGGCCGACAAGCTGATCCAGGGCTATGACACCCGCAACATCAAGCAGGGTAATACCCTTTCCAACGATCTGTTGCCCGGAGAGCGTTTCGACTACTGCCTGGCCAATCCGCCCTTTGGCGTGGACTGGAAGAAGGTGCAAAAGGCCGTCAAGGATGAACACCGGGTGCTGGGGTATTCCGGCCGCTTCGGGCCGGGTCTGCCCCGGGTCAGCGATGGCTCCATGCTGTTTCTCATGCACCTGCTCTCCAAGCGTCGGCCCGAAGGCACGCGCATCGGCATCATCCTGTCCGGCTCGCCGCTGTTCAACGGCTCCGCCGGTTCTGGCGAATCGGAAATCCGCCGCTGGATTCTGGAGAACGACTGGCTGGAGGCCATCATCGCCTTGCCCATCGACCTTTTCTACAACACCGGCATTGGGACCTATGTATGGGTGCTGGATACCGACAAGGAAGCGCGCCGCAAGGGGTTGGTGCAGCTCATCGACGCCACGGACGTTCACACACCCATGCGCAAGAGCCTGGGCAGCAAGCGCCGCTGGCTCACCGATGAGCAGATCGCGGAGATCGCCCGTATCCATGATGCCTTCGAGGAAGGCCCGATGAGCAAGATCTTCGAGACGGCAGATTTCGGCTACCGGCGCATTACTGTGGAGCGACCGCTGAAACTCCGCTTCCAGGTCACCCGGGAGCGCATTGCCGCCTATTTCGAGAGCAAACCCTTCCAGGCGCTCAAGGAAAAACAGCAACCCGTCAGGAAGGCCCTGGAATCCCTGGTCGGCGACACCCTCTGGCGGAATCGGGACGATTTTCTCGCCGAGCTGAAATCCGCCTTCAAGGCCCAGGGCGTCAGCCTGACCGCGGCCCAACTCAAGCCCATCTGGACAGCCTGTGGCGAGCGCGACGAAAACGCCGCCATCTGCCGCGACGCCAAGGGCAATCCCGAGCCCGATCCCGATCTGCGCGACCATGAGAACGTGCCCCTCTCCGAAGCGGTCCAGGACTACTTCGAGCGGGAAGTCCTGCCCCACGTGCCAGACGCCTGGATCGACAAGGCCAAGAAGGACAAGAAGGACGGCCAGGTGGGCATCGTCGGCTACGAGATCAACTTCAATCGCTACTTCTACCAGTACCAGCCCCCCAGGCCGCTGGAAGCCATCGACGCGGATCTGAAGCAGGTGGAGGCGGAAATCGCCGAACTGCTCGAAGCGGTGGCGTCATGAGGGAGTGGCGTCTTGGCTGGACAGGGCCGCAGTGCTATTCTGGCGCCAACAACACCCGCCAAGGCTATGCTCTTCGGAGTACCCTCAAACCGGCGGGTTACTTTTTCTGCGTGGAGGTTGAATCGGCTTCCGGTAAGCGCTATGTTGATGGCAACACACCCGCCAAGCCTATGCCGACGGACGTTGGTACGCTCAAATCGTGCGGGTTTTTTCTTGGGTGACATCGCATGTATTTCTTTTACATCGATGAAACCGGAACCCTCGATCCAAGGCTGAAGATCATCCGAAAGGATGGTTCCATCATCCAAGGCGATCCTGTTTATGTACTGACAGCGGTCTCGCTATTCGAGCATCGGTGGCACGGCTTTTCCAAAACTCTAGACAGGTACAAAACGCGTCTGGCAAAAAAGGTTTGTCAGCGTTTTGGGACACGACTGCAACTGTCCGATTGTGAAATCAAGTCCAACTGGATGCGCATTCCCAAGGCGCGAGACGCACACCCTTTCTTGAAGGGACTGACGGACGAAGAACTGAACGGTCTGAGCAAGATTTTCTACCGGCAGCTTGGGCATCACAACATGCACATCTTTGCTGTGGTGGTGGACAAGTCCTGCTTGCATGACTATTTCGACCAAGAGAAGCTGCAACGAAAGTCCTGGGAACTGTTGCTGGAATTGATCGAGCAGTTCATGCGGGCACGACACAACCGACATCAGGCGCTTATGGTCAATGACGATGTCAGCGTTCAGGCCAACAAGCGCCTGGCCATGAAACATGCCTATCTGTTGGATCGAGGCACCAAAAGCGGCCTTTGGTTGAAGCACATTTGCGAGATGCCGATGTTCGTTCGCAGCGAGCTATCGAATGGCATCCAGCTTGCCGATCTATGCAGCTATAACATCTACAGGGCGTTTAAATACGATGACCTGACATATCCTTTCTTCCGGCAGATCATGCCTCATATCTGGTCTCGTGCCGAAACGGTCAAAAGACCTTTCTCGGGCGTCAGGATATTCCCGGATAACAGCCCTTTGAATGATCTGGTGGACACCTTCGAAAAAGAAAGGGCCTGCCTCGGTGAGGCAAGCCCATGATCTGGTGTTCGGCGGGGCGAACCCTATCGAGCCGTCCAGCGGCACCGAACGGGGGGTACTCTAGACGGTGAGGCGTGCTTTGTCAAATGGAGTTTTCAGTTATGGCTGCGGGCGTCTTTTGGGCGGCAGGGGTAGAGGAGTAACGGGTGATGAAGTACAAGCGTTATTCGGAATACAAGGATTCGGGGGTGGCGTGGCTGGGCGAGGTGCCGGCGCATTGGGAGGTCAGGCGACTGAAGTACGTGGCCTCTTGTAATG
>CAYPEH010000052.1:0-16932 GCA_964409585.1 uncultured Chromatiales bacterium | reverse complement strand
TGGGGGAAGGATACAAATCAATGGCTTACGGGAAGCACGGATGCCTCCCTTCCTCCGGTACTTATTCAGAGGTTCCCTAGGACACCATGCCCGACTGGAGAAACCCCGACGACTACCGCTTTTGCGAGCATCTGACCGCCCCCCAATGGGCCTGGGAGTTCCTGCGCCGCAATCCCGCCTACCGCCAGGACTGGGCCTGGTTCTCCGCCGTCTGGGCGGAACTGGAGGCGGAATACGGGCGCCCGCCCCATCGTGATTTCTTCCGCTGGCAGCAGGACCCGCGTGCCTATGTGCCGGATGAGCGCTGCGGCGAAGGGGAAAAAGGCGCCGCTGGCGTGGGTTGCGCGGGTGTGGGTGGGCGTCTGCTGATCGAGTGCTGGATGGGGGCCAAATGGTCCTTCAAGAAGTTTCCTCCTGACCCGGCCGACGACGATCCGGTGGGGGCGGGGCGGCTGGAATGGACGGCGCCGGAGCCGGTGGCCGAGCCGCTCCGGTCCGGCCGGGTGGTGCCGGAGCGTCCCGCCTGGCTGGCCCTGGGTTTCGATCTGTCCCGGCCGCTCGGGCCGCAACTGGAGGAGGCGCGCCGCCGCCTGGCCGTGGAACAGAGACGCTTGCGCAAGGCGGGGGCGCTGGACCGCTTCAGCGTGGCCGGGAACCGCGAGGACTGGACCCTGTGCCTGCGCGTGATCGATGCCAGGGAGGCGGGGGCGGATAGGCGCAGTATCGAAGAGCATCTCTCGGTCGCCCCCCTGGAACCCGTGCTCGATGAGGCCGAACGGCTCCTGCGCGTGGGGTACAGGGACATCGCCACCCTGCCGGAGCGGTGGTGAAACGGGTATGATCCGGCCACGGAACCCATCCACGCCTTGATCCCTGTACGGAGTCCGCATGCGCACACTGGTGGAGCTGGCCACCTCCAGCCGTCAGCAACTGGTGGATATCACCTCGCAGGTAAAGGCTGCCGTGCGTGAAAGCGGTATCCGCGACGGTCTGGTCAGCGTATATGCCCAGGGGGCCACGGCCGCCATCATGATTCAGGAGAACTGGGACGACAGCGTGCAGACGGATGTCATCGACTTCCTCAGCAAGCAGATTCCCCAGGGGGTGTGGTTGCATGACCGCCAGGATGGCAATGGCGATGCCCATATCAAATCGGGCCTGGTCGGGCCCTCGGAGACCCTGCCCCTGATCGATGGGGAACTGGGGCTGTCCACCTGGCAGAACATCTTCTTTTGCGAGTTCGATGGTCCGCGTTCGGACCGGCGGGTGGTGGTGACGATTCTGGAAGACAGGACCCCGACGCGCTGATCCCGTATGGACGAAGCCCTGAAGATCCTCCGTCGCGTATACGGCTACCACGAATTCCGCCCCCGCCAGCGCGAGATCATCGATGCCGTGAGCGCCGGCCACGATGCCTTCGTACTCATGCCCACCGGAGGCGGCAAGTCCCTCTGCTACCAGATCCCTGCCCAGATACGCCGCGGCGTCGGCATCGTCGTCTCGCCGCTGATCTCGCTGATGAAAGACCAGGTGGACGCCCTGCGCGCCAACGGCGTGGCGGCGGCCTTCTACAATTCCTCACTGGGTTCGGAAGAGGCCCGGAGGGTATTGGCGCGGTTGCACGGGCATGAGCTGGAACTGCTCTACATCGCCCCGGAACGGTTGATGACGGCGGGGTTCCTCGACCGCCTGAAGGAAATCGACATCGCCCTGGTGGCCATCGACGAGGCCCACTGCGTATCCCAGTGGGGCCATGATTTCCGGCCGGAATACGTGCAACTGGGCCGCCTGCGCGAACACCTGCCCGGCGTGCCGCTGATCGCCCTGACCGCCACCGCCGATGCGCAGACCCGCGAGGACATCGTCCGCGTGCTGGGGCTGGGCCGTGCCCGGCACTACATCACCGGTTTCGATCGTCCCAACATTCGCTATACGGTGCTGGAGAAACACAAGCCCTTCGAGCAACTGATCCGCTTCCTCGAAACCCGGCGGACAGAGGCCGGCATCGTCTACGCCCTCAGCCGCAAGCGGGTGGAGGAGGTGACGCGGAAGCTGCGGGAGCGGGGTGTTGCCGCCGAGGCCTACCATGCCGGCCTGCCCGCCTCCCTGCGGGCCGGGGTGCAGGAGCGTTTCCTGCGCGACGAGACCCGGGTGGTGGTGGCCACCGTGGCCTTCGGCATGGGCATCGACAAACCCAACGTGCGCTTTGTCGTGCACTACGATCTGCCCAGGAACATCGAGGGCTATTACCAGGAGACCGGCCGTGCCGGCCGTGACGGCCTTCCCTCCGAGGCCCTGTTGCTGTATGGCGCCCAGGACGTGGTCACCGCACGGCGGCTGGTGGAGAACACCGGCGATGACGAACAACGCCGGATCGAGATCCACAAGCTCAACGCCATGGTCGGGTTTGCCGAGGCCATGACCTGCCGCCGGCGGGTGCTGCTCAATTATTTCGGCGAGCGGCTCGAAGAGGACTGCGGCAATTGCGATGTCTGCCTCGATCCACCGCAACGTTTCGATGCCAAGGTGGATGCCCAGAAGGCCCTGTCCTGTGTCTACCGGGTGGGGCAGCGTTTTGGCATCAGGCACGTCATCGACGTCCTGCGCGGGGCCGACAACGAGCGCATCCGCGCCCTCGGCCATGACCGGCTCTCCACCTACGGCATCGGTGCCGACCGCAGCGAGGCCGAGTGGGCCAGCATACTGCGCCAGCTCATTCACCACGGTTTCCTCGTCCAGGACATCGCCAATTATTCCGTGCTGAAACTGACGGCCGAGGCACGCCCGCTGCTGCGGGGGGAGATCGACCTGGAGCTGGCCCTGCCGCGGGTGAAGGAGAAGGCGAAGAAGAACCGCAGGCCCAAGGCGACCGCGGCGCAAGGCCCTTACGACGAGGCCCTGTTCGAGCTGCTGCGCGGGCTGCGCATGGAACTGGCCCGTGAGCAGGGGGTGCCGCCCTACGTGGTGTTCGGCGATGCGACACTGATCCAGATGGCGCGGGACAAGCCCATGGACGAGGAGGAACTGCTGGCGGTCAGCGGGGTGGGCCGGCACAAGCTGGAGAAATACGGCGCGGATTTCCTCGATGCCATAGCGGGCTACTGTATGCAATCCAGCGATCCGGGCAGCCGCCTGGAACCGGCGTTACGCGAGCCCTGGTTGCTATACCAGCAGGGCAACGACCTGGATGCCATCGCCAGTCAGTGCGGACTGGCCCTGACGGAAGCGGCCAGCCGGCTGGCGCGCCTGATCCAGGCGGGGCTGCCGGTGCAGCCGGAGCGGCTGATTGCCCCACGCAAGTACCAGCTGATCGAACAGGCCCTGGAGCGGATGGGCGATGAGCCGGACTGGCAGGCGCTGCGCACGGAACTGCCGGCATTCATTGCCGACCATGAAATCCGCCTGGTTCAGTCGGCCTGGTGAGCGGTGTCCTGGTTGCCGGAGGCGGCAGCCGCCGATGCCTGGGGAACCTCTGAATCGGAATTTCTTTAGTAACATGGCTCCATCCAGGCCCACAAACGCATACCCAGGAGCATGACATGGCCACTGACGTCGTCGACTACCAGATCCACGGTGCGGAGATGCAGTTCGTCGAGATCGAGCTGGATTCGGGCGAGGCGGTGGTGGCCGAGGCCGGCGCCATGATGTTCATGTCCGGCGGGATCGAGATGAAGGCCATCCTGGGCGACGGCAGCGAGGCCACCAGCGGCCTGTTCGGCAAGCTGCTGGGGGTCGGCAAGCGCATGCTGACCGGCGAATCCCTGTTCATGACCCTGTTCAGCAATGGCGGCGGCGGCCGGGGCCGGGTGGGTTTCAGTGCCCCCTATCCAGGCAGGATCGTGCCCATCGACCTGGCGCGGCTGGGTGGTGAGGTGCTGTGCCAGAAAGATGCCTTCCTCTGTGCCGCGCGCGGCACGGAACTGAGCATCGCCTTCCAGAAGAAACTGGGCGCCGGTCTCTTCGGCGGCGAGGGTTTCATCATGGAGCGGCTCCGGGGGGATGGCCTGGCCTTCGTCCACGCCAGTGGTACTGTGATCGAGAAGGATCTGGCCGAGGGTGAAAGCCTGCGTGTGGATACCGGCAGCCTGGTGGCGCTGACCCCGTCGGTAAAATTCGAGGTGGAACTGGTCGGCGGCATCAAGAGCATGATGTTCGGCGGTGAGGGCATCTTCGTCACCTCGTTGCAGGGCCCTGGCCGGGTGTGGATGCAGTCGCTGCCCTTCGCGCGCCTGGCGGCCCGCATTCACGAGGCATCACCCGATGCGGAAGAGGATTGACCCCAATATGGCACCCGGCCGCCGAAATAAGTTGATAGGCAACTGATTCCATTGAGGTTTCATCGTATATTGGCCGGAAACGAAATGTGACCGGCCCTGGCTGGACGCGCCCTCGCACCATTCTGGCTGCCCGCAGCCGGTATTTCCTTCCTCACCAATGGCTTGGGCGGAGATCCGCCTGAGAATGCCCAGCCCGGCACGATCATCGTGGCCCCGGGTGCAAAATTGGGGTTGAGAAGGCATCGGGCAGGCCGCCCCGGCATTTTCACCGCCCGGTCACCCGTCCCCACAGGTCGTGTTCGTCACTGGCGGTGATCTCCACGTCCACGAAGTCGCCTGCCTGCAGTTCGCCGTCGGCTTCCAGGTAGACGACACCGTCGATTTCCGGTGCATCGGCCTGGGTACGTCCCACCGGTCCTTCCTCATCGAAGCCATCCACCATCACCCGCAGGCGCTGCCCGACCTTTCGTGACAGCTTGGCCGCGCTGATTTCCGCCTGTACCGCCATGAGGCGTTCCAGGCGTTCCTGTTTGACTTCCTCGGCGACGGCACCGGGAAGGTCGTTGGCCGCCGCGCCCTCCACCGCCGAGTAGGTGAACGCCCCCACCCGGTCGAGACTCGCTTCGCGGAGGAAGTCCAGCAATTCGCCGAACTGTTCCTCGGTTTCTCCCGGGAAGCCGACGATGAAGGTGGAGCGCAGGGTGATGTCCGGGCAGTCACGGCGCCAGGCGGTGATGCGGGCGAGCATGTTTTCCGCGTCCGCCGGGCGGCGCATGGCCTTCAGCACCGGAAAGCTGGCGTGCTGGAGGGGGATGTCCAGGTAGGGCAGGATTCTGCCTTCGGCCATCAGTGGAATGAGCCGGTCCACCTGGGGATAGGGGTAGACGTAGTGCAGCCTCACCCAGGCGCCCAGGCTGCCAAGGGCCTCGGCCAGCTCCAGCAGGCGGGTCTTCACCGGCCGTCCCTGCCAGAAGCCGGTGCGGTATTTCTGGTCCACGCCGTAGGCGCTGGTGTCCTGGGAGACCACCAGCAGTTCCCTCACCCCGGCCCGTACCAGGTTCTCCGCCTCAGTCAGCACGTCGCCCACCGGCCGGCTGACCAGATCGCCACGCAGCTGCGGGATGATGCAGAAGGTGCAGCGGTGATTGCAGCCTTCCGAGATCTTCAGATAGGCATAGTGGCGTGGGGTCAGCTTGATGCCGCCGGGCGGGATCAGGCTGGTGTAGGGATCGTGCTGCGGCGGCAGTTGGCGGTGCACCGCTTCCATCACCTCTTCCAGGGCGTGGGGGCCGGTTACCGCCAGCACC
The DNA here is from genome assembly GCA_964409585.1 of uncultured Chromatiales bacterium. Taxonomy (GTDB): domain Bacteria; phylum Pseudomonadota; class Gammaproteobacteria; order JACKNK01; family CAYPEH01; genus CAYPEH01. Next base: position 11,348 of record CAYPEH010000052.1, on the reverse strand, counting down.
TCGGGGTGGGTCTGCTGGATGATGCCGTCACGGGCGCCGAGGCAGCCGGTGACGATCACGCGGCCGTTCTCGCGCAGGGCCTCGCCGATGGCATCCAGGGATTCCTCCACCGCCTCGTCGATGAAGCCGCAGGTGTTGACGACCACCAGGTCGGCATCGGCATAGCTGGGGCTGATCTCATAGCCCTCGGCGCGCAGGCGGGTGAGGATACCTTCCGAGTCGACGGTGGCCTTGGGGCAGCCGAGGGAGACGAAGCCGATCTTGTGCATGGAATCCAGGGTTCGTGGTGGTGTTTGGAGGACAGGCGGAAAGCCGCCGGAAGGTCACTGGAATCGGTGTGCCGGTGGCCGCATCACGCCTGGCCCATCTGCTCCATCACCCGGTAGGCTGCCTGTTTGTACATTACGCTCAGGCTGGGCAGGTTGAAGACGAATTCGTTCAGGTCCTGGACAGTGCCCTGGTACCTGATCACCGCCTGGGCGAAGTGGATCAGCTCGGTGGCCTGGTTGCCGGCGATGGTCGCGCCCAGCAGACGGCCGGTCGCGCGGTCGGCCACCAGCTTCACCAGCCCCACGTCGTCACCGATCATGGCGGCCCGTACCGCCTGGGAATAGGAGGCACTGCCGGTCACCGGCTCGAATCCCTGTTCCGCCGCCTGTTCCGCGTCCATGCCCACCGAGCTGACCTCAGGGATGGTGAACACCCCGGCGGGGATCAGCTCCGCCAATCCCCCTCGCTCCACGCCGAACATGTGTGCGGCGGCCACGCGGCCCTGTTCCATGCCGGCGGAGGCCAGTGAGGGAAAGCCGACCACGTCGCCGGCGGCGTAGATGTGGGGCACATTGCTCTGCTGATGGTCGTTTACTTCCACCGTATGCCAGCTGGTGAGTTGGACCCCGGCGGCCTCCAGGTTCAGGTCCTCGGTCACCGGTGTGCGGCCCAGGGCGACGAAGATGACCTCGGCCGAGGCGATGGTGCCATCGTCCAGATACAGTTCCAGGTCGCCCGGGTTGGAATGGTCCACCCTCCTGGGCCGGGCCTGGTGGCGGATCACCATGCCGTTGTCACGGAAGGTGGCTTCGAGAAAATCGGTCACTTCCCGGTCGAGGAAACCCAGTATGCGGTCGCGGCCGTTGATCAGGGTCACCTGCACGCCCAGGGCCTGGAAGATGGAAGCGTATTCGCAGGCGATCACGCCGCCACCGAGGACGATCATGGAGGCGGGGATACGCTCCAGGGACAGGATGGAGTCGGAATCGTGCACCAGCCGGCCGTCCACCGGCAGGCTGTCCACCTGGCGGGGGCGGGAGCCGGTGGCGATGAGGATGTAGCGGCCGCGCACATGGGTGCCATCGTCCACTTCCAGGGTGTGCGGATCGACGAAACGCGCCGTGCCGTACATGCGCGCCACCTGATGGCTGCGGAAATTCTGTTCCACCTTGTCGCGCCAACGTGCCACCAGATGACGTTTCATGGCCATGAAACTGCGCACCGTGGGGGTGGCGGAGGGGTCCATCATGACCCCGCGGCGGCGGCCTCCGGCCAGGTAGAGGGCCGATTCACGCAGGGTCTTGCTGGGGATGGTGCCGTTGTTGACCCAGGCGCCACCAGCCGGGCTGCGGTCGATGACGCACACGCTGTGTCCGTAGCGGGCTGCCTGAACGGCGGCCTTTTCCCCCGCGGGGCCGCTGCCGATGACTACCAGATCGTAGGAAAGCATAGGAAAGTACTTTGTGTGTCAAACGGGGAGAGGGATATTACGCCCGCTCCGTTCCTGCGGCCTTCAACCTGAATCCGTGGGCTTAGAGGGGATCAAGAGCTTGCGCTATGCGCCCCGATGAACTCACGGATTCAGGTTCAAACCTTGTCTTCGACCGCCATTACCATGCGCACCAGTTGTGATACGGAGCGGGCTTCCAATTTTTCCATCACCTTGGCGCGATGGGCCTCGACCGTTTTCTGGCTCACGCCCAGGTCGGCGGCGATGATCTTGTTGAGCTTGCCGGCCACTACCAGGTCCAGCACCTCCCGTTCGCGTGGTGTCAGGGTGGCGATGCGGGCGCTGATATCGTCGCGGCGGATGAGGGCCTCGCGCTGGGCGTTGTCCTGTTCGATGGCTGCCTGCACGCAATCGAGGATGACCTGGTCGTTGAACGGTTTTTCGATGAAATCCATGGCCCCGGCCTTGAGTGCGCGCACGGCCATGGGCACGTCTCCATGGCCGGTGATGATGATGACCGGTACGTGCACGCCCATGTCCTCCAGACGCTCCTGCAATTCTAGTCCGCTCATGCCGGGCATGCGTATGTCCAGCAACAGGCAGCCTGCGCGGCCCCGCAGGTCGGCCTCCAGGAAATCCTGGGCCGAGGAGAAAGTCTCGGTGGGCAGTCCCACCGATTGCATCAACCAGCCCAGGGAGTCCCGGACGGCCTCGTCGTCGTCGACGATGAATACGGTCGGATGATCGTTCATGTCTCGTTCGTTGGCGTCTTTTCCAAAGGCAGGGTGAAGCGGAACACCGCGCCACCCTTGTGGCGTGGCCCCGCGGCCATGGAGCCGTCGTGGGCTTCAATGATACCGCGGCTGATGGAAAGGCCCAGCCCCATGCCCTGCGGCTTGGTGGTAACGAAGGGGTCGAACAACTGGCCGGCCACCTCCTTGGAGATGCCGTGGCCGCTGTCCTCCACCGACATTTCCACCTGCTCGCCATCCACCGCGGTGCGCATCTTGAGCAGGCGCTCCTTCACTGGTGTGTCGGCCATGGCCTCGATGGCGTTGCGTGCCAGGTTGATGATCACCTGTTCGATCTGGATGGCGTAGACCCTGACCGGATTGGGGGCCTTGGCCAGTTCCATGATCAGGGTGACGCCGGCGCGGCGCAGATCGGGTTCGATCAGCACCGCGACGCGCTGGACCAGATCGTTGAGTTCAACCACGGTCGGGTCGGCCTGTTCCTTGCGGATGAACTGACGCAGTTCGCGGATGATGCCGCCTGCCCTTTCAGCCTGTTCCGCCACGCGCTCCATGACGCTGGTCAGTTGTTCCTTCTGGGGCTGGCCGGAGCGCAGCATGCGGATGCATCCGGCGGTGTAGTTGGTGATGGCGGAGAGGGGCTGGTTGAGTTCATGGGCAATGCTCGAAGCCATTTCACCCATGGTGTTGAGGCGGGTCACGTGCGCCAGCTCCTCCTGGTGGCGGCGTGCCTGCTCCTCGGCTTCGCGGCGGCTGCTGATGTCACGAAACACCACCACCGCTCCCACCGTCTCGCCATGTTCGTCACGGATCGGGTTGCTGCTGTATTCCACCGGGATGGCCTTGCCGTCCGGTGTCCAGAACACGTCGTCGTCGATGAAGCGGGGCATGCTGTCCCTGGCGGTGGCGTAGACCGGGCATTCCTCGGCCGGATGGGGACTGCCGTCCTGATGGGTGTGGTGCAGCAACTCGTGCTGGTTGCGGCCGATCACGTCGTCCAGTTTCCAGCCGGTGATTTCCTCCATGGCGCGATTGACGAAGGTGGCGTTGCCTTCCAGATCGACACCGTAGATGCCATCGCCCACCGAGTTGAGGATCAGTTCGTGCTGCTGTTCCAGGCGGGCCTTGGCCGCCTGCAGCTCCAGGTTGAGGCGCGCCACGCGGGTGGTGAGAAAGACCATGAACAACAGCAGTGCCAGGGCCAGCAGGATCACCTGCCAGTATTGTGCCAGCACTGCGTGGATGGTGACCCGGCCCAGGGATTCATAGGGCGGCAGGTACAGATCCTTGAACAGTTCGTGTACCGGCTGGTAGTCCAGGGGAATGGTCCAGCCGGCGTATTTTCCGGCCAGTGCCGCCGGGTGGTCGTGGGGCATGTTGAGCAGCGCCACGGCCACCCGCTGCGCCAGTTCGTTGGAGGTGTGGCGCACCTTGGAGAAGGGCCACTCTGGATACAGGCGGGTGCTGTGGGCGAAGGGGAATTCCGGGTGGATCTGGCGGTTGATGATGTGGAATTCGTCCAGGTCGATGATGTGGTCCTGGGCCATGCGCTCCAGGATGTCGGTGCGCACGGTTGCCGCGTCCACGCGTCCCTCCCGAACCGCCATGACCACCTGGTCGTGGGTGCCGCCGAACTGGACGCTGGCGAAATCCTCCATCGGTTCGATGCCTTGCGCGCGCATCTCCCGCCAGGCCATCTGGTAGCCGCCGAGGGAGGTGGCGTCCACCGCCATGAAGCTCTTGCCCACCAGATCGTGCAGGGTGCGGATGTCGGTGCGGTCGGCGCGGGTGAAGATCACGCCGCCGAAGATGTTGTAGGGCACGCCCTGGCGCAGGTTGTTGAGGGTGGCGATGCGCGAGACGCGGTAGCGGACTTCCAGATTGACGTAGATGCCGGGGTTGACCAGGATGAAATCCACCGTGCCGTTGCTGACGGCAGGGTCCACTTCATGGAAATCCAGCGGCACGATGCGGAAGCGGAAACCGTCCAGTGCCTCGGTGAGATAGTCGGCCGTACCCGACCACATGGCCAGGGTGGCCTCGTCGCCGCGATGGCTGAGCACGCCGATGCGCACCTCCCGCTCCTGCGCCGCCGGGGCAGGGGCCCACGAGAGCATGAGCAAAAGGACAAGGGCACGCATCCCGATCATGGATCACTCACCCGAGGTTGAAGACCGGGTTCCGAGGCTAAGCGATACGGGTGCGGCGCTCAATGGGGAAGAAACGCGGGAGCGGGGACGGAAACCAGGCTTTTGATGGGGGAATGAGGCGCGACAGACTTCCTCCGCGCCGGGGCGGGTGCCCCGGCGCGGGAGAAGGCGTCACGGCAGTGCTTAGGCCGTGACGATTTCGACCAGCTCGATGTCGAAGGTGAGGTCCTTGCCGGCGAGCGGATGATTCCCGTCCACCGTCATGATTTCATCAGTGACGGCGGTGACGGTCATCATCACCACCTCCCCATTGGGACCCTGGGCCTGAAGCGGCATGCCGACCTGAACGTCGTTCAGCTCCTCGGGCAGGGTTGAACGTGGCACATCATGCACCAGGTTCTGATTGTGTTCGCCATAGGCATCGGCGGCTGCGATGGTGACGGTCTTCTTCTCCCCGATTCTCATTCCCTCGACGGCGGAATCGAAGCCGGGTATGACCTGACCGGAGCCGATAGCGAACTCCAGGGGATCGCGTCCCGCGGAGGAGTCGAACTCGGAGCCATCGGCCAGAGTGCCAGTGTAGTGGATGCGGACGGTATCGCCCGGTTTGGCCTGGGACATAGTACGGTACCTCTCTATGGAGAATCAGAAACGGCGGCGCGGACGATCTTCGCGGGGGCGGGCCTCGTTGGCGCGCAGGTTGCGGCCGCCAAAGTCCTTGCCATCCAGGGCCTCGATGGCGGCATTGGCCTCATCGTCGGAGGGCATCTCGACAAAACCGAAACCACGGGGCCGACCGGTCTCGCGGTCGTTGATCAACTTCACGGAAGTCACCTCACCAAACGCAGCAAAGGCGTCACGCACTTCATCCTCAGTGGTGCTGAAGGGAAGATTTCCAACGTAGATATTCATTCGACTGGACTCATAAACAGATTAAACACGAGCATCCCGTCACATATCGCCCCCTACTGTCCGTAAACAGGACCCAGCAGCGAAACAAAACGAGGAGACGATACAAAAGACCTGGTACGGCGAGACTCTGGCAGCGGTCGACCGCGCAGAGCGGCGTCTGAGGAAGGGAAGATAAAGCTGTAAGCAGGATGCCTCTGGAGTTAGTTGCGCCATGGAGCGCAAGAGCAGTCTAACAGGGGTTTTTTCAAATTGGCACTCCTGATTTCATGTGGAAACGAAAAACCCCGGCATGGGAGCCGGGGTTTTTCTGTATGGTGCCCAGGGACAGAATTGAACTGCCGACACGGGGATTTTCAGTCCCCTGCTCTACCAACTGAGCTACCTGGGCGTAAAAAGAGGCGCGTATTAAAACGGTGCCAGCCCCAGGAGTCAAGGGCGGGCACTGCATCAAGAACCACGATGGATTGCGGCGCATAAGCGCAAACGCCTGATCCGTCTCGTTATATGAAAATTCTCACCAGACCGTGGGCATGGCTGGGAATTTGCATTACGCAATCCGAATCAATGTGTTGGGAAAATCTGATCAAGTCGCGTGACGACTTGATCAGAGTCCCCTTCCAGGGGGTTGTCTATTGGGGGAAGGATGAGAATCGATGGCTTACGGGAGTGCTGGTACACCCCTTCCCCCAATCCCCCTTCCCCCGGTGCTTGTTCAGAGCTTCCCTTGCGCTCCGCATCCACAATCCATCACGGTCCCTGGGGCCGTGGAGAGTGGTGTCATTGCGGCCTGAAGTCAGGCGGCGTATCCGATCCGGCACCAAAGAAGAAGGCATTCATCTGCTCTTCCAGGAATTTTCGTGCCTTGGGATCGACCACCGAGAGGCGGTACTCGTTGATCAGCATGGTCTGCTGACGCAGCCATTGCTGCCAGGCCTCCTTGGAGACATTTTCATAGATCTTCTTACCCAGCTCACCCGGGTAGGGCTGGAGGTCGAGACCTTCGGCCTCTTTACCCAGTTTGACGCAGTTCACCATGCGGGTCATGGAGTTCTCCTGTATGTCTGTAAACAACCTAAATCTTGCAAGTCGTTTGGCATTCGACGGTCTCGGTGCCCGAACTACTTGCAGGATTCAGGAATGAAATCGTCAATCAGGCGCCTGATCGGGGCGGCCAGGCCGCGGGCATCCGGGGCGCGCAGGTTATACCAGCAAATTCTACCTTCATCCATGATCGCCAATACCTTACGGTCGACGCGCGCTTCCACGGGGGTGATGTCCAGGTGGAAATGGCTGAAACCGTGCCGCAATGGCGGATGGATACGGGGGGCGTGCACTTGCAGGCCCAGCCGTTGCCGGCACCAGTCCTCCACGGTGGCATCGGCCGGACACTCCGGCAGGCTCCAGAGACCGCCCCAGAGTCCGGCCGGGGGGCGCTTTTCCAGCAGCAACCTGCCGTCGCCGTCGTGCAGCAGCAGCATGCGGGTCTGTCGCACGGGCATGTCGCGTTTGGGGCGCGGCGCCGGTAATTCGCCCACCCGTTCCTGGGCCAGGGCCAGGCAATGCCCCCGCCATGGGCAGTCGGTACAGGCGGGGCGGTCGCGGGTGCAGACGGTGGCGCCCAGGTCCATCATCGCCTGGGTGTAGTCCCCGACCCGCTCATGGGGGGTGAGGCGTTCCGCCAGGGCCCACAGTTCACGCTGTACCGCTGCGCGGCCAGGCCAGCCGTCCACGGTGAAGGCGCGCGCCAGTACGCGTTTTACATTGCCGTCGAGGATGGGCTGGCGGATGCCGCGGGCGAGGGAAAGGATGGCGCCGGCGGTGGAGCGGCCGATGCCCGGCAGCTCCGTCAGGCTGTCCATGTCGTCGGGGAAACGGCCGCCATGTCGCGAGCATACCCGTTTTGCGGCGGCATGCAGGTTGCGGGCACGGGCATAGTAGCCGAGCCCGGACCATAGATGCAGAACCTCGTCCTGGGTGGCTTCCGCCAGGGAGCGGACATCGGGAAACCGCTCCATGAAACGCTGGTAATAGGGGATTACGGTGGCGACCCGGGTCTGCTGGAGCATGATCTCCGATACCCAGACCCGGTAGGCGGTGGGGTTCGTCTGCCAGGGCAGGTCCTTGCGGCCATGCCGGTCCCACCAGTCGAGCACGGCTGCGGAGAACGTGTCCACCAGGCTCGAAGGTTTCAGCGGAACAGGCCCTTGAGTCCCTTCATCAGCGTGTCCTTGAGCTGATCCTGGAGCTTCTCCTGCACCTTTTCCTCGACCTGGGCGCCGAGTTTTTCCTGTAGCTTTTCCTGCAACTTGGCCTTGAGTTTTTCCTTGGCTTTCGCTTCCAGGATCTTGCCCAGGTCCACCGAATAGGACGGATCGGCAAAGCTGCCCCGGATGCGCACGGGGATCGGCAGTCCCTTGAGGTCAGCCAGTTCGGCGCCACCCTGGCCCTTGCTGGTGCCGACGATGACGGCCTTGACCAGATAGTCCAGCCGCTCCCGAACCAGGTCGACACTGCCGCTGCCGTCCACGCGCAGCAGCGGGGACTTTGCCTTCAGGTCCTCGTTGCGCAGGACGCCATTGCGGATCACGGCACTGCCCGACATTTGCGTGAAATCGGTCTGTTTCGCGGTGGAGTCCGTGGCGGTGGCGCCGCCCTTGATGGCCGTTCTGGCGCTGCGGATCAGCTCACCGATATTGATGCCCTTGACCGCGCCGTTGTCGAACCGGAAGTCCAGCTTGCCGTTGAGGGCTGCGCGCAGGTCACGGTCGGTGAGACCGGCCGTGCTCATGCTGGCATTCATGCGCGCCGTCCCCATCAACCTGTCTTCACCGGTCAAATCCTTCAGCAGGGGGCCGATCTGAATGCCGCTGAGATGCTTTTCCACCCGATACCTGGGTGTCTTGCCTCGCACGTCCACACTGCCCTTGGCATCCAGATGCCCCTGGTAGAGGCTTGCCTGAAAGGGTTTGATCCGTACCAACCCCTTGTTGGCCTTGATCGTCAGCCGGGCATCGCTGATCTTCAGGTTGTTCACTTTCAGCCTGCCTACCCGCAGGGTGCCGTCCACGTCCAGCTGGCGCAGCAGATCGATGGGCAGGCCGATGGGTATGCCCTGGGGCGCAGCTGTGCCGGTGCCCGCCGACGGACGGCCCGCCGGGGCCGCTGCCGTGGATTGCCCGGTGTTGCCGGTCGTGGCGGGGGCGTTGATCGGGGCCGACGATGCCGGTGTGCCGGTGGCCGTCTTTTTCTCCTCGGCGGGCGGGGGCAGATAGCGATCCGCATCGATGGCATCCACGTCCAGATCGAAACGGTAGGCCAGGCGCTTGAAGTCGATGGCCGATGCCTTGCCCGTCATGGTCGTTTCATCCAGTTTCAGCAGCAGACGCTTGAGGTCCAGGGAATTCTGATCGGCACGGTAATCCAGTTCGGCCCGCATCCGGGTCAGTGCCTTGGTGTCGCGGGTCGCGGGTGCCGCGATGCCCAGGGTCTTCATCAGTTCGCGGGGATTGAACTCGCCGATGTTGAGGGTGCCTTCAGCCTGCGGGGTCTCCATCAGCCTGGAGGCATTGATGTGACCGGATACATACAAGCCCATGCCTTCCAACTCCAGTTCGCTGAGGCTGGCGGTCTGGGCGGGAATGTCGGCGCTGATGTGGGTCTTGAGTACCGCATCCACTGCGCCACCGGGCAGGGTTTCTCCCCTGGCGTTGACTTTGAGCACGGCGTTTTCCATCAGCAGGCGCTGTTCCAGGGTGCGGAACAGGAGACCGCTGCTGAGTTCCACGTGGGCCTTCATGGCCGGTTCGCCGCCTTCGTAGTCGGCGCTCAGCTTGAGGCTGGATACCCCCAGCACCTGCTGGCTCATGTTGAGCAGGATGTCACCGGCCAGTTTCACCTCGGCCGCGCGTACCGCCAGGGGCTCGCTGTGGGCCCTGACCGTGAGGTCCAGGCCGTTGGCCTGGTAGACACCGGTGGTGGTGTTCACTTCCAGGGTGGTGCTCAGTGCCAGGCTGGCATCCAGTTCCGGTTCGCTGGCGTGCAGATCGAAACCCAGCTCCACGTCCACCGGGCGGCCGGGCAGCAACACCCCGGTTTCCAGGTTCAGCTTGTCCAGTTCATAACGGGTCCCGGCCATGCGGTCGTCCCATACCAGCCGGGCATCCTCGATACGCACGCCGCCGATGGCCAGGGCTGCCAGCGGTTGCCCCTTCTTTTCGCGTTCCTGCCGGTCCGGTTTTTCCTCCGGTTCGCCAGCGGTGGCCAGGTCCTCCCAGTTGCCCCTGCCCTGCTCATCACGGGCCAGGTTGATGTGCAGACCGGAAAGGACGACCGTGTCCATCTCCACCTTCTTTTCCAGCAGCGGCATCAATTGCACCTTCACCTGTGCACTGTCGATGCTGGCAAAGGGCTCGTCACCGAAACCCTCGGCGTTGCTCAGGCTGGCCCTGCCCATTTTCAGTCCCAGCCAGGGAAATACCGACAACTGCAAATCACCCTCGATAGTCAGGTCGCGGCCGGTGTTTTCCTTTACCGCGCTGGCGATGTCGTCGCGGAAGCTGTTGGGATCGACCACAAGGGGCACGATCACCACGGCGGCAGCGATCAGCAGCAATACGACACCAATCAGGGTGGCGAGAATTTTCAGGGTCCGTTTCATCTCTGGTCCTTGTGTGGTTCGAACGTGGGGGCTGTGGTCTCTGGCGTTGGTTGCCGGTTCAAGGGGGAACGAAGCGGAGAATGGGGCCGCTGTCCCGCTGTTGCGACCGTCGTTCCAGGCCGGTTCAGAGGTTTCCTAGTATAGCAACCGCCGGCCCGCGGTATGGCGGCCACTGCTCCGTCCCGGTTGATTTGCCTCCGGGCAGGTATGAACATCGATCGGGGACTACACTGAATAAGGGAAGTGTTTCCCACCACACCAAAGACGTTTGCAACATGCCCACGTGCTGCCAACGTCCTGCGACGAGGAGGATTGTCTATGCGTGACTACTGCGTCGTGATCGCCGATGGATCTCGTGCCCGTTTTTTCCGTCTCATGCCTGCCGAGATTCCGGAAATGGAATCCGGTCCCAACCTGGTCGAATTCGCCGATCTGGTGAATCCCGAGCACCCGATCCAGAACAAGGAACTGTGGAGCGACAACAAGACCGGTCGCAATCGTGGCAGCAGCGGTTCCCCCCATGGCTACGATGATCATCGTGACCAGCACCAGGAGGAATACGAGCGCCGTTTTGCCAGAAACGTCGCCGAAACGGCGGCAAACTGTGCGCAAACTGGTGGCATCAAGCAGTTCATACTGGTGGCGCAGAAACGCATGCTCGGCTACCTGCGGGCGGAGATCACGCCGCTGAGCCGGGAAGGGGTGGAGATCCGGGATCTCGCCAAGGATCTGAGCAAGCTCAACCCGCTGGATCTGCACCAGCACCTGAGCCGTGAAGGGCTCCTGCCTGAACGCAAGACGCCTACAGCTTGAACACCGGCTGCCGATACCCAAGGAACCGGCTGCCACAGGTCAAAACCACCCCACATCGAGGAGTTCAGCGTGAAACACAAGATTCTTATCGGCGCATTGCCGGCAGTCATCGTGACGGGCCTGCTGAGCGCTGCCCCGGCCCGGGCCGAAGGCCTCAATCCGGGCAATATGATGAAGGCCCCAATGAACATGATGAGGGCACCCATGAACATGTTTGGCGGTGGAAACCGGGATCGCAGCTATGGTCCTCCGCCTGGCTACGGTGCCCCCGGCTATGGCGCTCCCCCTCACCGGCAATACAATGGCGCCCCCGGCTATGGCGGTCCTGTCGCGGGCGGTCCCGG
>CAYPEH010000051.1:0-17314 GCA_964409585.1 uncultured Chromatiales bacterium | reverse complement strand
AAAATTTTAATGGGATCGGCGTGCTACGATTCGCGCCGGCTGGATGATGACCTGGAATTCTTGCCGCGATATCAGCTTTAGGATGTGATTGTGTGAATGGTAACTGCTTGTTTTGAAAGGGGTTTTTGAGCTTGTTTTTGATTGCCGTTGTTGTTTTTCTCGTTGCCGCCGCGATGGTCCGGTGGCTGAGTATCCCGGGCTCTTTCCTCTTCATTCTCGATCATCCCAATGAGCGCTCCCTTCATGAGCAGCCGATACCCCGCAACGGTGGAGTTGGAATCGTACTGGCACTGTTGCTGGGTGGCGGGGCGCTTTCAGTCTCATACGGGGAAGTCTTTGAGCCGCTGCCGCTGCTGCTTGCCGGTATTGCCGTGCTGGGTGTGGTTTCCTATCTGGACGACCGTTTTGACGTGCGTCAATCCTATCGGCTGATTCTGCATGTCGCGGTGGCGGTGTTTGTAAATATCGGTGGTCTTGGTCTGGGCGAGCTGCGTTTACCGGGAATTGTTTTGGAACTATGGGCTGGTGCCGGTTTCGTTCTGACCTTGTTGTATGTCGTCTGGATGATCAATCTCTACAATTTCATGGACGGTATGGATGGTTTTGCGGCCGGTATGGCCGTCATGGGATTTGGCACCTATGGTCTGCTTGGCTGGCAGGCTGGCAGTGAAACCTTTGCGGCGGTATGCCTGCTGGTGATGGCGGCCAGCGCAGGGTTCCTCCTGTTCAATTTCCCACCGGCTCGTATTTTTATGGGGGATGTGGGCTCTATTGTGCTGGGATTTCTGGCTGCCGCACTGGCTCTTTGGGCGCAACGTGACGGATTGTTCCCACTCTGGGTTGCGCTGATTGTGTTCTCTCCTTTTATTGTCGATGCGACAATCACCCTCATAGGGCGGGTTTGGCATCGAGAATCTTTTTGGAAGGCGCACCGCTCGCATTATTACCAGCGCTTGGTGAGGCTGGGTTGGGGACACCGGCGCACGGTTCTGGCAGAATACATCTTGATGCTGGCATGTTCTCTGGCCGCGTTGATCCTGAGTAATGCAGAGCCTGACTTTCAGTGGTCCGGTCTGGTAGTGCTTGCCTGCCTGTATTGGTACCTGGAAGCAGCCGTTTGCCGCCTGGAATCCAAGAGCATGGCGGTGGAAGAGGAAAAGTGAAAAAGATTCTCCCCATGTTTCGCACTCGGTTTGCGGTCTTCGCGCACGATCTGGTTGCCATTCTGGTAGCCTGGTTCGGCGCCTATGTTTTGCGCTTCAATCTCGACACCCCCCCGGACTGGGCGCTCCAGCAGGCCATCAGGCTGCTCCCCATGGTGTTTGTTGTGCAAACTGCATTGTTCTGGCACTTCGGTTTGTACAAGGGGGTATGGCGTTTTGCCTCGTTGCCTGATCTTGTCCGGATCAGTAAGGCAGTCGGTATGGGCCTGCTGGTGATCTGGCTGGTCATGTGGCTGGCGGATTTCCGTCCCAGGTCCGTGTTTTTGCTCTATGGCATCTTGTTGCTGGGGTTGTTGGGCGGTCCGCGCTTTCTTTACCGCTGGTTCAAGGATCACGGTATTTACCATAAACCGGGTAAGCGGGTCGTGATTGTCGGCGCTGGGCGGGCTGGTGAGATGCTGGTGCGTGATTTGCTGCGCCAGGAGAATCTGGATTACCAACCGGTGGCCTTTGTTGATGACGATCCAGGAAAAAGCGGTAGGGAAATTCATGGCTTTCCGGTCGTTGGGAAGTGCGATCTGATCCCATCCATCGTGGACAAGGAATCAATTGATCTGGTGCTGATCGCCATGCCGTCGGCTTCGGCAGAACAGATGCGGGCCATCGTTGAAATCTGTGAACGGAGCGGGGTCGAATTCCGCACCCTGCCGAGCATGCAGGACATGGTCAGCGGCAAGGCCGTGGTTGGCTCATTGCGCGCTGTTTCCATTGAGGATTTGTTGGGGCGTGAGCCCGTGAGCCTGGAGTGGGGGGCCATCCGCAATGGCCTGGCAGGCAAAACCGTATTGGTGACCGGCGGTGGCGGGTCCATCGGTTCGGAACTATGCCGGCAGATCAGTGAATTGCAACCCAAGCACTTGGTTATCCTGGAAAGCAGCGAATTCAATCTCTATACCATCGAGAAAGAACTGGGTCAGCGTTTCCCACAGCTTCAGTTATCTGCTTGCCTTGGCAGCGTAGTGGATACGGTACTGGTGGATCATGTCTTTAAGCAGCATCGACCAGACGTTGTTTTCCATGCGGCTGCATACAAGCATGTCCCCATGCTTGAAGGTCAGACGCGCGAGGCCATTACCAACAATATTTTTGGCACGCGATGCGTGGCTGAGGCGGCGGATCGGTATAAAGCCGGGCAGTTTGTCCTGATCTCCACCGACAAGGCGGTCAATCCCACCAATATCATGGGGGCTTCGAAGCGTGCTGCGGAAATCTTCTGTCAAAACTTCAACCGGCGCTCGCCCGTGCGCTTTATCACGGTCCGCTTTGGCAACGTACTGGATTCGGCGGGTAGTGTCGTGCCCTTGTTCAGACAGCAGATAGAAAATGGTGGACCGGTTACCGTTACCCATCCGGATATCAAGCGTTTCTTTATGACCATTCCCGAAGCCAGTTTGCTGATTTTGCAAGCCGGGATCATGGGCAAGGGGGGCGAAATATTCGTTCTCGATATGGGGGAGCCTATCAAGATCAGTTACCTGGCCGAACAGATGATTCGCCTGTCCGGCAAGGTGCCGGGGGATGAGATCGAGATTGTCTATTCGGGGCTGCGGCCAGGTGAAAAATTGTTTGAAGAACTTTTCTACGAGCAGGAACCACCCATTGGTACTGCCCATGAGAAGATCTTCCTGGCCAAATACAGGGAAGTGGATTGGGAGAAAATGATGGCGAAAATGGCTGCTATGCAGCAGGCTTGCGATGACTATGACAATGATCGTCTGGATGCCCTGCTGAAAGAGATGGTGCCTGAGTTTATCCGACCCGGTGACGAGATGCGGGTGGCGAATGTGGTGCCGTTTAAAAAATGGCGCCAGTGAGTGTTTGACGCGGAGGGAATGGCGCTCCGTAGGGGAATCGAACTCCTGTCACCTGACCCGGAAATTTCATAAATTACGCATGCCATCGCTTGTCTCTTGTTTCCACGAGGAATTTTCTTCCGTTGTCCGTGCTCGTGGATACGGGACGCCCTCAGAAAACCCCTGGTGAAACCAATATCCCGCGCGATCATCGCGCGAATTCATGAAATTTCCGGGGTGGTTGGCAGGATTTGCAACGCCGAACCGGACGATTTGGCGCGCCAAGGCGCCGTGTCACGATTCGTTCAGGGTTTCCCCAAGAAACCATGCAACGGTTCTGCAAATGCCTGTTGTGGCAGGGACGGGCGGCTGCCAATCCAATACCCGCCGTGTCTTTTCCGTGTCCACCTCCAGCGAACTGGCCAGCCGGGACCACTGAGCCTCCATACGCATCAGTCGGGTCAGCGCGGACATCAAGCCTGGGGGCAGGGGCAACAGCCGGGCAGGGCGGTTCATGGCGCGGGCAATCACCTTGATCAATTCTGGCGTGGAGAGCGATTCCTCGTCGCCCGCCAGGAACACCTGTCCCGCCGCGTTTGGGTGATCCAGGCAGGTGATCAGTAGATCCACCAGGTTGTCCAGGCCGAGCAGGGTTCTACGGTTGTTCAGCAGGGCGAGAGGGAGTGGCAGGCCTTTGTCCACCAGGCTTAAGAGACGAATGAAATTGCCTTTCACGCCAGGGCCATAGACCAGTGGGGGGCGTATCAGGGTGACTTCCAGGCTATGCCGGGTGGCGATCTCCCGCAGTGCCTGTTCTGCCTCCCACTTGGACTGGCCATAGGGGTCTTCAGGCGCAGGGGGATCGTCTGCGCGGAAGGGTGCCGTTGAGGTTCGTTCGCCGTTGACCTTGATGCTGCTGAGGTAGACCAGCCTGCGTACTCCGTGCGCGGCTGCTGCCCGGGCCAGCCGTTTGCTGCCGGCGACGTTCACCTGGCGAAAGGCCTCAAGCGGATCTTCGCTGGTTTCCTTCATGACATGCACGCGGGCGGCCAGGTGTAAAATGCTGTCCACATCCTGCAACGCTGCCCCCCAATCTGTCGTGGCGTCGATATTCCCGACGATGGCGCTGTCGACGCCTTGCGGCAAGATTGCGGCGGCTTGTTTGGTGCGTACCGCGGCAGTGACTGCCTTGCCTGCCTGCAGCAGCGTTTCACAGACACGACGCCCGATAAAGCCATTGGCGCCGGTGACCAGGACTCTTGGGAGATTTGTCGTCAAAACAGGTGTTGATGGTTGGTTCGTGAATTCAGGCCAGGGAAGCTCTGAATGAATCTGGCGCGAGCGGGTTGGTATGAAAAATCGTCCGGATCAAGGCGCGAATCGCGGGCAAAAGAGGTTGCGGAGTGGAGGAAATGGCGCTCCGTAGGGGAATCGAACCCCTGTTACCGACGTGAGAGGCCGGCGTCCTAGACCGCTAGACGAACGGAGCAGCTTCCTGACGGAGTGTCACCCACCCCGAAAGAGCCGTGATATTATACGCACCCTTCCGAATAGCACAAGAACAGCTTCCCAAGGCAGGAACCGCTATCGACACTCAGCCGAACATCATCCCTCGGCCCGATCACAACATTTCGCGGAGCAATATCAGCCCCAATGCCGTGAAGGTTCTCTATCGCCTCAAGCAGGCGGGGTTCCAGGCTCACTTGGTGGGCGGCGGCGTGCGCGATCTGTTGCTGGGACGCGAGCCCAAGGATTTCGATGTGGCCACCGATGCGCTGCCCGAGCAGGTCAAAGACCTGTTCCGCAATTGCCGCCTGATCGGTCGCCGCTTCCGCCTGGCCCATGTGCATTTCGGCAGGGAGATCATCGAGGTGGCCACTTTCCGGGCCATGCCGAAAGAGGATGCCGAGGGGCTGGGCGATCATGTCCAGGAGAATGGCCGCATCCTGCGGGACAACGTCTACGGCAATATCGAAGAGGATGCCTGGCGACGTGACTTTACCGTCAATGCGCTCTATTACGACATCCGCGACTACTCCGTGGTGGATTACACCGGCGGTATGGAGGATATCCGCAGCGGCACCTTGCGCCTGATCGGCGATCCGGCCACCCGTTACCGGGAGGACCCGGTGCGGATGCTTCGCGCCGTTCGTTTTGCCGTCAAACTCGGGTTCCGCATGCACAAGGATACGGAAGAGCCCATTTTCGAACTGGCTCCACTTTTGCGGGACATACCGGCAGCCCGCCTGTTCGATGAGACCCTCAAGCTGTTCCTGGGGGGGCAGGCGCTGGAGACTTTCGAGTCCCTGCGTCATTACGGCCTGTTCCGGCACCTGTTCCCGCTCACCGACGAGGCACTGAGCCACGAGGATCACCAATTCCCGCTGGTACTGGTGTCCAAGGCCTTGCAAAACACCGATCAGCGCATTGCCGAGGGCAAACCAGTTACCCCTGCCTTCCTGTTCGCCGCCTTGCTGTGGGAGCCGACCCGCCTGCGGGCGGAAGCGCTCATGGACGGGGGCGTATCCGAGCATGAAGCCCTGCAAGAAGCAGCCGATGAAGTGATTCGCGGGCAAACCGGGCATATTTCGCTGCCACGCCGCTATTCCCAGCCGATGAAAGAGATCTGGTTCATGCAGCCACGCCTGCGGCGGCGCAGCGGTCAGCGGCCGCTGCGCCTGATAGGGCACCCGCGGTTCCGTGCCGGCTACGATTTCCTCCTGTTGCGCGCGCAGTCCGGAGAGGCTGAAATGGAGCTGGCCGATTGGTGGACCCGTTTCCAGGACATGGACGATGAGCACAAGCGTAAGGCTGTGCAGGGCGGCATGGGTAAAGGCAAAGGCAAGGGCAGCCGCCGGCGCAGGCGGCGGCGGAAAAGGAAAGCCTCCAGCGGCGATGCCGCGGGCTGAATGCCCCGAACCCACCTTATCCATGGTGGCGGCTGAAGCCCACGGTAAGCAAATGAAAGTCATTGAAAATCACTGCGAACGGCATTTCACCCCAAGGTGGGAGAGCTTCGGTCTATCACGGCCCTGGCTGGTTCCGGTGCAGCTGGGCTTGGGCTTCACCGAAGCCATAGCGGTGGCCATGGATTCGGTTCCAGCCCGGCGCCCAGCCGCGCCGGCCCGGCGCCAGGAACCGCGATCCACCATGAATAAGGTGGGTTGATGGCGCGTTGTTACATCGGGCTGGGCAGCAATCTGGCCGGTCCCGCCGATCAGATCCGGAGAGCCCTGCGGTCCCTGGCGGAGCTGGAACAGACTCACTTGGTCGCCTGTTCCTCCCTCTACCGCAGCGCCCCCATGGGGCCCCAAGACCAGCCGGACTATCTCAATGCGGTGGCGGAACTGGATTCGGGCCTGCCGCCGCTGGAGTTGCTGGATGCCCTGCAGGCCATCGAGGCGGCTCAGGGCCGTGACCGCAGCGGGGTGCGCTGGGGCGCGCGGACCCTGGATCTGGACATCCTGCTGTATGGTGACAGGCGCATCCAGGAGCCGCGCCTGACCGTGCCCCATGTGGGCATGGCCGAGCGGGGATTCGTGCTCTACCCACTGGCGGAACTGAACCCCGGGCTGGAAATCCCCGGCCACGGGCCATTGCGCGCCCTGCTCGAACGCTGTCCACCGAATGGCCTGGAAAAACTCCGTGCCGTGACGGATAGTGAGGCATACCCATGAATACGCAGGCTGAATCCGACCGCATGCCAGTGACCGCATCCTCCCTGCTGGAGATGAAGCGCAGGAGGGAGAAGATCGCCGTCCTGACCGCCTACGACGCCAGTTTCGCCGTGCAGGAGGAACAGGCGGGCGTGGATGTCATCCTGGTGGGGGATTCGCTGGGCATGGTGATACAGGGCCATGACAGCACCCTGCCGGTGCGTATGGAGGACATGATCTACCATTCGGCCTGCGTGGCGCGGGTGACCCGGCGCCCCCTGATCGTCACCGACATGCCTTACCGGAGCTACCGGACACCGGACCAGGCCCTGGACAATGCCAGGCGCCTGGTGGATGAGGGTGGAGCACGGATGGTCAAGTTCGAGGGTGGGGGTGTCCTGGTGGAAACGGCCCGCCGCCTGGTGGACAACGGTATCCCCGTCTGTGGTCATCTCGGACTTCTGCCGCAATCGGTGAACGAACTCGGTGGTTACCGTGTACAGGGCAGGGGAGAGGAAGCCGCCGCGCGGATTCTTCGTGATGCTCTGGATTTGCAACAGGCCGGTGCGGCCATGCTGGTGCTGGAGTGCATACCCGCCAGCCTGGCCGCGCGAATCAGCCGCGAGTTGACCATTCCTGTGATCGGTATCGGCGCCGGCGTGGAGTGTGACGGGCAGGTACTGGTGTTACAGGACATGCTCGGCATTACCCCCGGCAGGCGGCCGAAATTCTCCCGCGATTTCCTCGCTGGCGCGGGCAGTGTGCAGGAGGCGATCCGGGCCTATGTAAAGGCCGTGCGGGAGGGAAGTTTCCCGGCGGAGGAACACACGTTTCATTGAGGAAGCCCGGATCCATTTCGTACGCTTCCGCAATCCGATACGTCCAGAATCAATCAGGGCCCCTTACCACCCCGTGCATCGCATGCAGACCGTCCACACCATCGAACGACTCCGCCGCATGATCGCTGACTGGCGCCGCGCCGGACTGCGCACAGCCTTCGTCCCCACCATGGGCAACCTCCACGAGGGACACCTGCGGCTGGTGGATGTGGCCCGGCAGCATGCGGACCGGGTGGTGGCCAGTGTATTCGTCAATCCCACCCAGTTCGGCCCCAACGAGGACTACGCCCGCTACCCGCGTACCCTGGAGGCGGACCGCGCCGGACTGGAAGGCCGTGGCTGTGATCTGCTGTTCGCCCCCCCGGTGGAGGAGATGTATCCCGACGGAGGTGACTCGCTGACCTGGGTGGAGGTGGAACGGCTCACCGACCGCCTCTGCGGGGCCAGCCGGCCGGGACACTTCCGGGGGGTCACCACGGTGGTGAGCAAACTGTTCAACATCGTTCAGCCGGACGTGGCGGTATTCGGTGAGAAGGATTTTCAGCAACTGGTGGTGATCCGGCAGATGGTCCGGGATCTGTTCATGCCCATCGAGGTGGTGGGCGTGCCCACGGTGCGCGAGGAAGATGGCCTGGCCATGAGTTCCCGCAACGGCTACTTGTCCGCCGAGGAGCGTGCCATCGCCCCGGGGCTCCAGCGTTGTCTGCAACAGGCAGCGGCCAGCCTGCGATCGGGCCGGCCGGTGATCGAGGTGGAACAGGCCGGCATGGCCGCCCTGCGTTCCGCCGGTTTCGACCCCGAGTATTTCAGTGTGGTCAGGCAGGCGGACCTGGAACCGCCCACCGCCGGGGACCGGGAACTGGTGATCCTGGCCGCCGCGCGTCTGGGCAAGACGCGTCTGATCGACAACCTGCCGCTGGCATTACCAGGGAAGCTCTGATCGAATCGCCACGCGCCCCGATCAGAGTTCCCTTACAGGGGGTTGCCCATTGGGGGAAGGATGAAAATCAATGGCTTGCGGGAAGCATGGGCGCACCCCTTCCCCCAAGCCCCATCCCCCGGTACTTGTTCAGAGGTTTCCCAGGGTATTCCCTCCCGATTCCAGGGGAACCGGCTCCGGAGGCTTGAAGCAGACCGGGAGGGGAACGATAATCCCCCGCCTTTGCCGACAAGGGTGCCGACTCCATGCGTCTCACCATGCTCAAAGCCAAACTCCACCAGGCCCGTGTCACCCACGCGGAACTGGAATACGAGGGCTCCTGCGCCATCGACGGCCGCCTGCTGGACGCCGCGGGCATCCGCGAATACGAACAGATCCAGATCTACAATCTGGCCAATGGCGAGCGTTTCACCACCTATGCCATCCGCGCCCAGGACGGCAGCGGCATCATCTCCGTCAACGGTGCCGCCGCGCACAAGGCCCAACCCGGCGACCGCTTGATCATCTGCACCTATGCCCAGTTGGACGAGGCCGAACTGGCCACGCACAAGCCCACCCTGGTCTATATGGATGAGGGCAACCGGATCAAGCGCATAGGCGACGGGATTCCCGTCCAGGCGGCCTGACAGGGGGAACCTCTGAATAGGGGGATGGGGCTTGGGGGAAGGGGTGTATTGCCGCTCCCGCAAGCCATTGATTTTCATCCTTCCCCCAATGGGCAACCCCCTGTAAGGGAACTCTGATCAAGGCGTGCAGCGACTTGATCAGAGTTTCCCGGGGGAATCGAAAGACGCCCTCCGGGCTGTCCGATCCGGTACGGTCAGAGCGCCGCTCCCCCTCCTATCCCGTATTTCTCATCCCCGCCGCAATTCCATTGATGGAGCGCAACAGCGGGTTGCGCCAGGGTTCCCGTTCCTCCTCCGGCAGGGTCTGGTCACGGAAACGCTTCAGCAGCGTGATCTGGATGTGGTTGAGCGGGTCCAGATAAGGGGTGCGCCGCTCCAGTGACAGGGCCAGCGAGGGGATCTCCTCCAGCAGCCGTTCCTGACCGGTGATTTCCAGCACCTGTTCCAGGGTCCGCTGGTACTCCGCCCGGATCAGCGGGTAGATGCGATCCCCCAGGGCCGGATCCTCGCACATGTCCGCGTATTCCCGCGCGGTTTCCATGTCGGCCTTGGCCAGGGCCATTTGCACATTGCTCATCAGTGCGCGGAAGAAAGGCCATTCCCGGTACATGTCGCGCAGGGTCTGCAGGCGTTGCGGATCGTCACCACGCCATGCGGTCAGCGCGGCGCCGATGCCGAACCAGGCGGGCAGGGTATGGCGCGACTGAGCCCAGCCGAACACCCAGGGAATGGCCCGGATGGAGGACTTGGAGCGGTCGGACCTGCGCCGGTGGCTGGGACGGGAGCCGATGTTCATCAGGCCGATCTCGTTCACCGGCGTGGCCTCGTAGAAGTAATCCAGCAGACCGGGGGTGTGGTCGATGAGGCCGCGATAGGCCTCCTCGCCCAGGCGTGACAACTCGCCCATGATGTCGAGGAATTCGGGGTGTACCTCCTCCGCCGTGCTGACCAGTCCGACACTGGCCTTGAGCAGACCGGTCACACCCATGGTCAGCTCATAGAGGGCGGTTTCCTCGTTGCTGTATTTGTTGGACAGCACCTCGCCCTGTTCCGTGAACTTGATGGCTCCGCGCACGGTGCCGGGCGGCTGCGCCAGGATGGCTTCATGGGTGGGGCCGCCACCGCGGCCGATGGTCCCGCCGCGGCCATGGAACAGGCGGCAGTCCACGCCGTAGCGGTCGCAGATGGCGAGGATGTCGCGCTGGGCGCGGTACAGATTCCAGGTGGAGGAGACGATGCCGCCGTCCTTGCAGGAGTCGGAATAGCCCAGCATGATCTCCTGGAGGTTGCCGGAGGCATTCAGCAGGGCGGCATAGGTTTCATTCCCCAGCAGCGTATCCAGCACCGGCCTCACGTGGGCCAGATCCTCGATGGTCTCGAACAGCGGTGCGATGTGGATGTCGCAGTACCATCCGCCGTCGTCGCGGCGGCCGGCCAGGCCGCACAGGCCGGCCAGCAGCATCACCTCCATCACGTGGGAGGCGGAGTGGGTCATGGAGATGACGTAGGCGCCGAAGGCGCGCGGGCTGATCTCCCCGCGCATGCGGCCCATGACGTCGAACACCTCCAGGGTCTCGCGGGTCTCCCCGCTCAGCCCCTCGCGATCCAGCGGGTGTGGCCCGCTCCGGGCCAGTGCCTCGGACAACAGGCGCAGCCGGCCATTCTCGTCCAGGGCGGCATAGTCGGTGCCCGGCCACAGACGCGTGGCGATTTCGGCCACCGCCTGGGTGTGGCGGGTGGATTCCTGGCGGATGTCCAACTGGTAGAGATAGAAACCGAAGGTCTCCACCAGGCGGATCAGGTCCTTGAGGTCGCCGTCGGCGACACTGGCCTCGCCGTGGCTGATGAGGGAGTCGCGGATGCTGTACAGATCGGCCAGCAGCTCGTCCTCGGAGCGGTATTCGTGGCGCAGCTCGTCACGGTCCTGGCCGGCCAGGCGGCGGCGCACCAGGGCGCGGTTCTGCCGCAGCCGGTAGCGCATGATGTAGAGCTTGCGCCGGTAGGGCTCGTTGGCATAACGGTGTGGTTTGTCCGCGAAGGCCACCTGGGCGTATTCCCGGTCCCGCTCCAGGCTCTGTTCCAGGTCGGGGCAGGGGCCGTACAGGCTTGATGAATGGCTCAGCAGGCTGGAAAGCCGGTCCAGGCGCTCGGCGTATTCGCTGAGGATCGCGCGCTGTTGCAGCCGCAGGGCCTGTTCGGTGGTCTCCGGCTTGACGTAGGGGTTGCCGTCGCGGTCGCCGCCGATCCAGGAACCGAAGCTCAGAATCCGTGGCAGCCGGATGTAATCGGCCTCCTCGCCATAGACCCGCCGCAGGCCGTTCTCGATATAGCGGTACAGCCTCGGGATGGTGTGAAACAGGCTCTCGTTGGCATAGTAGATGCCGGTGTTCACCTCGTCGCTCACTTCCGGGCGATGGGGGCGTACCTCATCGGTGTTCCAGAGGATGCGGATATGGGTGCCGATCTCGCGCAGGATCTCTGCGCGCTGCTCCCGGTTGTGGCGGGGGTCATCGAGCCTTTCCGCGGCCAGGAACACCCGGCGCAGGCCCTCCATGACGGTGCGGCGGCGGGCCTCGGTGGGGTGGGCGGTGAATACCGGCCGGTAGTCGAGTCTTTCCAGCAGGGTCTGCACCTGTGCGGCGCTGAACCCCCGCTGCTGGAATTCGCGCAGGGTCCGGTCGAAGGAACCGGTCCAGAGCGGCCCGCCCTTGCGCACCTGACGGCGCCGCTGCTTGTGCTGGGCGGCCTCCTCGGCGATGTTGACCAGATTGAAATAGAGGGTGAAGGCGCGGGTGACGTGGGTCAGGGTGTCGGCGTCCAGATTGGCGATGAGCCGCATCAGCTCGGCACGTTTTTTCGCATTTTCCCTCTTGCGCAGACTGATGAACCCCTTGCGCAGCGTCTCCACGGCGGCGAATACGCCCTGGCCGGCCTGTTCACGGAGTATGTCGCCCAGCAGGTTGCCGAACAGGCGCACGCGGCTGCGCAATTCTTTGTCGATGACGGTGGAAACCATGGGAGAGCCGTATGGGTGGCCAAAAGGGCGCGCATTATACAACAGCCCGGAAACCGGCCCCGGCGGTTCAACTGAGCAGCCGATGGTAGAGGGCGGCGTATTCCAGCGCCGAACGGCCCCAACTGAAGTCCTGCCGCATGCCGTTGATCATGACCTGGTGCCAGGTGTCGTGCTGGCGCTCGTACATTTCCAGGGCACGGTGCATGGCCACCATCAGTTCGCTGGTGCTGGGATGATCGAAAGTGAAGCCGGTGGCCGTTCCGGCCGCCAGGTTTTCCTGGGTCGCATCGACCACAGTGTCCGCCAGGCCGCCGGTGCGGTGCACGATGGGCACGGTGCCGTAGCGCAGGCTGTAGATCTGGTTGAGGCCGCAGGGTTCGAAGCGTGACGGCATGATGAACATGTCGGCGCCCGCCTCGATGCGGTGGGACAGGGCCTCGTCATAGCCGATGTGCGCGGCGAAGCGGGTCGGCAGGCGCTGGGACAGGTCATGCAGCCACTTCTCCAGGTTTTCATCGCCACTGCCCAGTACCACCACCTGGAAGGGGCGGTGCAGCAATTGCGGCATGGCCTCCAGCAGCAGGTCCACGCCCTTCTGTTCCACCAGGCGGCCGATGTGGGCGATGAGCGGGGTGGCCGGTTCCACCGGCAGGCCGAAATGGCGTTGCAGGTGGGTCTTGGCGGCCGCCTTGCCGGACAGGTCGCCGGCCGAGAAGGGAGTATCCAGGTAGGGATCGTGGCGGGGGTCCCAGATGCTGTAATCGACCCCGTTGAGGATGCCGCTGAGCAGGGCCGAACGATGATCCAGCAGGCCCTCCAGGCCGTAACCGAACTGGGGTGTGCGGATCTCCCATGCATAGGTGGGGCTGACCGTGGTCACATGGTCGGCATAGACCAGGCCCCCCTTGATGTAGGAGAACTGGTTGTGGAACTCCATCGCCTCGTGGTGCCAGAAGCTGGCGGGCAGGCCCAGGTCCTGGAAGGTGTCCCAGGAGAACAATCCCTGGTAGGCCAGATTATGGATGGTGAACACGCTCTTGGGGGCGCCTGCGCGCTGTTTCAGCAGGGCTGGCACCAGGCCGGTCTGCCAATCGTTGCAGTGCACCAGGGAGGGCTTCCAGTCCGCGATGGCGTCCCC
Source organism: uncultured Chromatiales bacterium (assembly GCA_964409585.1). Taxonomy (GTDB): domain Bacteria; phylum Pseudomonadota; class Gammaproteobacteria; order JACKNK01; family CAYPEH01; genus CAYPEH01. The sequence continues at coordinate 4,083 of CAYPEH010000051.1, read as the reverse complement.
CATGGCCAGGGCGGTGACGGCGCGGGCAAAGGTGGCGAAACGCTGTGCGTTGTCGGGCCAGTCATGGCCGTCGGGGTGAGTATAGGGCGGGCCCGCGCGGTCGAAATGCTCCGGACTGTCCACCAGGAACAGGGGGACGCCGTTGTCCGCGATCTCCGCGCTCAAGATGCGGATGGCCCCGGATGCACCGGACAGTTGGAGTTCGGCCACCACCTGCACGTTGTGGGCCCTTTCCACGGCCTGGGGATAGGCGGGCAGCACCAGCCGCACGTCCATGCCCAGGGTACGCATGGCGGCCGGCAGGCTGCCCGCGACATCGGCCAGGCCACCGGTCTTGATCAGGGGGTGGGCCTCGCTGGCGGCGAACAGGATGCGCGTCGATGGGGATTTGCGGTCGGGCTTGGCTCTCTGGTTCATGGAAGATCGGGACACCGTGCGAGTTGCACAAACGCTATACTCTAGCGGCCACTGAATCCACAAGGGAAGCTCTGAATGAATCTGGTGCGAGCGGATTGAGGTGAAAAATCGTCCAGATCAAGGCGCGAATCGCAGGCAATAGCCCGCTATTGGCAAGATTTGCAACGCAGAGATGGACGATTTGGCGCCTCAAGACGCCGTGCCACGATTCGTTCAGAGCTTCCCAAGAAAGAAGAAGCGTTCTCCCCATGCCCATTCTCAAATCCCTGCCCGCCTGGAAACGACTGGAGGAACACTACGAACAGGCCCGTGATCTGCGGATGCGCGATCTGTTCGCCGAGGACCCGCGGCGTTTCGAGGATTTTTCCCTGGAAGTGGGCGGAATCCTGCTGGACTACTCCAAGAACCGCATCACCCGCGAGACCCTTCCGCTGCTGTTGGAGCTGGCCCGGCAATGCGATCTGGAGGGGTGGCGTGAGCGCATGTTCAGCGGCGGGCACATCAACAACACCGAGGACCGGGCGGTCTACCATGTGGCCCTGCGCAACCGTTCCAACCGCCCCATGGAGGTGGACGGCGAGGATGTGATGCCGGCGGTCAACGCGGTACTGGAACGCATGGCCGCCTTCAGCGAGGCGGTGCGCAATGGCGATTGGAAGGGCCATACCGGCAAGGCCATCACCGACGTGGTCAACATCGGCATCGGCGGCTCGGACCTGGGGCCGGTCATGGTCTGCGAGGCCCTGCGCCCCTATGCGGGACCACTGCGGACCCATTTCGTCTCCAATGTCGATGGCACCCACATGGCCGAGACCCTCAAGCGGGTCGATCCGCAGACCACCCTGTTTGTGGTCGCCTCCAAGACCTTTACCACACAGGAGACCATGACCAACGCGCGCACCGCGCGTGCCTGGTTGCTGGAACATCTCAAGAGCGAGGAAGCGGTGGCGCGTCATTTCGTCGCCGTCTCCACCAATGCGCCGGAAGTGGAGCGGTTCGGCATCGACACCGGCAACATGTTCGGCTTCTGGGAATGGGTCGGCGGCCGCTATTCCCTTTGGTCGGCCATCGGCCTGCCCATCGCCCTCTACATCGGCATGGACCGGTTCGAGGAGTTGCTGGCCGGCGCCCACGCCATGGACGAGCATTTCCGCACCGCCCCGCTGGAAGAGAATATGCCGGTGATCCTCGCCATGATCGGGGTCTGGTACATCAACTTCTTCCAGGCATGCAGCCATGCCGTGTTGCCCTATGACCAGTACCTGCACCGCCTGCCCGCCTATCTCCAGCAGGCCGACATGGAGAGCAACGGCAAGCGCGTCACCCGCGACGGCGAGGCGGTGGACTACGCCACCGGCCCCATCATCTGGGGCGAACCGGGTACCAACGGCCAGCATGCCTTCTATCAACTGATCCATCAGGGTACCCGCCTGATCCCGGCGGATTTCATCGCCCCGGTACGGACGCACAATCCGGTCGGCGAGCACCACACCATCCTGCTGTCCAACTTCTTCGCCCAGACCGAGGCGCTGATGAAGGGCAAGACCGAGGACGAGGCACGCGCCGAACTGGAGTCCCAGGGCCTGTCCGGAGCGGCGCTGGAAGCCCTGTTGCCGCACAAGGTATTCCCCGGCAACCGCCCCACCAACTCCCTGCTGCTGGACCGCGTCTCCCCCCACACTCTGGGAGCGCTGATTGCCCTCTACGAGCACAAGATCTTCGTCCAGGGCGTGATCTGGGGCGTCAATTCCTATGACCAGTGGGGTGTGGAACTGGGCAAGCAACTGGCCGGCGCCATCCTGCCGGAACTGCATTCCGGCACCCGCGTGGAAAGTCACGACGCCTCCACCAACGGGTTGATCAATCATTATCTGCGGAACCGTTTCGAGGGGTAGGGAACTGCTGAACAAGTACTGGGGGAAGGGGGTTTGGGGGAAGGGTTGCACCCACGCCAACGTAAGCCATTGATTTGCATCCTTCCCCCAATAGGCAACCCCCTGGAAGGAAACTCCGATCAAGTCGCACGCGACTTGATCGGAGTTTCCTATACTCGTCACTGAGCACAGGTTTTCGCGGAGTACCCGTCCATGGCCACGGTCCGTCCCCCCGCTGTCGCCGGCATGTTCTATCCGGATGACGCCGCCACCCTGCACACCCAGATCCACCGGTTCCTGAACCAGGTGAAGGAGTTAGGCAGTCCTCCCAAGGCCCTCATCGCCCCCCACGCCGGATATGTCTATTCCGGGCCTGTCGCGGCCAGCGTCTATGCCCGCTTGGCCTCGGCGCGCGGCCGCATCACGAGGGTGGTGTTGCTCGGTCCCTCGCACCGTGTGGCCCTGCTGGGGCTGGCGGCCAGCGCGGCCGATTTCTTCCGCACCCCCTTGGGCGATATTCCCCTGGACCGCGAGGCGCTGGACCGGATCGGCCGGCTTCCCCAGGTGCACGAGATGGAACAGGCCCATGCCATGGAACACAGCCTGGAGGTCCATTTGCCCTTCCTGCAGGAGGTCCTGGGCGAATTCAGCCTGGTGCCGCTGGTGGTGGGCGATGCCACCGCCGGGCAGGTGGCCGAGGTACTGGAACGGTTGTGGGGCGGGGACGAGACACTCATTGTGATCAGCACCGATCTCAGCCACTACCAGGACTATGAAACCGCGCGGCGGATGGATGCCGCCACTTCCCGTGCCATCGAGGAACTGCGCTATGAGGACATCGGTCCCCACGACGCCTGTGGCCGAATTCCGGTGAGCGGTCTGCTGCATCTGGCGCGGGACAAGGGGCTGCATGCCCGCACCATCGATTTGCGCAATTCGGGGGATACCGCTGGTCCGCGGGACCAGGTGGTGGGGTATGGCGCCTATGTCATCGACTGAGACGAACTATACGCAGCAACAGCGTGGCATCCTCTTGGACGTGGCCGCCGCCTCCATACGCCATGGCCTGGAACGGGGCAGGCCGCTGGAAGTGAACGTGCGGGACTATGACGAGGATCTGCGGGAGTGGCGGGCCAGCTTCGTCACCCTCAATATCCATGGCCGCTTGCGGGGATGCATCGGTATGCTGGAGGCGGTGCGTTCCCTGGTGGCCGATGTGGCCGCCAACGCCTGGGCGGCGGCCTTCCGTGACCCGCGCTTCCCCCCGTTGCGGGAAGAGGAATATGGAGCCCTGGAAATCCACATTTCGGTACTCAACCCGGCGGAACGGATGACGTTCCAGTCACAACAGGATCTGCTGTCGCAGATCCGTCCCCATGTGGACGGCCTGATCCTGGTGGAGGGTGGGCGGAGGGGTACCTTCCTGCCCTCGGTGTGGGAACAGTTGCCACGGCCGGAGCAGTTCCTGGCGCACCTCAAACGCAAGGCCGGGCTGCCGGAGGACTACTGGAGCGATACCCTCCAGGTCTATCGATACACTACCGAATCGTTCCCGTGACAGAACCGGATCGCAGAGTGTTGACAGCATTCCGGGCAGACGTATAATGCCGCCTCACCTCAGCGGGAATAGCTCAGTTGGTAGAGCACAACCTTGCCAAGGTTGGGGTCGCGAGTTCGAGTCTCGTTTCCCGCTCCAGATTCGATAACCCCGTCCGCCTTTGGGCGGGGTTTTTTGGTTTAGCAGCCTGTCGGACTCGGGGGGATCGTAGCGAAAAAGTGGGACAGCGAGGAT
>CAYPEH010000050.1:0-17344 GCA_964409585.1 uncultured Chromatiales bacterium | reverse complement strand
AGTTTCGACAACGCAGTCCGTGGGCGCGCACAGCACGGCCTGTCAATTTATAATCCATTGGTCAGGAGCCTCAGGCATCTCCCCTCTCGGCGTTGCGCGCCTTGCCAAGGGAATGACCATTGCCCGCGGCGCGCGCCTTGATAGGGAAGATGCCTGAGGCTCTGAACACGATCTATTATGTTGCCGGGTTAATACTGCATGTCCGACCCCCGCGCCACCGCCGCCCGGACCCTCACCCAGGTGATCCGCCACGGCCGTTCCCTCAGTGACATCCTGCCTGGGGCGACACAGGCGGCGGGCGATGACCGCGCCCTCGTGCGGGAGATGGTCTACGGCACGCTGCGCTGGTTCCATCGCCTGGACGCCATCCTGAAACGGCTGCTGCAACGCCCCCTGCGCCCCAAGGACACCGACGTTCGCGCCCTGCTCTTGCTCGGCCTGTACCAGCTCCAGTACATGCGCATACCGCCCCATGCCGCCGTCGGTGAAACCGTTCAGGCCGCCCGCGCACTCGGCAAGAGCTGGGCCTCCGCCCTGGTCAATGGCGTATTGCGCCGCTTCCTGCGTGAGCGCGACACCCTCCTGGACCGGCTGAAAGAAGATGAGCAGGCCCGCCTGTCGCACCCCTCCTGGCTGCTGCAAAGGCTGCACGAGGACTGGCCCGGCCACTGGCGCGACATTGCCAGCGCCGCCAACGGCCGCGCCCCCATGACCCTGCGCGTCAACCCGCATCACGGCAGCCGCCGGGACTATGCCACCCGGCTCGACGAGGCCGGCATCGCCTGCACGCCTCACCCACTGGTGGCCAGCGCGCTGACACTGGAACGGCCGTTGGAGGTGGAGCGCCTGCCGGGCTTCGGCGAAGGGGCCGTTTCCGTTCAGGATGCCGCCGCCCAGTTGGCCGCCCCCCTGTTGGACATACGAGCCGGCCAGCGCATACTGGATGCCTGCGCCGCTCCCGGCGGCAAGACCGGACACATCCTGGAACTGGCCACGGAGGGCGTGGCGGTCACCGCCCTGGACCACGACGGCGGGCGCCTGCAACGGGTGGCGGAGAATCTGCGGCGCCTGGGACGGGAGGCCACCCTGATCGCCGCGGACGCGGCCGAACCCGGCGACTGGTGGGACGGGGCCTCCTTCGACCGCATCCTGCTGGACGCTCCCTGTTCCGCCACCGGGGTGATCCGCCGGCACCCGGATATCAAACTGTTGCGCAAACCAGGGGACATCACCACCCTGGTCACCACGCAGGCTCGTCTGCTGGACGCCCTGTGGCCGCTGCTGGCACCCGGCGGTATGCTTCTGTACGCCACCTGCTCGGTATTGCAGGCGGAAAACGAACAATCGGTCGGAGCCTTCCTGAGCCGTCACGAGGATGCCTCCGAACGGCCCATCGAGGCCGGCTGGGGCCAGGCCCGCCAGCACGGGCGCCAGATCCTTCCCGGACAGGACGGCATGGACGGCTTCTATTACGCATGCATCGTGAAGAACACCTGAACGGTTCCCGCCATCCGGCAACGGGCCTGTGCCTGCTGTTGTGCCTGCTCATGGGAGACATGCACGCAACCGCCCTGGCGGCCGAAAGCGGCGGCGTCCATATCCGCCGCGTGGAAAGCCGTGCCGTCGACGACCAGCTGGTGGTGGACGCCGATATCAACTACGAATTCACGGCGGCGATCCTCGATGCCCTGAAGAACGGCGTCGCCCTCACCCTGCAAGTGGAAATGGAGGTGCAACGCATCCGCCATTGGCTGTGGAATGCCTCCCTGTCACGGCACAGCATCCGCCGGCGGCTGCAATATCACGCCCTCAGCAGACAATACCTGGTGACCGACCTGGGCAGCGGCAGGCAACGCAGTTACCGCACCCTGCTGGGGGCACTGCGCGCCCTCGGCCAGTTGCGTGGCACCCCTCTGGTGGAACGTTCGCGGCTCATCGCCGGCGAGGAACACACCGGCCTGCTCCGCGCCTGGCTGGACCTGGAACAACTGCCGGTGCCCCTGCGGCTGACCGCCTACCTGTCGCCCCAGTGGCAGATCCGCAGCGAGGAGTATCGATGGCCGGTCCAGCCCTGAACCGCCTGCTGCCGGTCACCGGCCTGCTGCTGTTGCTGGCCTCCTTCTACCTGCTGGGCGAGGCCACCGAGGGGTCGGAGAGTTTCGGCCAGCTCTACACCCTGCTGCTGGTGGTCAATGCCCTCGCCCTGCTCATACTCACCACCCTGATCGGCACCCAGCTGTTCCGGCTGGTGGTCCAGTACCGCTCCAACACCGCCGGCTCCCGCCTGACCCTGCGCCTGGTCACCCTGTTCGTGGCGCTGGCGGTGGCGCCGGTCACGGTGGTCTACGGTTTCTCCCTGCAATCCCTGCACCGCACCATCGACTCCTGGTTCGACCTGGCGGTGGACGAGGCCCTGGAAGACGCGGTGGAGCTGTCCCAGGCCGCCCTCGGCATCCGCATGCGCACCCTGCTGGAGGAAAGCAAGGCGGTGGCCCGCAAGCTCGCCTCGGTACCCAACAACATGGCCGCCCTGGCCCTCAACGACCTGCGCCAGGAGACCCGCGCCAGTGAGATCACCCTGCTCAACAACCTCGGTGACATCATCGCCTCGGTCAGCAGCGACCCCTCGGCGGTGCTGCCCTACCGGCCCGACGACGAGATGCTGTTGCAGGCCCGTCAGGGCGAACCCTACGTGGACCTGAGCCCCATCGGCGACGCCGGTCTGCACGTGCGCGCCCTGATCCCGCTGGAGACGGGGCCGGGCGGGCGGCTGCTGCTCACCCTGTTCCCGGTCTCGGAACGCCTCAGCACCCTGGCCGAAAGCGTGCAGACCGCCTTCGGCGCCTACCGGCGGCTGGTGTTCCTGCGCACGCCACTGAAACAGACCTTCACCCTCACCCTCTCGCTGGTCCTGCTGCTGTCGGTGCTGGCGGCGGTATGGGCCGCCTTCTTCTCCGCGCGCCGGGTGGTCGCCCCCCTGCGCGACCTGGTGGAAGGCACCCGCGCGGTGGCCGCAGGCGATTACAGCCGCCGGCTGCCGCTGCCCTCCCATGATGAACTGGGCGTACTGGTCAGCTCCTTCAACGTCATGAGCCGCCGCCTCGGACGCGCCCGCGATCAAGCCGAACGCAGTCAGCGCGAGGTGGAGGAACAGCGGTCCTACCTCCAGGGGGTGCTGGCCCGGCTGTCATCCGGCGTCATCACCTTCGATCACCAATGCCGCCTGCGCACCTCCAACGAGGCCGCCAAGCAGATCCTCGGAGTCGCCCTGCCCCAAGACGGCCAATGCAGCCTCCAGGACATCGTCACCGACAACCCTTTCCTGCAACCCTTTCAGGACGCCCTGGCCCCGCACCTGCGAAGCAGTGACCGCGACTGGCGCGAGGAGGTCACCCTGTTCGGACCCGCCGGTCGGCAGGTGCTGATGTGCCGTGGCGCCCCCCTGGGCGAAAGCGCCGGTGAACACGTGGTGGTCTTCGATGATGTCAGCGCCCTGATACAGGCCCAGCGCGATGTAGCCTGGACCGAGGTGGCACGGCGCCTGGCCCATGAAATCAAAAATCCGTTGACCCCCATCCAACTGTCCGCGGAACGCCTGAGACATAAATACGCCGCCAAGATGCAGGGCAAGGATGCGGAGGTCTTCGACCGCTCCATCCGCACCATCGTGCAGCAGGTGGAATCCATGAAGAGCATGGTCAACGCCTTCGCGGACTACGCGCGGCCACCGTCGCCGCAGCCACAACCGCTCGACCTCAACGGCCTGATCAGTGACGTGCTGCTGCTCTATCCCAGCAGCCAGACCGGCGTCGTCATGGAGATGGAGGTCGATCCGGACCTGCCGAAGATCCTCGCCGACACCAACCGCCTGCGCCAGGTACTGCACAACCTGGTGAAAAACGCCCTGGAGGCGCTGGAGGGAAGGGAAGACGGTGCGTTGAAGGTGTTCACCCATTATGAGCGGGGTGCCCGCCGCTGCGTCGAGCTGACCGTATGCGACAACGGTCCCGGTTTCCCGGAAGAAATCCTCGAACACCCGTTCGAGCCCTACGTCACCACCAAGGCCCGCGGCACCGGCCTCGGCCTGCCCATCGTCAAGAAGATCGTCGAGGAACACGGCGGGATGATCAGCGTGACCAGCGCGCCGGAGGGCGGGGCCTGCATCATGATCCGGCTTCCGGTCGGACAAACGGAAGACGAGCGGGCGAACGGGGCGGGCGCCGCCAGTTGAATCCCGAATCCGTGGATTCAGATAGTAACCCCAGATTCAGGTGAATTTCTTTACAATCCCCCTCCATCGAACCGACAACGCGCCCCTATGACTACACCGCACATCCTGGTGGTGGACGACGAGCCGGACATCCGCCACCTGGTCCAGGAGATCCTCGAAGACGAAGGCTACGCCGTGGCCGTGGCGGAGGACGGCAAGGCAGCCCGCGCCGCCCTGCGCCACCGCCGCCCGGACCTGGTGCTGCTGGATATCTGGATGCCGGACGTGGACGGCGTCACCCTGCTGAAGGAGTGGACCGAGGCGGGGGAGCTGGACTTCCCGGTGATCATGATCTCCGGACACGGCACGGTGGAAACCGCGGTGGAGGCCACCCGCCTGGGTGCCTACGATTTTCTGGAAAAACCCCTGTCCCTGGCCAAGCTGCTGGTGACGGTGGAACGGGCCCTGGAATCGGATCACCTGCAGAAGGAAAACGCCGGTCTGCAGAAACAGCTGAGCGGACCCATCGAGCCCATCGGCCACAGCGCGGTCATGCAGTCCCTGCGCGAACGCATCCGGCGCGTCGCCCAGGCCGACACGGCGGTGCTGTTGACCGGCGAACCCGGCAGCGGCAAGCAGACCGCGGCCCGTTACCTGCACAGCGTCAGCCGGCGCAGTCAGGGCCCCTTCATCGCCGTTCGCGTGGGCTCCATCGCCGCGGAGAATTCCAGCGTGGAACTGTTCGGCAGCGAAGAAGGCGGCAAGGTGCATTATGGCCGCCTGGAACAGGCCAACGGCGGCATCCTCTTCCTCGACGAGGTGGCCGACATGGATGCCGAGACCCAGGCACGCCTGCTGTCGGCCCTGGAGGGGCGTTCCTTCCTGCGCGTGGGCGGAATCGAACCGGTGGAAGTGGATGTCCGCGTGGTCGCCTCCAGCCACCGCGATCTGGAGGCCGAGGTCGCCGCCGGCCGTTTCCGCAAGGAACTCTACTACCAGCTCAACGTGCTGCCGGTGCACATCCCCCCGCTGCGCGAGCACACCGAAGACGTGCCCGAGCTGATCCGCCATTACACCGATCTGTTCGTCGAACAGCACAGCCTGGGTTACCGCCATTTCACCACCGCCGCCCAGAACCGGCTGCGCAATTACGCCTGGCCCGGCAACGTGATGGAGCTGATCAACCTGATCCAGCGCCTGCTGATCCTGTCCACCGGCGAGGAGATCGGCCTGGAGGAAGTGGATGCCGCCATCGGTGGCACGGCAACCACCCCATCCACCACCACGGCGGCCGCCCCCGACTGGTTCGACCTGCCCCTGCGCGAGGCCCGCGAACGTTTCGAGCACGCCTATTTCGAAACCCGCCTGAAGGAGCTGGGCGGCAACGTCAGCAAACTGGCACAGGCGGCGGGGATGGAGCGCACCAACCTGTATCGCAAGCTCAAGTCCCTGGGCATCGATCCCAAAAAGGCGGGAGCATGAGGGAGACGCCATGAAGATCATCGTCCTGGGTGCCGGCCAGGTAGGCTCCTCGGTGGCCGCCGCCCTGTCCAGCGAGGCCAACGACATCACCCTGGTGGACATCAACGCCGACCTGCTGCGCGACCTCCAGGATCGCATGGACCTGCGCACGGTCATCGGCCGCGGCTCGCATCCCGCCATCCTCGAACAGGCCGGAGCCGAGGACGCCGACATGATCATCGCCGTCACCAACTCGGACGAGACCAACATGGTCGCCTGCCAGGTGGCCTACACCCTGTTCCGCACCCCCACCAAGATCGCCCGGGTGCGCTCGGTGGAATACCTGCAATACCAGGACAAGCTGTTCAACCAGGACACGGTGCCGGTGGACGTGCTGATCAGCCCGGAACAGCTGGTCACCGACTACATCCAGCGCCTGATCGAATTTCCAGGCACCCTGCAGGTGCTGGATTTCGCCGGCGGACGGGTGCAACTGGTGGCGGTGCGTGCCTATCACGACGGCCCCCTGGTGGGGCACGAGCTGCGCACCCTGCGCGAACACATGCCCCATACCGAGGCGCGGGTGGCGGCCATCTTCCGCGCGGGCAGCGCCATCATCCCCGAGGGTGATACGGTCATCCAGGCCGAAGACGAGGTCTTCTTCCTCGCCGCGCGCGAGAACATCCGCGCGGTGATGAGCGAACTGCGCCGGCTGGACAAGCCCTACAAGCGGGTGATGGTGGCCGGCGGCGGCAACATCGGCCGGCGCCTGGCCCAGTCCCTGGAAAGGAAATACCAGGTGAAGATCATCGAGCGCGGTTCACAGCGGGCCCGTTTCCTCTCGGAACACCTGGAACGCGCCATCGTCCTGCAGGGCAACGTGGCCGACGAGGAATTGCTGCTGGAGGAGAACATCGACCACACCGACGTGTTCTGTGCAGTCACCAACGACGACGAGGCCAACATCCTCTCCGCCATGCTGGCCAAGCGGCTGGGGGCGCGCAAGGTGATGGCCCTGATCAACCGCCCCGCCTACGTGGACCTGGTGGAGGCAGGCACCATCGACATCGCCATCTCGCCCCAGCAGGCCACCATCGGCAGCCTGCTGACCCATATCCGCCGCGGCGACATGGTCAGCGTGCACTCGTTGCGCCGTGGCGCCGCCGAGGCCATCGAGGCGGTTGCCCACGGCGACCGCAAGACCTCCAAGGTAGTGGGCCGCCGCCTGGAGGAACTGCCGCTGCCCCCCGGCGCCTCCATCGGCGCCATCGTCCGCGGCGAGCAGGTCATCATCGCCCACCACGACACCGTCATCGAGGCCGAGGATCACATCATCCTGTTCCTCGCCGACAAGTCGCAGCTGCCCTCGGTGGAACAGCTCTTCCAGGTGGCGATCACGTTCCTGTAGGGGAAGTGGGGGCCGTGGCGGATGCCTCCATCCGCGCCGGCAGGACCTGACGCAAGTCCTCCTCCATCCTGCGCAACAGAGCCTCGGTGCTGCCCCAGTCCATGCAGGCATCGGTCACCGACACGCCATATTTCAGCTGACTCGGATCCTTGGGGATGGGCTGATTGCCCGCCTCCAGATTGCTCTCCAGCATGATGCCGATGATGGAGCGGTTGCCGCCATTGATCTGCCGCACCACATCCTCCGCCACCAGCGCCTGCAACTCGTGCTTTTTCTCCGAATTGCCATGGGAGCAGTCGATCATGATGGTCTCCGCCAGGCCGGCCTGGCGCAGGGCCTCCTCGCACAGGGCCACGTGCACCGAATCATAGTTGGGCGTCTTGCCGCCACGCAGGATGATGTGGCCACAGGAGTTGCCGCGGGTATTGATCACCGTCACCTGGCCGGACTGGTTGATACCGAGGAAACTGTGCTGGGCGGAAACCGCATGCAGTGCATTGAGGGCAACACCGAGGGTGCCGTCGGTGCCGTTCTTGAAACCCACCGGCATGGACAGGCCCGAGGCCAGTTCACGATGGGTCTGGGATTCGGTGGTGCGAGCGCCGATGGCCGCCCAGGAGAACAGATCCGACAGGTATTGCGGCGAGATCGGGTCCAGCGCCTCGGTGGCCGCCGGCAGGCCCAGTTCCGCCAGCCAGACCAGCAATTCACGGGCCCGGTGGATGCCTTCCTCGATATGGAAGGAATCGTCCATGTACGGGTCGTTGATCAACCCTTTCCAGCCCACCGTGGTACGCGGCTTCTCGAAATAGATGCGCATTACCAGATAGAGACTGCCCTCCAGTTCATCGTGCAGGGCCTTCAATCGCCGCGCATAGTCCTTGGCCGCCTCCACGTCGTGGATGGAACAAGGTCCGGAGATCACCAGCAGACGATGATCCTCGCGGTTGAGAATCCTCTTGATGGTGGCGCGGCCCCGGCGCACGGTCTCCACCCCCCGACTGGAGACCGGCAGGTGGCGTTTCAGATCCCGTGGCGAGATAAGGACCCGCTCGGACAGTACATTGGTGTCGTTGATGCCGTCTCTGATCATGGCTGCCTGACTGTTCTCGAATTGAGGAAGGGGGCATGGTACGGTGTTTTTTCGCGGGAACAAGCCAGCGTCGCACCCGATCACCGGGAAAGGTGAAGGGGGATACGCGCCAGCATCAGCAACGCCAGTACCCCCAGGTACCACAGGGGCTCGCGAAGATCGGCCTTCACCAGCCAGAGAAAATGCACCACCGCGCCCAGGGCCGCCGGGTAGACCAGCCTGTGCAGGCGCCGCCAGTTGCGGCCCAGGCGCCGGATCATGCCGTCGGTGGAGGTCAGGGCCAGGGGGACGAGCAGGACGAAAACGGCGAAACCAACGCTGATATAGGGCCGCTCCAGCACGTCCTCCCACAGGCCGGACAGTTGCCCTTCGCGGTCGAGGATGAAATAGGTCAGCACATGCAACAAGGCGTAGAAGAAGGCATACAGACCCAACATGCGCCGCAGACGGAGCCATGCCCCCCAACCGGTCAGGCGCCGCAGGGGGGTGATCGCCAGGGTCGCCAACAGCAGCCGCAGGGCCCAGTCGCCGGTGTGGTGGGTGATGGTCTCCACCGGATTGGCCCCCAGGTCCATGAAAAAGAGCCACGAGGCCGGCAGCGACAGGCCCACGAACAGGAGCGGCTTGACGACGCGGACGATGAAGCGGGCCGGGGTCATTCCAGCCCCAATGTTGCACCCGGGGGCGCGCCCAGCCAGGGCCAGTTACATTTCATCACTGGATGATACACGATAAAACTCAATAAGATCAGTTGGTTATAATCTTATTCCGGCGACCGGGTGCAATATTGGGACTAGGAGCCTGTCGGATTTAGGGGGATCGTAGCGAAAGAGTGGGACAGCGAGGATGCGCCCCGGATCGCGAGAGTGTAACGCTTGACGGAGACGGGGCGCATGGCGGCCGAAGGAAAACGTTCTGGAACCGGGGCGCGGCGTCCGCTCCCGCACCCGGCTCACGCACACCGTGTCGCGGTCGCCATTTCATGATTTTAAGGAGCATAGTGGGAACTATGTGACGAAAAATCAGACCGCTGTCCCGCTTTTGCAGCCGATCCAGCCTAAGTCCGACAGGCTCCTAGAAATCACGCACCAGGTCCATACCCCGGTACAGGTCGGCCACCTGCTCCGCGTAACCGTTGAAGGGCAGGGTGTCCCGGCGGCCCCATTCCCCCAGCCGGCGTTCGCGTGCCTGGCTCCAGCGCGGATGGCGGACATGGGGATTGACGTTGGCATAGAAGCCGTATTCCCTGGGCTGCGCGAGGTTCCAGCTGGTGGCGGGACGCTGCCGGGTGAAACGGATGGAGACGATGGATTTGATGCTCTTGAAGCCATACTTCCACGGCACCACCAGGCGCAGGGGCGCCCCGTTCTGGGCCGGCAGCACCTCGCCATACATGCCCACCGCCAGGGTCGCCAGGGGGTGCATGGCCTCGTCCATGCGCAGCCCCTCGCGGTAGGGCCAGTCCAGCAGATCGTAGCCCTGTCCCGGCAGGCGTTCGGGGTCCAGCAGGCTGCGGAATTCGACGAAGCGCGCCGCGCGGGTGGGTTGGAAGCGCTTGAGTGCATCCCCCAGGGAGAAGCCCACCCAGGGAATCACCATGGACCAGGTTTCCACGCAGCGCAGGCGGTAGACGCGTTCCTCCAAGTCATGGGGTTTGAGGAAGTCCTCCAGGGTGAGGGTGCCGGGCCTCTCGCACTCGCCGGACACCGTAACCGACCAGGGATCGGTGACCAGATGGCGGGCATTTTCCGCCGGCTCGCCCTTGCCCGTCCCCAGTTCGTAGAAATTGTTGTACGCAGTGGCATGACCGTAGTCGGTGGGCGTCTCGTCGCCACTGGCGTAGCCTTTGGGCAGGCCCTGGTAGATTTTCTCCGGGCGCCGTTCCGGACCGGTATCCGCCGGCCGCCGGCCCAGGGCCAGCAGGCTGCCCCCGCCCCCCAGACCGAGCAGCGCACCGGCGCCCAGCAGGAAACGCCGGCGGGCCTTGTAGACCGCCGGGTCGGTGATTTCCGAGGGTCTTATATCGTCGGGCTTCTTGATCAACATGGTGGGACCGCTCCTGTCTATTTCTACCCGCCCTATGCATGGTGAATCGCGGCTCCTGGCACCGGGCTGGTGCGGCTGGCTCGGGCTTCGATCGCCACCATGGATAAGGCCGGGTTCTACCCAGCCTGTGTTGATCTTGCCGCGCATTTCCTTTTCCCTCCCCACCCTCTCCGTGCGGAAATCCTTTTGCGCTACACTCCGCCACCATGCATCTGACCTCCATTCAGCGCATCCTCGGCGTGCTGCTCATGCTGCTGTCGTTGAGCATGCTGCCGCCCATGGTTGTCTCGCTCCTGTACGGCGACGGGGCCCTGACCCCATTCCTGCTCGCCTTCCTGGTCACCGCCTCCACGGGCCTGGTGGCCTGGTACCCGGTGCGCAACAGGAAACAGGATCTGCGCACACGCGACGGCTTCCTGGTGGTGGTACTGTTCTGGACCGTGCTGAGCCTGTTCGGTTCACTGCCGTTCATGCTCTCGGAAGATCCGCACATGAGCTTCACCGACGCGGTGTTCGAATCGGTCTCCGGCCTGACCACCACGGGCGCCACCGTCATCATCGGCATCGACGACCTGCCCCACTCCATCCTCTACTACCGCCAGCAACTGCAATGGCTGGGAGGCATGGGCATCATCGTGCTGGCGGTGGCCATACTGCCCATGCTCGGTATCGGCGGCATGCAGTTGTACCGGGCGGAAACCCCCGGCCCGATGAAGGACAGCAAACTCACCCCGCGCATCACCGAGACAGCCAAGGCCCTGTGGTACATCTACCTGACCCTGACCATAAGCTGCGGCATCGCCTACTGGCTGGCCGGGATGAAACCCTTCGACGCCCTCGGCCATGCCTATTCCACCGTCGCCATCGGCGGCTTTTCCACCCACGATGCCAGCATCGGCCACTATGAAAGCCCGCTGATCGAGATGATCGCCGTGGTGTTCATGCTCATCTCCGGCGCCAATTTCGCCCTGCACTTCGTCGCCTGGCGCACCCACAGCTGGCGCCACTACCTGGCCGACGCCGAGTTCCGAACCTTTCTGCTGGTGCTGGGCGTCACCACCGCCGTCACCAGCGTCTACCTGTTCTACACCGACACCTTCATCTTCTGGGAAGACGCCATCCTGCACGGCCTGTTCCAGGCGGTCTCCATCGGCACCACCACCGGCTTCACCACCACCGAATACTCCCTCTGGCCCGGATTCCTGCCGGTGATGCTGCTGTTCATCTCCTTCATCGGCGGCTGCGCCGGCTCCACCGGCGGCGGCATGAAGGTGATCCGCTTCCTGCTGCTGATCAAACAGGGCCTGCGCGAGATCAAGCAGCTGATCCATCCGGCCGCGCGCATCCCGGTCAAGATCGGTAACAAGCCGCTGCCGGATCGTGTCATCAACGCCGTATGGGGCTTTTTCGCCCTCTACGTGGCATCCTTCACCGTCATGATGCTGGCGATGATGGCCACCGGCCTGGACCAGATCACCGCTTTCTCCGCCGTGGCCGCCTCCATCAACAACCTGGGGCCGGGGCTGGGCGAGGTCGGGGCCACCTTCTCCAGCGTCAGCAATACGGCCAAATGGGTGGCCTGCTTCGGCATGCTGCTGGGGCGCCTGGAAATCTTCACCCTGCTGGTGTTATTTACACCGGCCTTCTGGCACAAATGATCAACCCACTGCCATCCTCTCACCCATGAGAAACCACTACCTCACTATCCTCCTGTCGTTCCTGGTCCTGCTGCCGGGCCATGCCACGGCCGAATCCACTTCCGGCATCGACGATGACTCCGGCCTGCCCTACTGGAGCCTGACCGAAGGCAATCTGGAACTGAAGCTGATACAGCGCCTGCCCGACCAGACCCGCGCCTTTTTCCAGGGGCGGGGTTTCTACCGCAAGGACGCCGACCGCATCGCCAGTTCCTGCGTATTCCAGACCATCATCAGGAACCGTGCACCGGGCGGCGGCGTACGCACGGTCAAGATCGACCTGGCCGACTGGCGCGTCTATCGGAACAACCGGCACGGAAAACTGATCCTGCATGACCAATGGCAGAAACTGTGGGAAAAGAACCAGATCGACCCCGCCGCGCGCACGGCTTTCCGCTGGGCCATGTTTCCGGACCGTCAGGAATTCTATGGCGGTGACTACAACTGGGGCATGATTTCCTTTGGTCTCAAGCCGGGTGACCGTTTCACCCTTACCGTCATCTGGCAGGAAGGGAACCAACGCCGCAGTGGCAAGATCAAAAACCTTCGTTGTGCACCCGACAAACACTGAGCGAATCATGACACTACAACGCCTTGCCGGCCTGTTGCTGGCCATACTCAGTCTTCCAACCCTGGCCGCACAGACCCTCACTCCCCTGGAAGACAGACCGAACGCCCCCGAACTGGAACTGCCGGACCTGGACGGCCACGTCCATCGCCTGGCCGACTACCGCGGCAAGGTGGTGATCGTCAATTTCTGGGCCACCTGGTGCCCGCCCTGCCGGGCGGAAATGCCTTCCATGCAACGCGCCTGGGAGGCGTTGAAGGACCAGGGCATCGTCCTGCTGGCAGTCAACGTCGGCGAGGACGAGGACCAGGTATTCACTTTCACCAACGACTACCCGGTGGAGTTCCCCCTGCTGCTGGACCAGGATGCCAGCACCACCGGCAAATGGCCCGTGCGTGGCCTGCCCAGCACCTACGTGGTCGACCCCGAAGGCCGCCTGGTCTACCGTGCCATCGGCGGCCGCGAATGGGATGACCCGAAACTGCTGGCGCCGATCCGCGCCTTGAGAAAATCCGACTGATCCCCGGCCACCCGGCCGGCGCGGCATGAACGACGACTTGCGGGACAAATGGGACCGGCGCTGGCGGGACAGCGCGTCCACCCCACGCCCCCTGGCGGTGCTGGCCGACAACATCCATCTGCTGCCCAGCCACGGCCACGCCCTCGACCTGGCCTGTGGACTCGGCGGCAATGCCCTGCTGCTGGCGGAACACGGCCTGGAGACCTGGGCCTGGGACCTGTCGCCGGTGGGCATCGAACGCCTGCGCGAGGAGGCCGTGCGGCGAGAACTGGTGGTCCACCCCGAAGTCCGCGACGTGCTCGCCGACCCTCCCGGACCCGAGCGCTTCGACGTCATCACCGTCGGCCACTTCCTCGACCGGCGGCTGGTGCCGGCACTGACCGCTGCCCTGAAACCCGGTGGCCTTCTCTACTATCAGACCTTCACCCGCGAACGGGTGGACGACACCGGCCCACAGGACGATGCCTTCCGCCTGGAGGAAAACGAACTGCTGCGCCTGTTCGCGGACCTGACCCTGATCCACTACCGGGAAGAGGGGCGGATCGGAGATCTGACGAAGGGCCTGCGCAACGAGGCCCAACTGATCGCCATCAAGAAATAGCCCGCCTCCCCCGACCTCTCCCCCGGCGAGCGAGGGTGAGGGGATTGCGTAAGAGCGGCTTCAGCCGCGATCCCCCAACCCACCTTGCCACACCCGCGATTATCGCCTAGTTTGGGCTTCCCCCTGGTACGGAGCCCGTCATGAAGGAACTGCTGTTCCTAGTCCATCGCATCCCCTACCCGCCGGACAAGGGCGACAAGATCCGTTCCTTCCACATGCTGCGCTACCTGTCCCGGCACTACCGCGTTCACCTGGGCAGCTTCATCGACGACGAGGACGACTGGCGCCATCGGGATGCGGTCGAGGCCCTGTGCGCCAGCACCTGCCTGCAACCCCTCCAACCCACGCGGGCGAAGATACGCAGTCTGTCCGGCCTGCTCACCGGCCAGGCCCTCACCCTGCCCTACTACCGCAACCGGACCATGCGTGCCTGGGTGAACCGCCTGCTGGATGAACGGCCAGTGGATCGGGTGGTGGTGTTCTCCTCCGCCATGGCCCAATACCTGGACCGGCGGCAGTTGCGGGGACGCCGTTCAGTGCTCGATTTCGTCGACGTGGACTCGGACAAGTGGCGGCAGTACAGCGACACCAAGGGCTGGCCGCTGAACTGGCTCTACCGCCGTGAGGCACGGCGCCTGCTGGAGTTCGACCGGGAGATGGCCCGGCGTTTCGATGCCAGCCTGTTCGTCTCCCCCCTGGAGGCCGGGCTGTTCCGGGAACTGGCGCCGGACAGCGCCGGACGCATCGACGTGCTGCGCAACGGCGTGGATGCGGAGTACTTCAGCCCGGAGCGTGTCTACCCCGATCCCTATCCCGGTGGCAGCCGCCCGCTGGTGTTCGTCGGCGCCATGGATTACTGGCCCAATGTCGATGCCGTGGTGTGGTTTGCCGACGAGGTCCTGCCACACTTGCGCCAACGGGAGTCACGCACGGAGTTCTACATCGTCGGCACCCGGCCGGACCCACGGGTCCGCGCCCTGGGGGAAAGGGACGGTATCACCGTCACCGGGCGCGTGGATGACGTGCGGCCCTACATCGCCAGGGCCCTGGGGGTGGTCGCCCCGCTGCGGGTGGCCCGCGGGGTGCAGAACAAGGTGCTGGAAGCCATGGCCATGGCCCGGCCGGTGATCGCCACTCCGCTGGCCCTGGAAGGTATCGATACCCGCATCGGCGAGGAAGTGCTGTGCGCAGACCAGGCCGATGATTTTTCCGGCAAGGCCCTGGCCCTGATGCACGGGGATTTCGACGCAGCCGCCATGGGCCGGGCGGCACGCCGGCGGGTGTTGCGGGACTATGATTGGCAGAGCAACCTGGAACGGCTGCGGCATTGCCTGGAAGGTTCCGCCATGGTTGCCAGCGCCCCGGAATCCCTTTAGCCTCGGCATATGATTGGTCCGGCGACCCAATGTTTACACATTCAGAGCTTCAGGCAGGCGACAGATCGAGGCGCGGTGCGCGGGCAAGGGTCGTTCCCTTGGCAAGCGCCGCAACAAAGAGCTGGCGCCCGCCTGAAGCTTCGAACAGGTTGAGTTTACGATGAGCGGCCAGCCTGAGCCCGCCCGCACCGGCGTTATCAAAACTGGCCGCAGAATGACTGCGGCGGCGTTTCGATGCCTTGCCGCAGGCGGGCTCAGGCTGGCTGAATGTGCAAACATTGGGTCGCCGGACCAATAAGGCCAAGCCCTGACAAAGCATCGTTCAGAATACCCGGAAGCTCCGGACCAAGGTGTGACTCGCTGAACATGGCTTTGTCAGGGCTTGGTTTAGCCTGAAACACACGCCGGATACCAACGACAAACACGGCGACAATTATCACAACAGGCACCCCGGCGGGACCAGGGAAGCGCCAACCAAAGGGTTCTGGAACGATGCGAATTCTGCACGTGCTCGACCATTCGTTGCCGCTGCACAGCGGTTACGTCTTCCGCACCCTCGCCATCCTCACCCAGCAAAGGGCATTGGGATGGGAGACCCTGCAACTGACCGGCCCCAAGCAGGGCGCCGTCCATGGCGAGGAGGAGGTGGCCGATGGCTGGCATTTCTACCGCACCCCACCCTACGAGCAGATATGGGCCAGGCTGCCCATTGCCAACCAGGTGGCGGTGGTGGCGGCCCTGGAAAAGCGCCTGGACCACCTCGCCCGCATCCTGCGGCCGGACATCATCCACGCCCATTCCCCGGCCCTGAACGGTTTGGCGGCGGTGCGTGTGGGCCGGCGCCTGGACCTGCCGGTGGTGTACGAGGTGCGTGCCTTCTGGGAGGATGCCGCCGTGGACCACGGCACCAGCTGCGAGGGCGGCCCGCGCTACCGCCTCACCCGCGCCCTGGAGACCTGGGTGATGCGCCGGGCACAGGCGGTCACCACCATCTCCCAGGGGCTGCGCGACGACATCGCCGCGCGCGGCATCCCCGAGGAGCGCCTGACGGTGATCCCCAATGGGGTGGACATCGACCGCTTCACCACCGCACGCAAACGTGACGAACGACTGGCCGCCTCATTGGGCCTCCAGGGCCGGCCCGTGTTGGGCTTCATCGGTTCCTTCTACGGCTATGAAGGACTCGACCTGCTGTTGCAGGCCCTGCCGGAGATCCTCGGCCACCGTCCGGACGTCCGCGTGCTGCTGGTGGGCGGCGGCCCACAGGAGGATGCCCTGAAGCGCCAGGCGCGGGAGCTGGGGCTGGCCGGTGAGGTGATATTCACCGGCCGCGTGCCCCACGATCAGGTGGCGCGCTATTACGCTCTGGTGGACATCCTGGTCTATCCACGCAAATCCAAACGGGTCACCGAACTGGTGACGCCGTTGAAGCCCCTCGAGGCCATGGCCCAGCACGGTCTGGTGCTGGCCTCGGACGTGGGCGGGCACCGGGAACTGATCGAGGACGGCAGGACCGGCATCCTGTTTCCGGCCGGGGACGCCCATGCCCTGGCCGATGCCGCCCTGCGGCTGTTGAACGAGCCGGAACGCTGGCCGGAACTGCGCGCCAACGGCCGCTGCTTCGTCGAGGAGGAACGCAACTGGGCCGCCAGCGTGGCCCGCTACCGGGACATCTACCAGAGGTTGGTGCACCGATGATCCGTGAACTGATCCGGGCCTGCCGCTGCCACCGCCGTTTCGATGCCAGCCGTGTGATCCGCCACGAGGAACTGCTCTCCTGGGTGGACATGGGCCGCCTGACAGCCTCCAGCATGAACAAACAGCCCTTGCGCTACCTGCTGTCCTGGCAGGCGGAGCGCAATGCGCTGCTGTTCTCCCACCTGCGCTGGGCCGCGTGCCTGGAAGACTGGGACGGACCGGCCGAGCAGGAACGCCCCGGCGCCTATATCCTGGTGCTGGCCGATCCCGGAACATCTCCCCATTACGCCGTCGATGCCGGCATGGCGACTCAGAACATCCGCCTGGCGGCCATGGCGGACGGCATCGCCAGCTGCGTTCTGATGCCGGTGGACACGGACAGTCTGAAGGCGGAACTGGGCGTGCCGGAGGAATGGGAGGTAGTGCACATCATCGCCCTCGGCCAGCCGGGGGAAAAGGTGGTGCTGGAGGAATCGGCCCATGACCTGCGCTATTACCGCGACCGCCATGGTGTGCACCATGTACCCAAACGGCCCCTGGAGCAGGTAGTGTTCGAGCCGGAGGAACCCGGCGGTTGATCAGGGAAACCCTGAACTATTAACCCGGCCACTTAATATGTCGTGTTCAGCCGTGCTGTGCGCGTTCACGGCAAGGCGTCGAAACGCC
>CAYPEH010000049.1:0-17447 GCA_964409585.1 uncultured Chromatiales bacterium | reverse complement strand
AGCCCTTGAGTTCACCGCCAAAGATGTTTTTCAGCCCGGCCATGATATCGCGGCCAACGTGTTTACTGCGCACGGTGCTGCCCTGGACGACGCCCAGGTGGCGGACAATCTTCTTGCCCGGAACATATTCCAGCGTGGATATGAGCATGATCTTCCCTTTTTCTACCTTTGAACCCGCCTTATTCATGATGGCGGCTACCAGAAGTTTGTCGGACGCAGGATGAATCGGCTGCAAAAGCGGGACAGCAGCCCACTTTTCCCTGATTTTTCGTTCCCACTTTTTCGCTTCGATCCCCCTAGCAGGCTCCTGGTCGATTCTGGCACACCCGGGCTTGCCCTTCACTCGAGAAGTGGCCGCAGCTTTCGCTCCAGAACGGCGCCCAACCGCACCGATCCGGCGCCAGAATCCGCGATCCGCCTCGAATACGGGTTGAAACAACCCCGGAATCCCCCCGGCCTTTGTGCCGGATCATTGGCACACGCCGGTAACTTGACGGATCTCCGTGATCACTCCGCCGGGAAACCGCTGCCGGGAACTCTCCCACCTCCATGATATGGATCTGTTCTTTTCCTTGAATATCAATCACTTGAACATAAATTTAGCACAAGACCATATATTGGCATGGGTCATGCTAAAAAATAGATACACACGCACCCCAGACAGCGACAGAGGTTTCTACGGGCATTTCCTCCTTCCTCCAACGCCGCAATGGCGTTCTTTACCGCCCCGCCTAGAGCGGGGCTTTTTTTTGGACCTGAATCCGTGGGTTCAGGTTGGAAAAAAGATCGCGGCATCCCTGCCGCGAAGTAGGACAGGCGGCTCCCGCCACCAACGATCTCCCTGATCAGTGCTTCTTTGCCTCGTGCTCGGCACGCATCCGTTTTGCTTCTTCCAGAATGGTGTTGACCGCCGTCTTCAGCGGCGCCCAGCCGTACCAGTGCATGTAGTCGTTGCTGGCGTGGAAGGCGCCCTGGAAGGTGCGCTGGCGATATTCGAGCATGATCATGTAAAGCTCCTGCTCGATCTTGGTCTTGGCCTCGTAGTACTGGAGCAGGTCGGGGGCGTATTTCCATCCCTCCGGCTTGGTCAGGATGCCGTCCCTGTACAGACCCTGCACCGCTGCAATGGCCTTGGCGAACTCATGGTCGGCGGCCTTGATGATCTCGTCCGAGGCCCTCATGTGTTCGTCCACGAAGCCCTTGGCGTGGCACTTGTTGCAGTTCTCCTTCATCGCCGCGCGGAGCTGGTTGAACTCGTCCGGACCGCGGGCGGCCTGGGCCTGCACCACGATCTCGACGAAACGCTCGGTGGGTTGCAGGGCATCATCCAGTACACCGGCGGCCTGCAGGATCAGGGCGCGGTCATAGGTCCACTGGGGATCGTCGTCCACGTCCATGTAATTGCCCTCGGGCAGGACCGCGGCCAGCTTGGTCAGTGGCTCCTTCAGCGCCGGCGCCACATCGATCAGGGCCAGCACGTTGGCCTTGGTGGGAATACGCAATCCCAGGAAGCCCCATGGGGTCTTCACCGAGTGATCGCCTTCCATCAGATGACAGCTCTGGCAGGTGGGGGCACGGCCGTCCTCCCCATGACCCTCGATGGCCCAGATGATGCCGTGCTTGGCCGAGGTGTACATTTCCCACTGCGGGTGGTCGAAGCCCATGTGACAGTTGGAACAGGCCCGCGGGTCCTTGGCCTCCTCCTTCCTGAAGCTGTGGCGGGTATGGCAGGCATCGCACTGGTTGTTGCCATAGCGGTAGGTGGATGCCTCCTTGCCGCCATCGCGCTTGGGCTTGCCATCCATATTGCCGTCGGTCACCCCGATCAGGCCCTTTTCACCAATCTTGTGGCAGCCGGAGCAACCCCGATACCCCTGTTGCGTGATGGCGCCAGGCTGGCCGTGCCAGGCGATCTGGGATTTCATCGCCAGCCAGGCCAGGTTGTGCTTGCCGTCCTTGTGCTGCCGGTGTTGCTTCTTGTGGCATTCGCCGCAGACTGCGGCCGTGGGCATTTCGGCCTTGGCGTAATCGTCCATGGTGGTGTGCTCGCTGCCATGGCAGTCATGGCAGCGCACCTCGTCTTCGGCCTTCCTGGGATTGGCGTGCGGGCTGCCCAGATGCTGTTTGACGATTCCCGGCGTGACCGTCACGTGACAGCCGGCACAGTCCTTGTGCACCATCTGGTCTTCATCGAGTTTTTTGCCTTCGGCCTGTGCCAGGCTGAACTGCCCCAGGCTCAGCCAGGCCGCGGCGGCAGCCAATAGTATGTTTTGTATTTTCACTTCTCATCCTCCTACTACGAGTTGTCAGCTAACCATCCCCTGTCCCTCTAAACAGAGGATGGCCCCCATGATGGCGTCCTGGGCAGGACACCTCGAAAGGCAGTAATGCCGGGCTGGACGGCGGGGAGGCGTTCGGGCCCGGTCTTGCTTGTAATGATCCTGAATCCCCCGGCCGCCGGCATCGGCCCAGGCCGAAAGCGGTTGGGGAACGCGGCGGGAATACCGTCTGTGGGTATCCCATGGGGAGATAGGGGGGGTGCGCCAGGGCATCGACAAGGCCCTGCCCGCCGTGGATACCGGGATTACCCGGAGGGAGGCGGCGATGCATCGCGCGGGGCGGGGTTCCTGCCGGCCGTGATCCACCGGCCGACATGGCGGATGGCGGACACATGGCCGCCGGGAGGCAAGATATTCGACGAGAGGAAGGAGCATGGGGATCTCCTTCGTACGCATATCATGGGGGGGCCTGGGCCGGCGGCCCCAGAAGCCCCTTGAGCTCGGCCAGTGTGCGGTGAATGGAGTGGCAACGGGCACAGACGTTGTAGCCCAGGTGGCCCAACAGTCTCCCGGTCCGTTTTACATCCTGTTTTTTCAGGGCGGCATCCAGCTCATCCAGCTTGGCCTGAATGGGGGTGCCCAGGATTCTTTCGCGGGGGTAGGCGTCCCTGTGGCATTGGGCGCAACTGGAACCGAGATCGCGCAGGGCCCGCCTGAGTTCCACGGCCGCCGCTCCGGCGCTCTCCCACAAACCGTCGGCGGCGCCGATCTTGATGCGGTTCACCTGTGTGGACAGCCCCTCCATGAACCGGCCGTAGGGCTGCGCATCCGTGCCCTTTTCCGCTCCCACCGTGATCCCCTCGAAGTCCGGCACGCGCATTTGCAGGATGGCGAGTGTGCGGTATTCGTTATGGCAGGAGCGGCAGGTGGTGCCCAGTTTGTACAGGCTGCTGTCCACCGCCGCGTAATCGCCCCGGGCGACGGCGTCTTCCAGGCGCGACAACAGGGACAGGTCCACCTCGTCGCGCCATTCGGGGACCATCTCCGGGATACGCCGGTAGGCCTCGGCGAAACGCCGCGCCCACTTCGCCATGCGGTCTGCGTCCTCCCGGGCCGCATATTCCGAAACCGCCTGCATGGAACGGCGCAGCTTGAACATGTTGTGCAGCCATACCTGACGCTTGTTGACGGGCTTGTACCACTGCGCCAGGGATTCCGGCAGCGGGCCGGCGTCCGCGGCGGAAGGGGCGCGGGCGATCCAGACCAGGCCCGGCAGCGCCAGCAGGCCGATGACCCATCCCCTGTTCATGCCCCATCCCGTCTTCAATGGCTGGTCCCCTCGGCGCGGGTGATCTTGTTGTACACGTTGTACTTGCCCGACGGTTTCTTCATGGGCAGGCGCTTGATCTCCTCCAGGGTATCGGCATCGTAGACGATGACCGCGCCGTCCATGTCCCAGATGGACAGCAGGGCGTGCTTGCCCTCCCGGTCGAACTCCACATGGGCGGCCACCTTGCCCGGCGCCGGTTGCAGGGTCTTGACGATCTCCAGGCTGCGCTTGTCGATCACGTGCACCTTGTCTTTGTGCGGGCCGAAGAACACGTCCACCCAGGCGTAGGGCGAGTTCTTGTGGCTGCGCATGAAAAAGCCCGGCCCCAGGGTCTTGATCTCCTTGACCACTTGCCAGTTTTCCATGTCGATCACGGTGATCTTGCCCTCCTTGAGATGGGGCGTGGCCATCACCCGCCGGCCCTGCCAGTCGAAGGTGATGCCGGAGCCCAGGTGCGGCATGCCGTCGAGGGGGATGGAGGCGATCTTGCGCCCCAGATCCATGTCGATGACCTGCCCTTCCCGGCCGTTGCGGGCGGCGCCGATCAGGTGAAGATAGTCCTGGTCGAAGAAGAAATCGTCCAGGTGATCGTCGAGATAGATCCGGCGCGGGGTGAACGATGGCACGAACACGTCGCCGGATTCGGGATGGTAATCGTGCTGCCAGCCGCCGAAGCGGGCCGGTGCATCGGGGCCATAGGCGATCTCCCAAACCTCGGGAATGTCCTTGAGGGCAAGGATGAAACTCTGCCTGGGGGTGGCGTCGTAGACCGCCGAGACCCTGGATGTCTGTCCGCTGACGCCGCGGGTCTCGATCACCTTGACCGGTTTGAGGTCGCGGCCATCGAGGATGGTCACGTTGTGGGGCAGGTAGTTGCCCACCGCCACCCAGCGCCCGTCCGGATCCACCGCGATATTGCGGGTGTTGATGCCGGCGCGGACCTCGGCCACCACTTTCAGGTTCCACAGGTCGTACTTGGTGATCCAGCCGTCGCGGGAAGCGAAATAGACGTAGCGCCCACCCTGGGCGTATTTGGGTCCGCCGTGCAGGGCAAAACGGGACTGGAAGCGGTGGATGGGCTCGAAGCGGTCACCATCGAGCACGCTGACATGATGGTCACCCAGTTCCACCACCAGGAACAGGTTGAGCGGATCGGCGTCGAATACCGGCCGGTCCGGCAGACTGCCATAAGGGTGAGTGACCACATGGCTGGCGAGGATCTGCTCCATGCCCCAAGTGGGGATCTCCGCCAAGGGCGTGTAGATGAACTTCACCAGGGCCTCGATCTGCTCCCGGCTCAGCTTGTCGCCGAAGGGTGGCATCTGCGTCGCGGGACGGCCATCGGCAATGGTGGCGGCGGCCTTGCGCTTGCGCAGGCGTTTGAGGTTCTCCGGCAACAGCGCCGGTCCCACCAGCCCCAGGCGGTCGGCGCCGTGACATTGGGCGCAGTGGGTGGCGTAGAGCGTCTCCACCGCCACATCCGCGGCCCGGACGCTGAACGGCAGCCACAGGAGGGCCGCCAGCAAAAAGGAGCAGGCTCCTCTCATAGGCTCGCGACCCGCTCGGTTTCACCCAGACCGATCTCGTCGTCGTCCAGGTAACAACCCGGATCCTCCGCCCACAGATCCCCGCTCAGTTGCAGCGCCCGGATACGGGTATTGCCGCCGCAGATGGAGAGATGGGCGCAGTGCGCGCAGCGACCCTTGACCGGGCGGGGAGCTTGCCGTAGTTCGGTCAACAGCGGATCTGTCGGGGAGGACCAGATCGCGGAGAAAGGCCGCTGGCGCACGTTGCCCAAACGGTGGTGCCACCACATGGTGTCGGGATGAACGTCGCCGGTATTGTCGATGTTGGCGATGTTCACGCCCGAGCTGTTGCCGCCCCAGCGTTGCAGCAGCGCACGAACCGATTCCCGGCGGTCCGGGAAGTGTTTTTCCACCCAAAGCAGCAGGTAGACACCGTCGGCGTCGTTGTTGCCGGTCACGTACTCCCTGCCCGAACCGGTGGAGGCATCTTCGAAGGCCGCCTCGAACAGCCGGTCCATGGCCTCGCGGGTCAGGCGGTGCCAGGCATCCTCGCGGCGGTTCCGGTTGCCGCGTCCGGCGTAATTGAGGTGGGACAGATAGAACTTGTCGATCCCTTCGTCGCGCATCAGTTGCAGCAGATCGGGCAACTGGGCGGCATTGTCGGCGGTCAGGGTGAACCGCAGTCCCACCTTGATGCCATGATCGTGGCAGAGGCGCAGTCCGGCCAGCGCCTCGTCGAAGGCACCCTGCTTGCGGCGGAAACGGTCATGGGTCTCGCGCAGGCCGTCGATGCTGATGCCCACATAGTCGTACCCCACGGATGCGACACGTTCGGCCATGGCCGCATCGATGAGGGTGCCGTTGCTGGACAGGCCGACGTAGAAACCCTTCTCCTTGGCGGCCCGCGAAAGGTCGAAGATGTCCGGACGCATCAGCGGTTCCCCGCCGGAGAGGATCAACACCCGTACGCCGAAATCCCACAGATCGTCCATGACCGCCAATACCTCCTCGGTACTCAACTCGCCCTGGAAGTCCTTGTCGGCTGAGGTGGAATAGCAATGCTTGCAGGTCAGGTTGCAGCGGCGGATCAGATTCCAGATCACCACCGGCCCCGGCGGTTTGCGTACCGGGCCCAAGGGCGCCGGATGGACCACATGGCGCATGAATTGGCTGATGCGGAACACGGTTCAGTGTCCTCCCGGATGGCGTGGGGCCCTCATATCCGCAGCCCGGTCTTTTTCAGGATTCGGGTGCTGAACAGCACCTGATGGCCACGGTCCGCCTCCCCCAGCAGCCCGGCGATCTCGTTCACCTGCCGCATGACCTCGTCGCGGTCACGGCCATGCACCATGGCGAACAGGTTGTAGGGCCAGTCGGGGAGATGCCGCGGGCGGCGGTAACAGTGACTGACGAAATCCAGTTCGCCGATGCGTTTTCCCAGCTCGCGCACCCGTTCATCGGGCACATCCCACACCGACATGCCATTACCGCGAAAACCCAGACGGTAATGATTCGGTACGGCGCCGATACGCCGGATCACACCGTTGGCCTGCATGTCCCTCATGCGTCCCATCACTTCTTCCGCGCTGACGCCCAGTTGCCGCGCGATCTCGTCATAGGGACGCGGGCACAGGGGCAGTCCCCCCTGGGTGGCGCGGATGATGGCCCGGTCGAGATCGTCGATGAGGGGGATTTCCAGAACGGCGTTCATCGGCTGGACAGTCCTTCATAGAGGGCGGTGATGTCGTTCATGGTGCGCAACAGCTTGTCGCCGGTCATGGCCACCATCAGGGGTATGTAATCGCCCTCCTTGCGTTCCAGGCCGTGCTTGAACAGCCGCCATTGCTTGCGCGCTTCCTCCAGGGCCTGTTTCAGGGCCGGTGTATTCTCGGGGGCGGCGATGAGTTCGGCCAAGGCACCCTTGAATTCGTTCTTGGCGCGCTCGATCTCGTCCATGATCTCCGCCGAGTCGAAGCCCCATACCCGGTACATGTAGAACTTGCTCAGGCGCTGGCTGAGCATGCGTTGACGGCCGGAGACATTCACCAGCCGCCCGTAACTGGTGCCGGACCGTTCCTGCAACAGCAGCACCACCTTGTGCGCCGCCCGCAACAGATCATCGTTGTGTTCCAGCAGCCACTGGGCACCTTCGCGCGTGACCGGACCGGTGACGTGTTCCTTGAACGGCTGCCAGAGTTCCTGGACCCGTTGCAGGGCCCGCTTTTCCGTGTCACTGGCGGCAAAGGCGATCAGTTCGTTCAACTGCTCCTCGAACAGGGCGACCGACGAGCGCAGTTGCTCACGGGCATTGAGGGGGTCCACCTGGATGCCGATCATGCAGTAGGCCTTGACCATGCGCTGGGTGAGCATGCGCTGCCGGCCGGCCTTGTTGATGGCCGAGGACAGGGTGGTGATTTCGGCCTGCGCGGGGAATACCCAGGCCGTGGCCAGCAGACCGGCCACGAGCAACCGAAACCACAGGGAAAACGGCTTGTCGATACGACTCATGCGAAACCTATACTTCCAGCCTCAGGCCGAGGAAGAACTCCTCCTGCTTGGGCATGTTGAAAACGCGGTAGCCCGTGCTGTGCTCGATCTCATCGATGACTTCCGCGATACGCTGCGGTGTCTCGGTGGCCAGCACGAACCACATGTTGAGTTCATGATCCCGGGCATAGTTATGGGCTACTTCCGGGAAGGCATTGACCCGTTCCGCGACCGCCTCGAAATCCTCCGGGGGAATGCGCATGGCCGCCAGGGTCAGCCCCCCGCCCATGCGCTCGGCATGGTACATGGGGCCGAACCGGCTGAGCAGTCCCTCGTCCAGCAGGGCATGCAGCCGGTCGATCAATTCCTGTTCCGACAAATCGAGGCGCCCGGCCACTTCCGCGTAGGGACGCTCGCAGATGGGGAATCCATTCTGCAATTCATTGATGATGCGGCGGTCGATGGCGTCCATGGGCGGGTGGCACCTTTTCCCGTCAGCCATTGGCCGCCAGCAGGGGCCTTGGCGGCTGCGTGAGCCGGTAATGGGCGCCCTGCTGTTTGAAACAACGGCGGCTGAACAGGACCTGGCGGGGGATGTCCTGAAGCCCACAGCGCTGCACGATTCCATCCAGTACCGACAGCACCGCGGCACGGTCGCGGCCATGGATCATGGAAAACAGGTTGTAGGGCCACTCAGGCGGGCGCCGGGGACGGCGGTAGCAAAGATTGACGCCGTCCTGCGATGCAATCAGCGGCGCCAGTTCGGCGATACGCTCGTCGGGTATGTCCCAGACCACCATGGCATTGGCGCGGATTCCCAGCTTGCGATGGCGGACTACCACGCCCAGGCGGCGGATGATGCCCCGTTCACGCAATTGGCCGATGCGGCGGATGACCTCATCCTCCGCCAATCCGATCTGCTGGCCGACCCTGGCATAGGGCCGTGGCACCAACGGCAGGCCATCCTGAATCGCTTCGATCAGCCGCAGGTCGGTTTCGTCATGGACCATCATCGTCAATCCTCCCCTGGTACCTCTGAACCGGTCAGGGCCCCTGTCTCAGGCGGAAACCAAGATCGATGTGGAAATCTTCCAGCATCGGCAATGACATGACCGTCAATCCCGTTCGCTGCTCGATGTCGGCCAGCAGGCCGGCCAGCTCTTCATCGTCATGGGCGGTGACGACGAACCAGAGATTGAAATGGTGTTCCCGCTCATAATTGTGATTCACCTGCGGCAGCGCGCTGACCAGCCTCGCCACCTGACGCAGGCGGTCCTTGGGCACCGCCATGGCGGCCAATGTGCTGACACCGACGCTGTGCGGCCTGAGCACCGGACCGACACGGCTGACCACGCCACGCCCGCTGAGGTCGTCCAGGATCTCCAGCACCCGCGCCTCGCTGACCCCCAACTGCCGGCCCATTTCCGCAAAGGGTTGCGGCGTCAGCGGCAGGTCGTGCTGGTACTCGTCCAGCAGGCGCAGTTCCAGCTCGCTGAATTCCATCTCGGGGTTGTCGAGATACGCGTCGGTCATCTACAACCCCAATTTGTACGCCCGGTCGGTGAAGAAGATGCCGCTGGGTTTCTCCGCCGGCAGGCTGCCGATCCGCTCCAGGCTGGCGGTATCGTAGATATCCACCCGGTCCTCGTCCCGCACGGACATCCACAGATGCTCGCCACGCGGAGTGAACTCCATGTGCAGCACCGCCTTGCCCGGTTTGAGGGTTTTGATGATCTTCAGGGTGTCCACGTCGATGACCTGCACCGTGTCGTTGTCGGGCAGGGCGAAGTTGACCCAGACCTGGCGGCCGTCGGGACGGGCCATGACGAAGACCGGCTGTCCGGCCACCGGGATGCGCTTCACCTGCCGCCAGTCGCGGCGATCGACCACCAGCACCACATGGTGGCCGACACCGGGCAGGAAGGCATAGTCGCCGGCCATGGCCCAGCCTTCCAGGTGGGGCATCTTGTAGACCGGCAGTCTCCGGTCACCCTTGCCATAGTCGGCCAGAATCCGCCGCACCCCCTGCTCCGGGTGCCACAGGTCCAGCAGGGCCAGGCCGTCCTCGCCGAACAAGCCGGCGATATAGTGGCGTCCGTCGGGGGTGATCAGCGCGTCATAGGGCTGGCGGCCGATATCGGGGAACCGGGTGATCGCGGGATGGGCCGGATCACTCAGGTCGGCCAGCCAGATCTCCCCTGCATCATAGAGACTGAAAACGAACCGGTTGCCGGGCGCGTCCACCAGGCCAACCACCTTGGAGCGCACGCCGTTACTGCCGATGGCGGGTATGTCCGCCACCAGGCGCAGGGTTTCGGCATCGAATATCTTCACCCCGCCGGGCTTGTAATTGGATACCGCCACCAGGCTTCCATCCTGGGATATGGCGCCACCGATGCTGTTTCCGGACTGCATGGTGCGGGCAACGATGCGTGCATCGAGGATATCCACCTTGGTGAGCCCGCCATCACGGCCGAACACGTAGGCATAGCGGGCATCGCGGGAATAGACGATGGAGGCGTGGGAAAGATCGCCCAGGCCCTCCACCCTGGCCAGCGCGGTGCGGCCGGTGGTTTCCACCACCTGCACGCTGCCCGTCGCCCGTTCGATCACCACCCCCAGATCGCCGGTGCCACGTGGCTGGGCGGCGCAACCGCCCAGCAGGGCGAGCAGCGGCAACCACAGCCAGGATGTCAGGGTTCTCGTCAAACGTTTCATGGCTGGCCCTCGCCGCGCAGCAGCCGCACCAGCCAGGTGACATCCTGATCACTGAGCAACGGACGCCAGGGCGGCATGGGAGTGCCGGGACGCCCCTGCAGAATCGTGGTGCGGATAAAGTCAGGTTCATAGACCCGCATGCGCTGGGGCAGCAGCGCCGGTCCCAGGCCGCCTTGCAGGGTCATGCCATGGCAGGAACCGCAATCATGGCGCAACAGATGCCGCAGCTCCGCCTGGCGTTGCGGTGTGGGTTCGGCGGCCGCCGGCTGGACGTCGGCGGCGAGCGCGAACAGGCCGCCGAGCACCACCGCCCGCCACAGCCCGCCGTTACTCCACGACATGAATCACCCCCTTCATGCCATCGCTCTTCTCGTGGGGCTCGCAGACGTAGTGATAGGTGCCCGGCTTGTCGAAGGTGCGCTCGACGTATTCCTCCGGAAAGAAATACTCCCCGGGTTCCTCGCCCAGCTCGCGGAACCAGACACTGTGGTACTGCCGCTTTTCGGTATTCAGCCAGCGTACCGTGGTACCCACCTTGACCGTCAGTTCCGCCGGCTTGAATTTGAAATCGTGTGTCTCGACGATGACCGTCTCCCCGTCCGCCCATACCGGACCGGTCATTGCCGCCGCCAACAACACGGCATGAAAAACTCGTTTGATCTCGATCATCGCATGGCTCCCCGTGACGATCTGAATCACTCCCGCCGGTGACGGGCACCGGCCCCCGGCCTCACTGGCCCATGGCGTTCACCTCCGCCTCTTCATTGTCCAATCCCAGCTTGTAACCCAGGGATACGTGATGGAAACGGGCGCTGGTCCAATCATCGTGGATGGCGAAGCCGAAGTTGTACAGCTTGCCGGGCTCGATGGGCAGATCACCCGCGATACCGGAGTTGAGCTTTTTCTTCACTTCCACGGTCCAGGTATCCCCGTCACGCTGCACCGAACACTCGGCAGAACCGCCTCCACTCATCACCCGCTGCTCGAGGACATGGCCATCCTCGGTGCCGCCACTGCTCTTGCACCGTACCAGATCCATATAGTGGTGCTGCTCCATCTCCGCCTTCAGGCTGTCGGCGTCCTTGAGCTTGTCCCAGCCACCCAGCTTCTTGCCGCGGCGGCCCTTCTCCTCGATCTTGGTGCGGCTGGCGGCGATGTACTTGGTGACGCCCTGGCTCACATCCAGCGGCAGGCCGGCGGCGGCAGGATCGGCCGGATGATGGGGCATGGTGCGCAGATCGTGATGGCAGGTGCCCCAGCAGCCGGCCTGGGAGGCGTATTTGACCTCATCGGTGGCGAACATCATGGCCAGCTTGATCTCGTTGTCCGGGTCCATCTTGCCGCCCTCCACGAAAGGTGCGGGGGTGTGCTCGGCGGCCTCCCACTGGAACCGCAGGTAGAGGTTTTCCGCATCATGGGTGGCCTGCACGTTGACCGGGATGGAACCACGCTTGCCGGGAATGGGGGTCGGCTCGGCCTTCTCACCGGTGACGATCTTCTGGCCCATGTCGGCCACTTCCTTGTCGTGGCACTCGAAGCAGCGGTCGCCGGCCTTGACGGGCCGTGCGCCACCATGGTCGCGGCCACGCAGGACCCACTCCATGGAAGCCTGACCGGGGTAGAACAGGGTGATGGTGCGTTCACCGGCCTTGCTCCAGTCCACGTCGAACCCCGCCCCCGCAGCCGCCGCCGTGCCACCGGCAGGAGCGGCAGCGGCAACCTCGCGCTTGACCACATTGATCTCGGCCTCCTCGTTGTCGAGACCCAGTTTGTAGCCAAGGGAAACGTGGTGGAAGCGCGCATTAGCGTAATCGTCATGGATGGCGAAGCCGAAGTTGTACAGCTTGCCGGGTTCGATGCTCAGATCACCGGGCTTGGTGGATTTGAGCGGGCGTTTCATGACGATCACCCAGGTGTCCCCTTCCAGGCCGCCGGTGAATTCCACACCCTGGCCGCCCGTCATCACTCGCTGCTCCAGGATGTGGCCATCCTGGGCCGTGTCGCCGCTGCGGTAGCGCAACAGATCCATGAACTGTCCCTGCTCCAGCGCGGCCTTCAGGCTGTCGGCGTCCTTGAGCTTGTCCCAGCCACCCAGCTTCTTGCCGCGGCGGCCCTTCTCCTCGATCTTGGTGCGGCTGGCGGCGATGTACTTGGTGACGCCCTGGCTCACATCCAGCGGCAGGCCGGCGGCGGCAGGATCGGCCGGATGATGGGGCATGGTGCGCAGATCGTGATGGCAGGTGCCCCAGCAGCCGGCCTGGGAGGCGTATTTGACCTCATCGGTGGCGAACATCATGGCCAGCTTCACGGCGTTCTTCGGATCCATCTTGCCGCCCTCGACGAAGGGCGCCGGGGCATGTTCACTGTTGGGCCAGGAGAAACGCATGTACAGGTTTTCACCGTCGTGGGCGGCCTGCACGCTGACCGGGATGGAACCGCGCTTGCCGGGGATGGGGGTCGGCTCCAGTTTCTCGCCGGTGACGATCTTCCGGCCCATGTCGGCCACTTCCTTGTCATGGCACTCGAAGCAGCGGTCGCCGGCCTTGACGGGCCGTGCGCCACCGTGATCACGGCCACGCAGGACCCACTCCATGGAGGCCTGACCGGGGTAGAACAGGGTGATCAGACGCTCGGGGACATCGTCCCAATCGATGCCTCCGGACGTGGCGGCCGGCGCAGCGGCACCGGACGTGGGCGTACCCGCCTGGTTTGCCTTGTACTCGGCCAGCGCCTTGGCCACGGCTTCTTCGATACGTTTCCGTTCCGCCTCCTTGGCCGCCTTTTTCTTCTTGCGCGCCTTCTCGGCGGCGGCCCTCCGCTCGGCCTCGGCGGCGGCCTCGGCGGCCTCGGCACGGGCCAGGCCATCCAGGAAGGACTGGGGCACGGCACGCACGTAATTCGGGTCGGGACGGTTCAGCTTCTCCAGCTCCTCGTCGGAGAGCTGGTCATGCACAGCCTTGTGGGCGATTCCCTTGTGGCAGTCGATACAGGTGTTGCCGTTTTCCATGGCGAACTTGTGCTGCTTGCGCGCCCGCGGCTTCTGTTTTTCCGGATTCATGGTGCCCCAGTCGTGGCAGTTGCGGCACTCGCGTGAATCGGTGCTCTTCATGGCCGCCCAAACGCGCTTGGCCATTTCGAGCCGGTGTTCGTTGAATTTCTCCGGGGTATCCACCGTACCCATGAGCTTGTGGAAGATTTCGTTGCTGGCCTTGATCTTGCGGATGACCTTGTGCACCCACGGGCGCGGCACGTGGCAATCGGGGCAACCGGCGCGGACACCGCTGCGGTTGCCGTCATGGATCGATCCCTTGTATTCGGCGTAGACGTTGTCCCTCATCTCGTGGCAGGTGATGCAGAACTCGATGGTATTGGTGGCCTCCATGGCCCAGTTGAACCCACCCCACAGGATGACACCGGTGATCATGAACACCACGGCCCCACCCAGGGTCGCACCGAAGATGACCTTGCGCGAAAACAGGCCTTTGTAGGGTTGGATTTCAGACATGGAGCCTCCCTCCGACGGCACCGGCTCAGGAAAAAACGGAATCAGGAAAAGGTGGATGCGGGCGGGGGGAGGCCCGCATCCACCGGCAGCGGAACCCGCTACGTCAAGTCACGTGATGGGTCCGGTTGTAGACATTGAATTTGCCCGTCGGCGCATACAGCCCCTTGATGCGCGCCTTCTCTTTGAGGGTCTTGGCATCGAAGATGATGATCTCGCCATTGGGCTTCTTGGAGTCCTTGCGGTTCCAGACCGAGGTCCAGACCTCGGAACCGTCCGCGTTGAACTCGATGTGCACTGCGGCATAGCCGGGCTTCTCGGTCAGACGGATGGTCTTGACGATCTCGCGGGTCTTCTTGGAGATGACCTGGATGGACTGCTGCACCTCGGGATCGGGATGCTTGGTCTGGTCAGCCCAGATGTAGTCCGACTTGGGATGGGTGCGGATGAACACACCGGGACCGTCGGTCTCCACCTCGTAGCAGATCTTCCAGGCCTGATCGGGATGTCCCTTGGGATCGTTACCCCATACGGTGACCTTGCCGACACCCAGATGGGTGGTGCCGCCCACAGGACCGCACTTGGGATCGATCCAGTTGGCGCCGGGGCCGGGATGCGGCTTCTTGTCGGTATCGATCATCGCCTCCAGCTTACGATCGACGGTGTCGATGACCACCATCTTGTTGGAGGCGTTGGCGGCAATCTGGAAGTAACGGCCGGTGGGATCATAGAAACCGTCGTGCAGGTACTTGGCGGAATCGATCTGGGTGATCTGCAGATTGTCCAGATCGCTGTAGTCCACCTGCCACATCTGGCCCAGCTCCTTCATGGAAACCAGCCAGCTCGGCGCCAGCGGGGTGTCGTACACGGCGGCGACACGGGACTCGTTGACGTACTCGCCATCCACGTTCACGCCACGGGCGGAGACCACCTTCAGCGGTTCCATGGTCTTGGCATCGACGATGACAAAGTGAGGCGGCCAGTAACCGCCACCGATGATGTACTTGCCGTCGCCGGAAACGGCCACGTCGCGTGCATCATAGGCTACCTGCACCTCGGCGACCTTCATCTTGTCCGGGGTCTGCCACAGGTCGATCTTGGTCAGCTTGCCGTCACGGCCCATGGTGTACCAGAAACGGCCGGGATTATCGGCGTGCATACCCTCATGATGCTCGGCCGCCTTCATGACGTGCACCGCGTAACCGGTGGGAATGTGGGCGACGACCTCTTTCTTGTCGCCGTCGATGACAGCGACCTTACCGACGTCACGCTCGATGACCAGGAAGAAGTTCTTCCAGTTGCGGTTGTGCAGGGGCTTGCTGGGATAGTCCTTGGGGTCGACGTAGACCTTGCGGCGTTCCTTCATCATCTTGATCGACATCTCCGGCGGAATCGGCGGATCCAGCTGGATGTACTTGGCCATCAGGCTGATCTCTTCCTTCGAGAGGATGTCATTGAAGTTGTTCATGCCGCCTTCGGTGCCCAGGGTGATGATGCGTTCCAGGCGCTTCTGGCCGAGTTTCTTGGTGTTCTTGGGCTCCAGGTTCTTACCCGTGGCACCCTTACGCAGGGTACCGTGGCAACCGGCACAACGCTGGAAGTAGATCGTCTTGGCCCGTTCGAAATCAGCTTTGCTGAGAACCGGATCGGCAGCGCTGGCGGCGGTACTGAAACCGCCGAGGGCAGAGCCAATGGCGACAGAAAGCACAGATGCGGTTAGAATCCGCATCGTGCGCGGTTTGGATTGTTTGATCATAGGTTTAGTCCTCCCTAATACACGCGAAGGAGATTGGACGTCCAGCCGCGTGCACCTACCTTGACCAAGGTCAACCAGACCTGCCGCACCAGGTATTTGCTATTGATATTAAGCGGTTATGTGACTTTACTGTTGCATGCACCGGGTTGGTGCGCACACCTTCTCCCTCATATATTGATGTGCCATACCCCATGGGATTTGGTGTTTATTCACCCTGTAGAGCCGGGCCATATCCATGAAACAGAGCATTCAGTCCTTCGGTCTTTCGCTGTTTATCGTTCTTGCCGTCATCGTCATCGGTATCGGCTTCATGTTCGGCCTGGACAACCCGGTGCCATGGATCATGATCGCCTTGCTGGCCGCGGTTCCCCATATCCACAAACGCATCCTGGCCCGCCGTTTCGTCGCCTGGGACGACTCCTATAGCGTGGGCGTGGAACAGTTGGACAACGACCACCGCCGTCTCATCCAGTTGATCAACAACCTGCAAACCGCGATCCATTACCCGGCTGGCGAACAATTCGAGCGGGAGGCGCTGGATGCCCTGGTGGACTACACCCGCACGCACTTCAAAAGGGAAGAGGAATTGATGGAGAAATATGATTTTCCCGGCTTCGAGGCGCACCGCCAGATACACCAGAACATGATTGCCGAGGTGGATGCGCTGATGGCCTCCTATGACAAGGATCCGGAAAAGACCCTGGAGAAGGCCTCCTCCTGCCTGAAACGCTGGCTGCTCAACCACATCAACGGCACGGATCAGGAATACGCTGCCTTCTTCCGGCAGAAGAACATCCAGGCGCATGCGGCCGACACCCCAGACGACAATTGATGAATATCAAAGAGGCGGCCGGGATCCCATCCTAGGGTAGACGCCCCATGCGCGGCACCCTGTTTGTGCCGCGGTCCCGGAACCGGGCCCCCGCCAACATGGCCGGGGGTCCCTGACAAACGAGCCGAGGCATGAGCACGGTTACCAACCCGCCGGTCAGCCAGCGTCCACCCGGCGATTTCGCCATCTGGATCTTCATCTTCGCGGAATTGCTGGTGTTCGGCGTATTCTTCCTCGCCTACGCCTTTGCCCGCGCCAACAACGTGGAGCTGTTCAACGCCTCGCAGCTGCACGTCAACCGCGAGGCCGGCGCGATCAACACCCTGGTGTTGATCACCAGCAGCTTCTTCGTCGTCCGGGCCGTCTCCGCCATCCGGGAGGGCAATGCCCGGCGCTGCGTACACTGGCTGTCAGCCACCATCGGCATGGGCGGTGTCTTTCTGGCGGTGAAGATTTTCGAATACAGCGAGAAGTTCGCCGCCGGCATCTCCCTGTCCAGCAACACTTTCTGGATGTTCTACCTGTCGCTGACCTTCTTTCACTTCATGCACGTCATCCTCGGCATGGTCATACTCACCGCGGTGATGTTGCATGCGCGGAAGGGCGGGTACAGCGCCGCCAACCATACTGGTGTGGAGACCGGCGCCTCCTACTGGCACATGGTGGATCTGGTCTGGATCATCCTGTTCCCACTGGTGTATGTGATTCGATGATGGACATGCAGCCCCAAGAGGAAACACGAGCGGAAACCGAGCGGCGCATCCTGCGCCCCTGCACCTGGGTGTGGCTGATACTCATGGCCCTGACCATGAGCGCCTTCATCATCGGCAAGATGCAATTGAGCGGTCTGGCCGTGGTCAGTTTCATTCTGGCCAGCACCTTCATCAAAGGACAGATGGTGGCCGATCACTTCATGGGCCTGCGGCGCGTGCGATGGGTCTGGCGCATGATCATTGCCGGCTGGTTGACCGTGGTGATCGGCATGATCGGCTTCGCCTATTGGTTGTCACTGGGCTA
>CAYPEH010000048.1:0-18009 GCA_964409585.1 uncultured Chromatiales bacterium | reverse complement strand
GCGCGGGATTATACCTGAGTCCGGCCGGCTGTTAGGGAACCT
This sequence comes from uncultured Chromatiales bacterium, assembly GCA_964409585.1. Classification (GTDB taxonomy): domain Bacteria; phylum Pseudomonadota; class Gammaproteobacteria; order JACKNK01; family CAYPEH01; genus CAYPEH01. The sequence continues at coordinate 17,967 of CAYPEH010000048.1, read as the reverse complement.
CTGAATAAGTACCGGGGGATGGGGGTTTTGGGAAGGGTTGCATTACCGTTTCCGTAAGCCATTGGTCTGTATCCTTCCCCCAATAGGCAACCCCCGCAAGGGGAGTCTGATCAGTGCGTGTAGCGACTTGATCAGGGTTTCCCTGGCAGCCTGTTAGTGCGTGTCCGCGGTGGCCGTGCCGCGCTCCCACAGGTGGCGGCCGAATTTCCAATAGCCGTAGACGTTGTTCACGCGGGCATCCTTGTTCGGGTCGGTTGCCAGCACTTCACCATGCAGTTGTCCTTTCAGGTAGGGGCTGAGCACCTTTCCGCCACCGCCGGTGATGAGGATGGTGTCGATGTCCCAGTCGTCGGCCCACTGCCGGTTGACCTCGGTGGCCACCGTGGTGGCGAGCTGTTTGAGAACGTGATCGGCGAGCGGGCGAATGTCCAGGCTCTGCCCACGGATCTTGATGCTGCCCTGATGCACGGCCTGGTACAGGCGGTACAACTCCACGTTGACGCCGGTCATCTCCTGGAGCTTGGCGGCGATGACGGAGAAGGCGCGGGAGATGCCCGAGTCGGTGGTGCGGCTGCCGCGGCTGGAAAAGCGGATACGGTCGGCGATGGTGTAGTCGGCGGTGCGGAAGCCCACGTCCACCACCCCCACCTTGGAGCGTGCCAGGCGGGCATTGGTGATCTCGCCGAAGTCGTTGAGCATGGCCTCGAAATAGGAGCCATAGGGCTGTGGAATGACACGCACCTGGTTGATGCTGACCACGGTGTCGGTCTTCTCGCCATGCTGGTTGAACACGCTGACCTCGTGGCGGCCCTGGAGCAGCCGCACCATCTCGTCCTTGAAGCGGCGGTAATAGCTGATGGGCAGGCCGGTGACCAGGTTCACCGGGACGTTGCGTTCCACCAGGTGGGCCAAGGCGGTGAGTGACAGCACCTTGACGAAATCACTCATGAACTGGTTCTGGTCGAGTGTGAAGGAGCGTTCACTGCTTTGCCGTTCGGCCAGATCGCCGACGAAATGGGTGCCATCGTCCAGTTGGATGTGCAGGTACTCCTCCGGCCGCCCCTCGTCCATCAGCACCTCGCGGTAATGGATGTCGGTGGCCTGCCCCAAAACCGATTTGAAGGTGAGGAAGTCCCTGCCATTGGTGGTGGCCTTGGTGAAGCCGAAACCGATATCGATGGCTGCAACGCTCATAAATCCTGACTCTGCATGCGGAGGAATTACCAGGGCCTTGCGGATGGGCGGGGTTGGCCGTGGAACAGGTGGCCACGACGCCCTCGATGCCGCCTTGCCCGCCCCTTGCGCGGACGTGCTCCCGCCGGGCATTGTAGCGCGGGCGGGAGGGCAATCCCACGTTGATTTGCGTCAATATGGGGTGACATGGGTCTGCCCATAATCCGTTGCATGAATTTCCGGCCGCAAGGGGACCGCCCATGACGCAGCGCCGTATGGTGACCATCGATGGCAACGAGGCCGTGGCCCAGGTTGCTCATCAGATCAACGAGGTCATCGCCATCTATCCCATCACGCCTTCCTCGCCCATGGGGGAGTTGTCCGATGAGCGTTCCTCCTTGGATATACCCAATATCTGGGGCGCGGTTCCCGATGTGATCGAGATGCAGAGCGAGGCCGGTGCCGCCGGTGCGGTACATGGTTCCCTGCAGGCAGGGGCCCTGACGACCACTTTTACATCGTCGCAGGGCCTGTTGCTGATGATCCCCAATATGTACAAGATCGCCGGGGAGTTGACGCCCTGTGTGTTCCATGTGGCGTCGCGCTCCCTGGCCGCCCAGGCATTGTCCATCTTCGGTGATCACCAGGATGTGATGGCCGTGCGCCAGACCGGTTTTGCCCTGCTCAGTTCCAACTCGGTGCAGGAGGCGCACGACATGGCCCTGATCGCCCAGGCCGCGAGCCTGGCCGCGCGGGTTCCGGTGGTGCATTTCTTCGACGGTTTCCGGACTTCGCACGAGGTGGCCAAGATCGAGCAACTGGACGTGGACACCCTGCGGGCCATGATCGACGATACCCAGGTGCAGGCCTTTCGCGACCGTGCCCTGAGCCCCGACCATCCGGTCATCCGCGGTACTTCGCAGAACCCCGATGTCTACTTCCAGGCCCGCGAGACGGTCAACCCCATGTATGCCGCGATGCCGGGGCACATGCAGGCGGCCATGGACCGCTTCGCCGAACTCACCGGGCGGCGCTATGAGCTGTTCCAGTACGTCGGCGCCGGGGATGCCGAGCGGATCATCATCCTCATGGGCTCCGGTGCCGAGGCCGCCCACGAGACCGTCGAGCACCTCACCGCGCGCGGCGAGAAGGTCGGCCTGCTCAAGGTGCGCCTGTTCCGGCCATGGTCCACGGAACATCTGCTGGCCGCCCTGCCGGGGAGCGCCAGGGCCATTGCCGTTCTGGACCGCACCAAGGAGCCGGGGGCCGGGGGCGAGCCCCTGTTCAAGGATGTGGTCACCAGTCTGGCCATGTACGGTGGCGAACGTTTCGGGACGCTTCCCAGGGTGATCGGGGGACGTTACGGCCTGTCCTCCAAGGAATTCACCCCGGCCATGGTCAAGGCCGTGTTCGATGAACTGACCAGGGAACGGCCGAAGAATGAGTTCACCATTGGCATCATCGATGACGTGACCGGCCTCAGTCTCGATTGGGACGAGGGTTTCCGCACCGATGCCGCCGCCAGGACGGTCAAATGTGTGTTCTACGGCCTGGGTTCCGACGGTACCGTCTCGGCCAACAAGAACTCCATCAAGATCATCTCCGCGGAGGAGGGGCGCTACGGTCAGGGTTACTTCGTCTACGATTCGAAGAAGGCCGGCGCGGTCACTGTCTCGCACCTGCGTTTCGATCCCGATCCCATCCGCTCCACCTATCTGATCGCCAAGGACGAGGCGGATTTCGTCGCCTGCCACCAGCCGGTGTTCGTCGAGAGATACGACATGCTGGACATGGCCGCGCCCGGCGCGACCTTCCTGCTCAATACCCCGGTTCCGGCCGAGCGGGTGTGGGACACACTGCCACGGAAGATGCAGCGGCAGATCCGCGACAAGGGCATCAAGGTCCATGTCATCGACGCCTACCGGGTGGCCGCGGATACCGGCATGGGCCGGCGCATCAACACCATCATGCAGACCTGCTTTTTCGCCCTCTCCGGCGTGCTGCCCAGGGATGAGGCGATTGCCAGGATCAAGGAGGCGGTGGAGAAGACCTATGGCCGCAAGGGCCGCAAGATCGTCGAGAAGAACTTTGCCGCCATCGACGCCACTCTGGAGAACCTGCACGAGGTGACCCGGTTGGGGGAGGTGGACGGTTTCGAACGCGCGCCCATCGTCCCGGCCGATGCCCCCGGTTTCGTTCAGGAGGTGACCGCGCCGCTGATCGCCGGCCGGGGCGATTCCCTGCCGGTCTCCAAGCTGCCCATCGACGGGGCCTGGCCGTTGGGTACCGCCGCCGTGGAGAAACGCAGGATCGCGCTGGAGATCCCTATCTGGGACGAGAAACTGTGTATCCATTGCGGCAAGTGCCCCTTCGTGTGCCCGCATGCGGCGATTCGCAGCAAGATCTACCGGGTCGATGAAGCAGGCGAGGCGCCGGAGAACTTCAGGCATGTTCAGGTGAGGGGCAAGGAGTTCGGCGATGGCTGGCACATCAGTTACCAGGTCGCCCCGGAGGATTGCACCGGCTGCGGCCTGTGCGTGGATGTCTGTCCGGCCAGGGACAAGCGCAACGTTTCCCACAAGGCGCTCAATATGGAACCCATCGGGGAGCACCTGCAAACGGAGCGGGAGAACTGGGAGTATTTCCTCAAGCTACCGGAATACGACCGCCGCAAACTCAAGCTGACCACCATGAAACACACCATGGTGACCCGCCCCCTGTTCGAGTTCTCCGGCGCCTGCGTGGGCTGCGGCGAGACCCCCTACATCAAGCTCGCCACCCAATTGTTCGGCGACCGCATGATCATCGGCAACGCCACCGGCTGTTCCTCCATCTATGGTGGCAACCTGCCGACCACTCCGTACACCACCGGCCCCGACGGCCGGGGACCGGCCTGGTCCAATTCCCTGTTCGAGGACAATGCCGAGTTTGCACTCGGAATGCGCCTGGCGGTGGATCACCAGAATGAGTACGCAAAGCGGCTGCTCGTGGAGCTGGCCGGCCAGCTGGACGGTGAACTGGTCAATGGCCTGCTCCAGGCCGATCAGTCCGACGAGGCCGGTATTCATGAGCAGCGTGAACGGGTCGCCGCCCTGAAGGACAGACTGGCGGGCCTGGACAGTGAGCCGGCGCGCCACCTGGAAAAGGTGGCCGACTATCTGGTGAAGAAGAGCGTCTGGGCCATCGGTGGGGATGGCTGGGCCTATGACATCGGCTTCGGCGGCCTCGACCATGTGCTGGCCTCCGGCCGCAACGTCAATATCCTGGTGCTGGACACCGAGGTCTATTCCAACACCGGCGGGCAGATGTCCAAGGCCACCCCCACCGGGGCGGTGGCCAAGTTCGCCGCCGGTGGCAAGCCGGTGGGCAAGAAGGATCTGTCCATGATCGCCATGGCCTATGAGCACGTCTACGTCGCCCATGTGGCCTTCGGCGCCAAGGACGTGCAGACCGTGCGCGCCTTCCTGGAGGCCGAGTCCTATGATGGCCCGTCGCTGATCATCGCCTACAGCCCCTGCATTGCCCACGGCATCGACATGTCGGACAACCTCAGGCAACAGAACCTGGCGGTGGATTGCGGGCACTGGAACCTGTTTCGCTATGATCCACGCCGGTTGGCCGATGGCAGGAATCCCCTGCAACTGGACTCCAAGGAACCGAAGCTGCCGTACCGGGAATTCGCCCAGTCCGAGACCCGTTTCAGCATGCTCCAGCGCTCCCATCCGGAGGTGGCCGATTACTACCTGGCCAAGGCTCAGGAGGAGGTCAGGGCCCGTTGGCATCACTATGCGCAACTGGCGGAACTGTCCTACTCGGACGAGGAATCCCAATGAGTGGAATCACCGTGGACCTTTCGACCCGATACCTGGGACTGGAGTTGAAGAACCCCCTGGTGCCCTCGGCTTCCCCCCTGTCCAAAGACCTGGATTTGGCCAGGCGGCTGGAGGACGCCGGCGCCTCGGCCATCGTCATGTATTCCCTCTTCGAGGAGCAGGTGGCCAGGGACGAAGAAGCCTTCGCCGCCCTGCTGAATCAGGACATCGGCCATGGAGAGGCCGACAGTTATCTGCCCGCGCCCGGCGAGAATTTCGAGAGCACTCTGGATACCTACCTGGCGCAGTTGGGGGCGCTCAAGCAGTCACTGGATATTCCCGTCATCGCCAGTCTCAATGCGGTCAGTCTCAGTGGCTGGGTGGATCACGCCATCGAGCTGGAACAGACCGGTGCCGATGCGCTGGAACTGAATGTCTATTACGTCGCGGCGGATATCGACGAATCCGGCGCCGACGTGGAAAACCGCTACGTGGAATTGCTCACGGAGCTGAAACGCCATGTGAACATTCCCATCAGCATGAAGCTGTCGCCGCAATTCAGCTCGCCGGGCAATCTCGTCAAGCGCCTGGCCGCTGCGGGTGCCGACGGCGTGGTGCTGTTCAACCGTTTCTATCAGCCGGACATCGATCTGCACACCCTGGCGGTGGATCCCGCACTGCACCTGTCGCGCCCTGCCGATGCCCTGCTGGCCATGCACTGGATCGCCATCCTGCACGGGCGGGTGGATATTTCACTGGCGGCCACCGGTGGTGTGCATGGCCATCGTGAGGCCATCAAGATGCTGCTGGCGGGCGCCGACGTGACCCAGTTGTGCGCCAGCCTGCTCAACCATGGGCCGGAACACCTGGGTGATGTCCTGAGCGGCATTCGTACCTGGATGGAGGAGAACGAGTATGAATCGGTGGAGCAGCTCAAAGGCAGCGTCAGCCATCGTCACGCCGGGGATCCGGCCGGCTACGAGCGGCTCAACTACGTCGATCTGCTGTCCTCGCAGTGAGCGGATCAGCCGCGCTTGAAGCGCACGATCTGTCTGCGTGACTTCTTGTCCGGGCGGTGATGGGGCTGCGGGTTGGCCGCGGCCAGCAGCCGCCGCTGTTGCGCGGCGTGCTCACGGGCGAGGCGGCTGGCCTCGGTCTCCTCGTACAGCAGCACCGCCTGTTTGGCCGGCCCCCGTTTGTCCGACAGCGCCCGCACCCGCACGGTGAACTCCTCCTCTCCCCTGCGGATATGCAGCTCGTCGCCTGGATGTACCGCCCGCGCCGGTTTGACCCGGTTCCCGTTCAAGTGCACCTTGCCGCCCTGCACGGCCTCGCTGGCCAGCGCGCGGGTCTTGAAGAAACGTGCCGCCCACAACCACTTGTCCAGACGTATTTTGACGGTGTCGTGCCGTTCGTTCATGGTCCTGCCGATCCCACCTGACGTAAGGTGGATGATACCCCGATCGGGATCCGTCAGTGGGGCTGGCTGGGCCGTCGTCGGGTGGTGGGGATTCAGGGGGGGAGATGAGGTGACCGTCGGGCGCGTGATTCTGGTGCATGGCCTGTGGCTGAACACATGGTTCATGGGCATTCTGGCGCGCAGACTGAGGCGCGCGGGCCTGGTAACGGAGACTTTCGGCTACGCCGCCACGCGTGATGGCCTGGAACGCAGTGCCAGGCGCCTGGTACAGGTCATACGTTCGCAGCCGGACACGCCGGTGGCCATCGTCGCCCACAGTCTCGGGGGAATCGTCACGGCAAAGGCACTGGCCGGCCATACCGGTCTGCCGGTGCGGCGGGTGGTGCTGCTGGGCTCCCCCATGGTCGGCAGTGCCGTTGCACGGCAGTTCTCGCAATGGCGTTTCGGCGGATGGTTGCTGGGGGGAAGCCGTGAAGATCTCGTGCGTGGGGCGCCGCCGCTCTCCGCCACCGTGCAATGGGCCATGATCGCCGGAACCCTGCCCCTGGGGATCGCCCGTTTCATTGGCCGCCTGCCTTTGCCCAATGATGGCGTGGTGGCACTGGCGGAGACCCGTGTGCCGGGCCTGGCCGGGCATTGGGCGGTGCCGGTCAATCACATGGGACTGATCTTTTCACGGCGCGTGGCGGCGGGAATCATCCGTTTTCTCGAACAGGGCCGGTTTTAGCTCACCGGCCCCCGGTGATAGAATCGCCCGATTTTCCCGAGTCTTGTAGAGAGATTTCCCTATGGCAGGTCACAGTAAATGGGCCAACATTCAGCACCGCAAGGGTGCCCAGGATGCAAAGCGCGGCAAATTGTTCACCCGCCTGATCCGTGAAATCACCGTCGCCTCCCGCATGGGTGGCTCCGATCCCTCCGCCAATCCCCGCCTTCGCCTGGCCATCGACAAGGCCCTCGGCAGCAACATGCCCAAGGACACCATCGAGCGCGCGGTCAAGCGTGGCGCCGGCGAGCTGGAGGGCGCCAGTTACGAGGAAATCCGTTATGAAGGCTACGGTCCCGGTGGCGTGGCGGTGATGGTCGACTGCCTGACCGACAATCGCAACCGCACCGTTGCCGAGGTGCGCCATGCCTTTTCCAAGTGTGGGGGCAATCTGGGCACCGAGGGCTCGGTGGCCTTCCAGTTCACCAAGCAGGGCGTGATCAGTTTCCCCGCCGGTACGGACGAGGATGCGGTGATGGAGGCGGCCCTGGAGGCCGGCGCCGAGGACGTGGTCAACAATGACGACGGTTCCTTCGATGTGTTGACTTCGCCGGAGGAATTCATGGACGTGAAACAGGCCCTCCTTGATGCGGGCATGGAGCCGGAGGTGGCGGAAGTGACCATGCGTGCCGCCAACAACGTCGCTCTGGACCTGGAAACCGCCCGCAAGATGGTGCGTCTGCTGACCATGCTGGAGGATCTGGACGACACCCAGAATGTCTATTCCAACGCCGACATCTCCGAAGAGATCATGGCGCGGATCTGAAGAGTCTGTCAGACTTAGGCTGAATCGGCTGCAAAAGCGGGACAGCGGTCCACATCCCTGATTTTTCGTTACATGGTGCCCACCATGCCCCTCAAAATCATGAATTGTCCCCTCGCTGTCCCACTTTTTCGCTACGGTTCCCCTAAATCCGACAGACTCTAAGCCCGACCGATTCACGGCGATCTCCGGTCATGCCCCGCATCCTCGGTATCGACCCCGGTTCGCGCATCACCGGTTACGGTGTGATCGACCTGGACGGCCGGGATGCCAGGCACGTGGCCCACGGTTGCATCCGTACCGGCGGCGGTGAGTTGCCCGCGCGGTTGAAGGTCATCTTCGAGGAAGTCCAGAGGCTGGTGGATGAGCACCATCCGGACGAGTTCGCCATCGAACGGGTGTTCATGAACCGCAATGCCGATTCCGCCCTCAAGCTGGGCGAGGCCCGTGGGGCGGCCATCTGCGCGGGTGTCGGCCGGGGGTTGCCGGTTTCCGAATATTCCCCCACCCAGGTCAAGCAGGCCGTGGTGGGCCGGGGTGGGGCGGCCAAGTCCCAGGTTCAGTACATGATCCGCCTATTGCTGGGGCTGGCGGAGGAACCGCCGGAAGATGCCGCCGATGCCCTGGCGGTGGCGCTTTGCCACGGTCACACGGGTTCCACCCTGGCAGCCATGCCGCGGGTGTCGGGACGCAGAAGGGGGAGATGGCGTTGATCGGATACCTGCGCGGCAAGCTGGCCGCCAAGCACCCACCCCGGTTGATCATCGATGTGAACGGTGTCGGTTACGAGGTGGAGGCGCCCATGTCCACCTTCTATGTGTTGCCCGAGGCGGGTGCCGACGTGAAATTGTTCACCCATCTGGCGGTGCGCGAGGACGCCCACACCCTGTTCGGTTTCGCCAGCGAGGGGGAGCGGACCCTGTTTCGCAGCCTGATCCGGGTCAGTGGGGTGGGGGCCAAGGTGGCACTGGCGATCCTCTCCGGGGTCAGTACCGACGAATTCGTTCGTTGCGTGCGGGAGCAGGATACGGCGGCCCTGACCCGGTTGCCGGGGATCGGCAAGAAGACCGCCGAGCGCCTGATCGTGGAAATGCGCGACCGGGTGGAGAAGCTCGATGCCGCCCCGCTGGCGGTGAATGCTCCTGCCGGCCGTGCCGTCGCCGGGCCTGCCGACCCGGTTGCCGATGCCGTCGAGGCCCTGGTGGCCCTGGGGTACAAACCGGCCGAGGCCAACCGTATGGTTCGCGGGGTGGAAACGGAAGGTCTGCCCGCGGAAGAGATCATTCGCCAGGCATTGGCGGCGATGGTGAGGAAATGAGGCGATGACAGACCCCGACCGCATCATCGGCGCCCAGGCCACTCCCGAGGAGGAGGCCATCGAACGGGCCATACGCCCGGCGACCCTGGCCGATTACGTCGGCCAGCCGGTGGTCCACGAGCAGATGGAGATCTTCATCCACGCCGCCCGTGAACGCGGCGATGCCCTCGACCACACACTGATCTTCGGTCCGCCCGGCCTGGGCAAGACCACCCTGGCACACATCATCGCCAATGAGATGGGTGCCAATCTGCGTCAGACTTCGGGGCCGGTTCTGGAACGGGCCGGCGACCTGGCTGCGCTGCTGACCAACCTGGAACCCCACGATGTCCTGTTCGTGGATGAGATCCACCGCCTCAGCCCGGTGGTGGAGGAGGTCCTCTATCCGGCCATGGAGGACTACCAGATCGACATCATGATCGGTGAGGGGCCGGCGGCCCGTTCCATCAAGCTGGATCTGCCCAAGTTCACCCTGGTGGGGGCAACCACCCGCGCCGGTCTGTTGACCTCACCCTTGCGCGACCGCTTCGGTATTGTCCAGCGTCTGGAATTCTATGGTGTGGACGATCTGACACGGATCGTGCAACGTTCCGCCGGCATTCTTGGCGTGGACATGGACGCGGGTGGCGCCCACGAGGTGGCACGCCGCTCGCGTGGTACCCCGCGTATCGCCAACCGGCTCCTGCGCCGGGTACGCGACTATGCCCAGGTGAAGGCCGGTGGACGGGTAACCGATGCGGTGGCCGATGCGGCCCTGAACATGCTCAAGGTGGACCATCAGGGATTCGATGCCATGGACCGCCGTCTGCTGCGGACGGTGATCGACAAGTTCGATGGCGGACCGGTGGGGCTCGATACCCTGGCGGCGGCCATCGGCGAGGAGCGGGACACCATCCAGGACGTGCTCGAACCCTATCTGATCCAGGAAGGATTCCTCATGCGCACCCCCCGCGGGCGGGTGGCCACGCCCACCGCCTATCGGCACTTCGGCTTCGATGCTCCGCAGTCCGGTCCCGGCGGCGCGGACCTGTTCGACTGAGTCCCCGCCCGGGGCCTGCGGACTTGCCCCGGGAACCTCTGAACAAGTACCGGGGAAGGGGGGTTGGGGGAAGGGGTGCACCCATGCTTCCCGCAAGCCATTGATTGGCATCCTTCCCCCAATGGACAACCCCCTGCAAGGGAACTTGGATCGGGGCGCGTAGCGACTTGATCGGAGTTTCCCTCGTGTGTTGCCCCCACGGTCTGTGTAGAATATCCGGTCGCATGTATGAAGGCAGGGTTGGACGCCGACCGTGGTGAATGAATTCCGGTGGCCCGTACGGGTTTACTACGAAGACACCGATCATGGTGGCGTGGTGTATTACGCCAACTATCTGAAGTTCATGGAACGGGCGCGTACCGAATGGCTGCGTTCGCTGGGTTTCGAGCAGGATCGCCTGATCGACGGGGGATTCATCTTCGCCGTCCGTTCGGCCCGGCTGGAATTCATCAGGCCTGCCCGTTTCAACGACAGCCTGGAGGTGACGGCGTCCGTCGCCGAACGCAGCCGGGTCAGTCTGACTTTCTGGCAACGGATCCTGCGCGGGGATGAACTCCTGTGCGAGGGACACATCAAAGTCGTCTGTTTGGATCCGGAAAAATTCAGGCCCAAGGCCCTGCCCGCCGATTTGTTTAGGGAAATCCCCGATGCCCAATGAACTGATTCCCACCGGAACACTGGTGGAGGCCGATCTGTCCATCGTCCAACTCGTTATGGACGCCAGCCTGCTGGTGCAGATCGTCATGGCCCTGCTGCTGCTGGCCTCACTGGTTTCCTGGACCATGATCTTCCGCAAGCGCAAGGTGCTGAAGGATGCGCGCAAGGCCGCCACCGAGTTCGAGAACCGTTTCTGGTCCGGTACCGATCTGGTGGCCATGTATTCGCAGATCAACGAGCGCCGCAGCCCGCCCAGCGGAATGGAGAGCATCTTCGAGGCCGGTTTCAAGGAATTCGCGCGCCTGCGCAAACAGTCCGGCGTGGAACCCATGGCCGTGCTGGATGGTGCCCAGCGCGCCATGCGTGTGGCCCTGGCCCGCGAGATGGATTACCTGGAGACGCACCTGTCCTTCCTGGCCACAGTGGGTTCCACCAGCCCCTATGTGGGCCTGTTCGGCACCGTCTGGGGCATCATGAATTCCTTCCGCGCCCTCGGCAACGTCCATCACGCCACCCTGGCCATGGTGGCGCCGGGCATCGCCGAGGCCCTGGTGGCCACAGCCATGGGCTTGTTCGCCGCCATTCCGGCGGTGATTGCGTTCAACCGCTACAACAACGACGTGGAGCGCCTGACGAACCGCTACGACACCTTCGTCGAGGAATTCTCCTCCATCCTGCAACGTCAGGCCCACATGCGCCGGGAGCAGGAGTGATCCATGGCCGGCCGACCCATCCGGCAGGCGTGCCAGGGGCGTTCACGGCGCCGGCGGCCCATGTCCGAAATCAACGTGGTGCCCTATATCGACGTGATGCTGGTGCTGCTGGTGATCTTCATGGTTACCGCGCCCCTGCTCAACCAGGGGGTCGAGGTGGAATTGCCGCAAGCATCGGCCAAGCCGTTGGAGAACAGCCAGGACGAGCCGGTGGTGGTGAGCGTGGACACGCAGGGCCTCTACTACCTCAACATCGGCGACGATCCGGAAAAGCCCATTGAACCCAAGGTGCTGGTGGCCCGCGTGGCCGCGGTACTGCGCCGGCGTCCCTCCACACCGGTACTGGTGCGCGGTGACCGCGAAGTCGATTATGGCCAGGTGGTGCTGGCCATGACCCTGTTGCAGAACGCGGGCGCGCCCAGCATCGGCCTCATGACCGATCCACCACCACCCTCGAGGTAACGGGCATGCGTGGCGGAATGTTCCTGACCCTGCGTGCCGGCATCTATTCCGTGTTGGTGCATCTGTTCCTGCTGGGGGTGTTCACCATCAGCCTGGAATGGAGCAGCGCCACCATGCATGCGCCACCGCCCAGGCTGATCAAGGCGGTGGCCGTGGACGAGAACCTGGTCAAACAGGAACTGGCGCGTTTGGAGGATGCCGACCGGCGCCGGGAGAAACAAGCCGAGGAGTTGAGGAAAAAGGCCGAGGAGGCACGGCGCAAGCGTGAAAAAGAGGAACAACGCCTCAAGGAATTGAGCCGCAAGCGGCAGCAGAAGAAACGTGAGGCCGAGGCCGAGGCCCGGCGGCTGGCCAAGCTGAAGGAGGAAAGGCAGGCTGAGATCCGGCAGATGGCCGAGATCAAGCGCAGGAAGGAGCAGGAGGCGAAACGCCTGCGGGAACTGGCGCAGCGGAAGAAGGCCGAACAGCAGCGCCTGGCCGATCTGAAGAAGAGCAAGGAGAGCGAGGCCCAGCGTCTGGCCCGGCTGAAGGCGGAGCAGGAGGCCAAGGCACGGCGTATGGCTGAACTGGAGGCAAGGCAGAAGGCCGCTGACAGTCAGTTGAAGGAACTGGAGAAAAAACGCCAGAGCGAGGCCGAACGCCTGCGGGCGCTGGCCGAGAAGAAGAAGGCCGAGGCGGAGGAACTGGAACGTCTGCGCCGGCAGAAGGAAGAGCTGAGGAAGAAACAGGAGGCCGAGGCGAAGCGCCTGGCCGAACTGGAGCGTCTGCGCAAACAGAAGGAAGAGAAGGAACGTCAGGCACGCCTGGCCGAACAGCGCCGCCAGGAGGCGGAAAACGCTCTCATGGCGCAGTTGGCGGATGAGGAGCGCCGCTTGCGGACCGAACGCGAGCGCCAGGTCCAGCGCGCCATCCGCCAGTACACGGATCTCATCGCCGGCCAGGTGGAACAGGCCTGGCTGAGACCGGCTACCACTCCCAAGGGTTTGTCCTGTACCGTACAGGTCCGTCTGACCCCGTTGGGTGATGTGTTGGACGTGAAGGTGGTGAAGAGCAGTGGCAACAGCGTCTTCGACCGGTCAGTGGAAAATGCCGTGCGCAAGGCGACACCCCTGCGGGTTCCGTCCGATCCGGACCTGTTCGAGCATTTCCGCGAACTGACCTTCCTGTTTAACCCGGAGGACTAAGGCCGTGATTCGAAAATTGTTCCGTCTCCTCGTCGTGCCGCTGCTCGGTCTGCTTGGATCGGCCGGGGCGCAGGCTGGGTTGACCATCGAGATCACGCAGGGCGCCGAGGGCGCCCTGCCCATCGCCATCGTGCCCTTCCAGGTGGCGGTTCCGGGAGTGGAGAACAACGTCTCCGACATCGTGGCCGCCAACCTGCGCCGCAGCGGCCGCTTCAAGCCGCTGCCGGCAGCGGAACTGGTGGCGCACCCCCACGAGGGCAGCGAGGTCAATTTCCAGGCCTGGCGCGTACTGGGGGTGGAAAACCTGGTGGTGGGCAAGGTTCGTTCCGGCGGGGCTGGCGGTCTGGTGGTCCAGTTCCAGTTGTTCGACGTGTTCAAGGCGGTGCAACTGGCCGGTTACAGCATCCCGGTCAAACCGGGGCAGTTGCGCCAGGTGGCCCACCACATCAGTGACATCATCTACGAAAAGCTCACCGGCCAGCGCGGCGCCTTCAGTACCCGCATCGCCTATGTCACCTCGGTGCGCAGGGCCGGCAAGTCCCGTTATGTGCTGGCCGTGGCCGATTCCGATGGCTTCAATCCCAATACCATCCTCGAATCCGAACAACCCTTGATGTCCCCGTCCTGGTCGCCGGACGGCAATCGCCTGGCCTATGTCTCGTTCGAAAAGGGCCATGCCGCCATCTATGTGCAGGAGGTGGCCAGCGGTCGGCGCGAGGTGGTGGCGGAATTCGATGGCATCAACGGTGCCCCATCCTGGTCGCCGGATGGCAAGAGCCTCGCCCTGACCCTGTCCCGCGACGGTAATCCGGAAATCTATGTGCTGGAACTGTCCACCGGTTCCCTGGCGCGGCTGACGGACAATGCCGCCATCGACACCGAGCCGGCCTGGGCGCCCGATGGCCGCAGCCTGGTGTTCACCTCGGACCGCAGCGGTGGCCCCCAGATCTACCGTATTCCGGTGAGCGGCGGACGCCCCGAGCGCCTCACCTTCGACGGGCACTACAATGCCCGCGCCGTCTATTCGCCGGACGGGCGCTATCTGGCCCTGGTGCATGGGGATGGCAGCGGTTATCGCATCGCCCTGCTGGATATCGAAACGGGACTGCTGCGCAAGGTCAGCGAGGGCAATCTGGACGAATCCCCCAGTTTTGCCCCCAATGGCAGCATGGTCCTGTACGCCACCAAGAAGGGTGGCCGTGGTGTATTGGCGGCGGTGGCGGTGGAGGGTAACGTCCACCAGCGTTTGAGTTTTTCCGAGGGTGACGTGCGTGAACCGGCCTGGTCGCCGTTCCGTCGCTGACAATCTCTGCATATCGGGAGGAAAGGGCAAATGAAACCTGTTTATCAGTTCCTGTGCGTGGGCCTCGTGGCGTTGGCACTGGCCGGTTGTGGTGGTCAGGGTGGTCTGATCAAGAAAGACGCCGGGGACAAGGGGCCCGCGCCGGTGGTCGAAGGCGGTGAAAGAGCCGCCGGTGATGCTGGCGATGCCGGCAAGGATGCTTCCGCCACCGGTACCGGTGCGGTGGGAACCTTCCAGGGTGATCCCCTGGACGACCCGTCCAGCCCGCTGGCCAAGCGCACCATCTACTTCGAGTATGACAGTGCCGATGTGCTGCCCGAGTATCGCGAATACATCAACGCCCATGGTGATTACCTGGCCGCCAATCCGGATGCCAGGGTGACGGTGGAAGGCCACACCGACGAACGTGGCTCACGTGAATACAACGTCGGCCTGGGTGAGCGCCGTGCCCGTTCGGTCAGCCGCCTGTTGCTGTTCCGCGGGGCCTCTTCCAGCCAGATCGGCATCGTTTCCTTTGGTGAAGAGCGTCCGGCCGACTACGGCCATGACGAGACGGCGTGGCGGCAGAACCGCCGGGTGGAAATCATCTACCAGGGGCGTTGAGCATGAAGGCGAAGGGCGTAACGGTAGCCGGCGCCGTTCTGGCAGCGGCCATGATGGCGGGTTCAGTCCAGGCGGCCGACGCCAAGGCGGGGCCGAGCATGGAACAGCGACTGACCCGTCTGGAGCGGTTGCTGGAGAACCAGTTCATGAACGAGATCCTCGATCAGGTGCGGCAGGTGCAGAAGGAGCTGCGTGCCATGCGTGATGAACTGGAGGTGCTCAATCACGAGGTCAAGCGCATCAAGAAGCGCCAGCGCGATCTCTACGTGGATGTGGACCGCCGGGTGCGCAAGCTGGAGGTCAGCGGGGTGGCCAGCGCTCCGCCGCAGGTGGTGGCACCGGACAGCCAGCCGGCCAGCCAGGCCGGCGCCCAGGGGGTGGCGGCGGCCACTTCCACCACGGAAACCACCATCAAGGAACAGTCGGCCTATCAGAGCGCATTCAACCGCCTCAAGGAGGGACATTACGATCAGGCGATCAAATCCTTCCAACAGTTCCTTGCCGCGTATCCCCAGGGCAATTACGCCGACAATGCCCAGTACTGGCTGGGTGAGGCCAACTATGTGACACGGCATTTCGATGAGGCCATGGCCGAATTCCTCAAGGTGAAGGCCAACTACCCCGACAGTCCCAAGGTCTCCGATGCCCTGCTCAAGGTGGGATTCATCCATTACGAGAAGGGGGAATGGGACCAGGCCAGGGCCGTGCTGGAGGAAGTGATCAACACCTATCCCAAGAGCACGGCCGCACGCCTTGCCGACACCCGGCTGAAACGAATGACCAAGGAGGGGCATTGAGCCCCGCGGATACGCAGCCTCTTTCCCTGCGGATCACCGAGATCTTCCTGTCCCTGCAGGGAGAGTCGAACACGGTCGGTCTGCCGACGGTGTTCGTGCGCCTGACCGGTTGCCCCCTGCGTTGCAGCTACTGCGATACGACCTATGCCTTTACCGGCGGCGAGTCCATGACGCTGGACGAGGTGATGCGGCGGGTGAGGCGGCTGGGCGTGCAGCGGGTCTGCGTGACCGGGGGTGAACCCTTGGCGCAGAAAAACTGCCTGACCCTGCTGCGCATGTTCTGTGATGCCGGATTCGACGTTTCCCTGGAAACCGGCGGTGCCCTGGATGTGGCCGCCGTGGACGGGCGCGTGGTCAAGGTCATGGACCTGAAGACGCCGGCCTCCAATGAATCCGAACGCAACCGGTACGGCAACATCGATCATCTCCGGCCCGGCGATCAGGTGAAGTTCGTTATCTGTGACCGTGGTGACTATGAATGGGCGCGCGAGACCATGCGGAAATACGCCCTGGACGGCCGCTGCGAGGTGCTGATGAGTCCTTGCGCGGATCTTCTGCCACCCCGCGAACTGGCCGGGTGGATACTGGAGGATCGCCTGCCGGTCCGGTTCCAGCTTCAGTTGCACAAACTGCTGTGGGGCGATGAGCGGGGGCGGTAGCCAATCGATGAGAAAAGCGGTCGTGCTTCTTTCCGGGGGGCTGGATTCGGCCACCGTCCTGGCCATGGCGCGGGATCAGGGTTTTGCCTGTCATGCCCTGAGCCTGGATTACGGCCAACGGCACGATGCCGAGCTGGCCGCGGCCAGGCGTGTGGCGGAGAGCCTCGGGGTCGTGGAACACAAGATCATCCGGCTGGATCTTCGTGCCATCGGCGGTTCGGCGCTCACCGACGATGCCATCGACGTGCCGGACCGGCCGGGGGAGGGGATTCCCGTCACCTATGTGCCGGCACGCAATACGGTGTTTCTGTCCTTGGCACTGGGTTGGGCGGAAGTGCTGGGGAGCTTCGATCTGTTCGTCGGCGTCAATGCCGTGGATTATTCCGGTTACCCGGACTGCCGTCCCGAATACATCGCCAAGTTCGAAGAACTGGCCAATCTGGCCACCAGGGCGGGCGTGGAAGGCGGGCATTTCCGTGTGCATGCCCCACTGATCCACATGAGCAAGGCGCAAATCATCCGCGCCGGCACGCAACTGGGCCTGGATTATGGCCTGACCGTCTCCTGTTATGACGCGGATGCGGAGGGCCGGGCCTGCGGGGTATGTGACTCCTGCCGTCTGCGCCGCGCCGGATTCGAGGCCGCGGGTGTCGTGGACCCCACCCGTTACCGCTGAACACCCGCACCCCGGATGAAATACCGGCCCAGCGCCCCGATATGACGCACTGCCAGACCGTAAAAGCGGATCCGGCCTGTCGGGGCGCTTCAGGGCTTTGCCGGAGGGCCGGATTCCGGTACTATTCGCGCCTTCGTTTTACGGGTCGTTAGCTCAGTCGGTAGAGCATCTGACTTTTAATCAGGCGGTCGCAGGTTCGATTCCTGCACGACCCACCAAAATAAGGGGCCCCATGGTTCGTTGAGGACCTTCACCGGTCCGGGGCCCGGCATGAAAAAAAAGGGCCCAGGCGTCGAACGCCTGGGCCCTTTTTTCATGGTCTGGAAAACCGTTCCCGTTCAGGACTTGTTTTCCGCCGGGCAGGTGCGGATACCCACCACGCTGTACAGCGGGCACCAGCCCATCAGGCCGGTGGCCAGGGGGACCACGCCGACCCAGGCCCAGACCGGACCGCCGAGGAACAGGACCCAGGCGATCAGGGCCAGTCCGATGACGATGCGAAGAATCTTGTCGATGCCACCTACGTTTTTCATGGTACAAGCTCCCGAGTCAGTCAGAAAGAACAATTACTATTAACCCGGCACCCTAATAGGCCATGTTCAGCCGCGCTGTGCGCGTTCAC
>CAYPEH010000047.1:0-18033 GCA_964409585.1 uncultured Chromatiales bacterium | reverse complement strand
TTTCGACGCCTTGCCGTGAACGCGCACAGCACGGCTGAACACGATCTATTATGTCGCCGGGTTAATAAAACACGGTTGTTCGGAACAAGTGTAAAGGAAACGCTGTGGATATCACCCAGTTACTGGCCTTCGCCGTCAAGAGCAAAGCCTCCGATCTGCATCTGTCTGCCGGTGAGTCACCCATGATTCGTGTCGATGGTGACATGCGCCGCATCAACGTGCCGCCGTTGGACGCCAAGGACGTGCATGGACTGATCTACGATGTGATGGACGACAAGCAGCGGCGCGACTTCGAGGAATTCATGGAGACCGATTTCTCCATCGAGATTCCCAACCTGGCCCGTTTCCGTGTCAACGCCTTCAACCAGGCGCGGGGTCCCGGTGCGGTGTTCCGTACCATTCCCACCGAAATCCTCTCCCTGGACCAGCTCAACTCACCGCCGGTGTTCAAACAGGTCATCAGCCATACTCACGGGCTGGTACTGGTCACCGGGCCCACCGGTTCGGGCAAGTCCACCACCCTGGCGGCCATGGTCGACTATCTCAACGAGAACACCTTCGGCCACATTCTCACCATTGAGGACCCCATCGAGTTCGTCCACAAGAGCAAGAAGTGCCTGATCAACCAGCGCGAGGTGCATCGTGACACCATGGGGTTCGCCGAGGCCCTGCGCTCGGCCCTGCGCGAGGATCCGGACGTGATCCTGGTGGGCGAGATGCGTGATCTGGAAACCATCCGCCTGGCCATGACGGCGGCCGAAACCGGACACATGGTGCTGGGCACCCTGCACACCAGTTCCGCGCCCAAGACCATCGACCGTATCATCGACGTATTTCCCGCCGCGGAAAAGAGCATGGTCCGCACCATGCTGTCGGAATCCCTGCGCGCGGTCATTGCCCAGACCCTGTTGAAGAAGAAGGGGGGTGGCCGGGTGGCGGCCTACGAGATCATGGTCGGTATTCCCGCCATCCGTAACCTCATCCGCGAGGACAAGGTGGCACAGATGTACTCTTCCATCCAGACCGGCCAGGCTCTGGGCATGCAGACCCTCGATCAGCACCTGCTGGAACTGGTCAACAAGGGCATCGTCGACCGGGAAGAGGCCCGTCACCGCGCCACTGCCAAGGAACTGTTCCGTTGATGGGGGCGCGGCCCGGTTTCCCCTTGTTTACGAGAGTCCACGATGGAATTCAAAGACCTGCTCAAGATCGTCCAGCAGAAACAGGCCTCGGACCTGTTCATCACCGCCGGTGTGCCACCCAGCATCAAGCTCAACGGTGCCATCACGCCGCTTACGCGCACCCCCCTGACCGGACAGCAGTCGATGGAATTGGTGTTGCGGCTGATGAACGATGCCCAGCGCCGTGAATTCGAGGAGACCAACGAGTGCAATTTCGCTCTGGAGGACCCCGATGTGGGCCGGTTCCGCGTCAGTGCCTTCATTCAGCGCAACCAGGCAGGCATGGTGCTGCGCCGCATCGAGACCGAGATCCCCAAGGTGGACGAGCTCGGCCTGCCCCCGGCCGTCAAGGAACTGGCCATGCTCAACCGCGGCCTGGTGCTGGTGGTAGGGGGAACCGGCTCGGGTAAATCCACCTCCCTGGCCGCCATGCTCGGTCATCGCAACCAGTATGGCCGTGGCCACATCATCACCATCGAGGATCCCATTGAGTTCATGCATCCGCAGGCGGGCTGCATCATGACCCAGCGCGAAGTGGGCGTGGATACGGAATCATTCGAGATCGCCCTGAAAAACACCCTGCGTCAGGCGCCGGATGTGATCCTCATCGGCGAGGTGCGTACCCGCGAGACCATGGAGTACGCCATCCAGTTCGCCGAGACCGGCCACCTGTGCCTGGCCACCCTGCATGCCAACAATGCCAACCAGGCACTGGATCGCATCATTCACTTCTTCCCCGAAGACCGCCGCACGCAGCTGTTGATGGACCTCAGCCTCAACCTGAAGGCGGTACTTGCCCAGCAGTTGGTGCCCACCATCGACGGCAAGGGGCGGCGGCTGGCGGCGGAGCTGATGATCGTCAGCCCGCTGATCTCCGAACTCATTCGCAAGGGTGAGGTGCACCGCATCAAGGAGGTCATGAAGCGTTCCGAGCCACTGGGCATGCAGACCTTCGATCAGGCCCTGTACAAACTGCATCAGGAAGGAGCGATCAGTGAGAAGGAGGCCCTCAATCACGCCGATTCGGCCAATGACCTGCGCCTGATGATCAAACTGGGGCATTCACCGGATTCAGCGCCGGACTCCAATGGCCTGTCGCTGATGCAGGATGACGAGGATCCGGGCAAGACGCTGCCTGGGTGAGGATGGCGAGGCGGTTCAGCCGAATACCGTGTCGGCCTCGAAGACCGGCCCATCCACGCAAACCCGCTTCATGGCCGTGCCTTCATCGGTCCGTACCTCCACCACGCAGCCGGCACAACCGCCCACGCCACAGGCCATGAATTCCTCCAGGGAGACCTGGCAGGGCAGGCCGTACTCCCTGGCTACCCCGGCCACCGCCTCCAGCATGGGGTGCGGACCGCAGGAGAAGATCTCCACTTCCTGGCGTTGCCCGTCGTCCAGGGCATCCAGCCAGGCGCGGGCCAGGTCGGTGACGTAGCCCTGGTGGCAGCCGGGATACCCCTGCAGGCTGGTCAGGCGGCTGGGGATGCCCCAGTCCTCCAGCAGCGGCATGGCGGCGGTGACCCCGGCCGGCATGCCCGGCACGAGGAACTGGGAGGGACGGGCAGGGAAAGGGAAAGGGACCTCGGAACCGAGGATCACCAGTGGCTGGTGATCTCCGCCACGCAGGTGTTCGGCCAGGAACACCATCGGTGGCATGCCCACGCCACCACCGATCAGCAAGGGGCGCCGCCGTTCCGCATGGACTTCGAAGGGCCTGCCGATGGGGCCCAGCAGGCTGATCAGTTCCCCCGGCTGACGTTCAGTGAGCAGGCGGGTGCCGCGGCCCAGGGCCTTGTAGAGGATGTCCAGCCAGCCCTCCGCGGCCGAGGCGCGCATGATGGAAAGGGGCCGGCGCAGGCGCAGCAGCGGGTCGCAACGCAGGTGGACAAAACTGCCGGGCCGTGCCTTGGCGGCGCAGCGGGGTGCGCGCAGGCGCAGCACGTGCTGGTCACCGGCATGATGCTGGTGATCGAGGATGACGGCGTCTTCCAGGAACAGGGTGTTGCGGTGGCTCTTGTCGTTCATGTCCGGATGATGGGCTGATGGTGGGGGATGCGCGCAGGCCGTGCCGGGGTCATTCTTCGCCGCTCACCTGTCCGTGCACCACCCGTCCTTCCAGCACGGTGTGGGTCACACGGCCCCGGAATTCCCAGCCGAGGAAGGGGGTGTTCAAGCCACGGCTGAGCAGGTTGTCTTCTGTCAGGCGCCAGTGCGCCTGGGGGTCGAATACGCATACGTCGGCGCGGTTGCCGGGACGCAGGCTGCCCAAGGGCAGGTCGAGGATTTCCGCCGGGCCGCTGGTGAGGCGGGCCACCGCCTGGGGCAAGTCCAGGACTCCCTCGTCGACCAGGCGCAGTGTCAGTGGCAGCAGGGTCTCCAGGGAGGAGATGCCGGGTTCGGTGGACGGGAAGGGTGCGGTCTTGGCATCGGCCTCATGGGGCTGGTGATCGGAACAGATGGCGCTGATATGGCCGTCGGCCACCGCCTGTCGCAGGCCATCCCGGTCACGTTGTGTACGCAGCGGCGGTTGCAGATGGCACTGGCTGTCGAAGCCGGTGATGTCCATTTCCGTCAAGTGCAGTTGATGGGCGCTGACATCGGCGCTCACCGGCAGGCCGTCAGCACGGGCGCGGGCCACCATTTCGGCGCCACGGGCACTGGACAGGCGGCAGAAGTGCAGATGGACGCCGGTGTGCTCCACCAGGGCGAGGATGCGGGCGATGTCCGCCGTTTCCGCCGCCTCCGGGATTCCCGGCAGGCCCATGCGGGTGGCGACGGCGCCTTCGTGGACGCAGCCACCATCCGCCAGCCAGGGGTCCTGGGCATGCAGGTGCACGCGGAGCCGGAAGGTGGCGGCATATTCCATTGCCCGGCGCAGCACCAGAGTATTGGCCATGGGTCTGAGCCCGTTGCTGACCGCCACGCAACCCTCTTCCTGCAAGGCCGCCAGTTCGCAAAGCTGTTTACCCTCGAGACCCTGGGTGAAGGCACCGATGGGCAGCACCCAGGTGTGGCGGGCGTGCTTGGCGCGGCGGCGCACCAGTTCCACCACCGCCGGGGTGTCCATGACCGGATCGGTGTCCGGTGGCAGGCACAGGGTGGTGATGCCGCCGGCAGCCGCGGCACGGGCCTCCGATTCGATGGTGGCCTTGTGCTCCTGGCCGGGTTCGCGCAGGCGTGCGGCCAGATCCACCAGTCCAGGGCAGACCACCTGCCCACTGGCGTCGATCACCGGGGACGGACCGAAGCCTTCCGGAGCCTCGCCGATGGCGGCGATCCGGCTGCCCTGGATGTAGACATCGGCAATGGTATCCAGCCCGTTGGCGGGATCGATGACACGGCCGCCGCGGATCAGCAGGCGGGAGTCCTGGTTGCGATCATGCCGGGTCATTGTGCTGCCCCCGCCTGCATGGCCATGGACATCACCGCCATGCGGACGGCGATGCCGAAGGAGACCTGCTCCAGGATCACCGAGCGGGGACCGTCCGCCACCTCGGAGGCCATTTCCACGCCGCGGTTGATGGGACCGGGGTGCATGACGATGGCGTCCTCCCTGGCGGTGGACAGCTTGTCCTCGGTGAGGCCGTAGAGCTGGTAGTACTCGTGTTCGCTGGGCAGCAACGCACCCCGCATGCGCTCCTTTTGCAGGCGCAGCATGATGACCACGTCGACGTCGTTCAGGCCGGTGGCCAGATCATGGTAGACCTGCACGCCGAGATCGCGCGCATGACTGGGCAGAAGGGTGCGCGGTCCCACCACCCGTACCTCGGCGGCGCCGAGAATGTTGAGGGCATGGATCTGCGAGCGCGCCACACGGGAGTGCAGGATGTCGCCGACGATGGCCACCTTCAGATCCCGGAATTCACCCTTGTGGCGGCGAATGGTGAACATGTCCAGCATCGCCTGGGTGGGATGGGCGTGGCGGCCGTCACCGGCGTTGATGACACTGATGTGCGGTGCCACGTGTTCGGCGATGAAATGGGCCGCGCCGCTGTCCGGGTGGCGGACGATGAACATGTCCACGTGCATGGCCTCCAGGTTGCGCAGGGTGTCCAGCAGGGTCTCGCCCTTGGCCGTGGCGGAGGCTGCCACGTTGAGATTGAGCACGTCGGCCGAGAGTCGCTTGGCGGCCAGTTCAAAGGTGGTGCGGGTGCGGGTGCTGGTCTCGAAGAACAGGTTGACGATGGTCTTGCCGCGCAACAGTGGCACCTTCTTCACCGTCTGTGTCGTAACCCCGGCGAAGGATTCCGCCGTGTCGAGGATATCGGTCAGGATGGCCCTGGACAGCCCTTCAATGGACAGGAAGTGCCGCAGCCGTCCCTGTTCGTTGACCTGGAGGTGACTGGCCCACATCGTTTACGTTTCCTCCACCGACTGTTTTTCCAGAGTGAGTGGATCGGGACCGCTGAGTTTTACCTGTTCGTCCTCGCCCAGTTGCAGATGGACGCCGGTCACATCCGCCTGAATCGGCAGTTCCCGTCCACCGCGATCCACCAGCACGGCCAGGACCACGGCCGCCGG
Organism: uncultured Chromatiales bacterium; assembly: GCA_964409585.1. Lineage (GTDB taxonomy): Bacteria > Pseudomonadota > Gammaproteobacteria > JACKNK01 > CAYPEH01 > CAYPEH01. The sequence goes on along the minus strand of CAYPEH010000047.1, from coordinate 12,325 downwards.
GCGCCCGTAGTCGAAGATCTCATTGAGGGCGGCGCGGATGGTGCGGCCGGTGTAGAGCACATCATCCACCAGGATGATGTTGCGGCCGTCGACGCTGAAGGGCAGGTTGGACGGACGCACCTGCGGGTTCATGCCGATGCGGGTGAAATCGTCGCGGTAGAAGGAAATGTCCAGGGTGCCCAGATCCTCTTCCAGCTTCAGTGCGGCGTGCAGCCGTTGCGCGATCCACACGCCACCGCTGTGGATGCCGATCATGAGCGGGTTGCACAGATTGCGGATTTCGCATAGCCCGCCCAGTTCGCCGGCCATCTGTTCCAGGGCCTTGTCGATGTCGATGTTCATACGGTCAACCCGCCGGGTTCAACCCAGATAGTCCATTAGGTGACGCACCCTCGCTTGATCTTTGAATCCACAAGAAATTTTCTTCAGTCGGACAGGGAGCGGGCCATGCCGCTCCTTCAGAAAATTCCTTGTGAATCCAAATCTCTGCGCGATCATCACGCCTCCTAATGAACTATCTGGGTTCAATGTAACAGGCTTTCGAACCAGGTTTCGAGAATGATGGCCGCGGCCAGGGTGTCCAGGTCGCCCCGGCGTCCACGCCGGCGGCTGCCGTCGGCCCTTTGCTGCGCATGACGCCGGCGTGCCTCGTTGCTGGACAGACGTTCGTCCACCAGGTGCACCGGCAGGGAAAAACGCTTCTCCAGCTGGCGTGCGAAATTCCGTGCCGCATGCGTCATGTGGTGCGGGCTGCCGTCCATGTTGGCCGGCAGGCCCACCACGAGGGCATCGGGTCGCCACTCTTGTACCACTTTTTCGATGCCCTGCCAGTCCGGCTGGCCGCCACGGGCATGCAAGGCCGTCAGCGGAGTCGCGCTGTGGGTCAGGGCCTGGCCTACGGCGACGCCGATCTTGCGGGTGCCGAAATCGAAGGCGAGAAGGGTCTGTGGTGTGGCCGGATCGCTTGCGGTGGAGTCAGTCATGGCTGTGTGACGCAGCAGGGGCGGCGTGGCGTGCCATTCAAGCATGTCCGGCCTCGCCGGACAGGAGGTTGAGGTCCACGCCCAACAGGGCAGCGGCGGCTTCCCAGCGCTGTTCGCTGGGTAGATGGAAGACGATGTCCATGTCCGCCGGGCCATACAGCCAGGCATTGTCGGCCATTTCCCGTTCCAGCTGGCCCGCGCCCCAACCGGCATAGCCCAGGGCGATGAAGCTGTCCTCGGGGCCCTGATCGCGGGCGATGTCCTCGAGGATGTCGCGCGAGGTGGTCACACCGATCTCGTCGTTGACGATCAGGGTGGCTCCCCAATGGCCGGGGGGGCGATGCACGACGAAGCCACGATCCGGTTGCACCGGTCCCCCCATGAAGATGGGCTGCGAAGCGGTGTCATCGTTGCTGGCGCGCAGGTTCATGTGCTGCAGGATCTCACCCAGGTTCACGTTCAGGGGGCGGTTGATGATGATGCCCAGGGCCCCTTCCGCGTTGTGTTCACAGATGAAGGTGACGGTGCGGGAGAAATTGGGGTCCTGCAACGCCGGCATGGCGATGAGGAAATGGTTGGTAAGGTACTCGGTGTCGGCCATGGGGCGCAGTGTACTAGACCGGAAGGAAGAATGCCTTTGCCTGCGGGACGATCCTCCCGTCTCCTCAGTGTCCCCGCAACCGGTTGCCGCGCAGGAACTGCCAGGTGCGGGTGATGTGCAGCAGGTCGGTCTCCTTGGCGATGTCCTCGGGGAATTTGGCGAAGGGGGCGGCCAGTTCCACGATGCGCCGGGCGGCATCGTCCAGTACCGGCTGACCGGAGGAACGCAATACCTCGATGGAATGGATGCTGCCGTCGGGTTTCAGTACCACGTCCAGGATCAGGCCGCCGGACAGATTCCGGCGGCGTGCCTCGTCCGGGTAGTTCAGGTTGCCGATGCGTTCCACCTTCTTCACCCAGGATTCCATATAGGCGGCGTACTTGTAGGAACGGGTCCGGGCCGAGATGAAGCGGTGCCGCGGGCGTTGCGCATAGGCCTGGATGGATTCGTTGATCTCGGCGCTGAGGCGGGCCATCTCCAGGCTGCGGCTCACCAGGTCCCGGGCGCTGGGGCGCTGTTTCTTCTTTTCCGGCTTGGCCGCCGGCTCGGTCTTTTTGCTGGCCTCCCGGCGTTCAGCCCTGGTGCTGGTGACCACCTGCCGCGGCGCGGCGGTTTCCGGCTTGGGTTCCGCTACGGGTTCCGGCTGTGGCGGCTGCGGGGCCGGCACCGGTTCCGGTGGGGCCGGTTCCGGTGGTGGGGGCAGTGGTTCGGGTTGCGCGTGCGGCTGTGGCGTGGGCATGACCCCTTCCGATTCGGACGGGACCGGTGCGCTGATGGGGCTCTGCGGGCGGACCTTCTGTTCCACGTTACCGCCTCCCTCCATGTCGGCCTGGGCCAGGTAATCGGCCTTTTCCGGTGTTTCCAGGCTGCGCTTCTGCACCAGGGTGATTTCCAGTGTGGGCAGGGCCTTGCGTGGATTGGCCGGATTGGTGCCGAAGGTGATGCCGAGGATGACCATGGCATGCAGGGCGATGGCGAAGAACAGGGTCAGGCCGAGACGGTCACCGGGGGATGCGGGGTCCGCCTGTGGCAGGGGCGGATACGTGGCGGTCACGGACGGGCCTCCTCCAGAGGATCGGCGACCGTGATCAGCCGCTCCGGTTGGTCCTGGAATGTCACCCGTTCTGCCATGGGCCGGGTGATATACACGTTTCCATCGGTATCTACCAGTAGTACGTGACGCAGGCCCATGCGGGCGGCGATTTCCCGCCAGCGTTGTGGCCCGGCGACGAACAGGGCGGTGGCGGCGGCATCCGCCAGACCGGCGTCGGCGGCCGTGATCACGGTCAGGGAGGCCGTGCCCTGGCTGGGGTAGCCGGTTCGCGGGTCGATGATGTGGTGGTAGCGGCGGCCGTCGCGCTCGAAGAACCGTTCATAGTCTCCGGAGGTGAACACCGCTTCGTCGCCGTGGGTTTCCAGGGCCGCCAGGACGCCACCGTTGCGTGGGTGGCGGATGCCGATGCGCCAGGGCCGCTCGCCATGGCGGCCGATGGCCCGCAGATCGCCTCCTGCGTTGATCACGGCGTTTTCGATGCCCAGCCGCTTCAGGATGTCGATGGCGCCGTCGATGGCCACGCCCTTGGCGAACCCGCCGAAGTCCAGTTTCACCAGCGGGTTGTCGCAGTACACCGTGGCGCCGTCGATGTGCAGATCGGTCATGGATGGGCCGGCGGCAACCAGTTTGGCGATGGTGTCCGCGTCCGGCAGGGGGCGCTCGCCCCATTCCTCGCTGTGGAAGCCCCACAGTGAAATCAGCCGCCCTACTGCCGGGTCGAACAGGCCGTCGCTGGCCACCGACAGGGCCTGGCCGCGGCGGATCAGGGGCAGCAGGGAGGGGTGCGGGGTGAAACGTTCTCCACGGGCAATGGCGTCATTGAGGTCATGCAGGGCTCCGGCCTTCCAGGCATGCCAGTCCTGGTGCAGTTGCCGGAAATGGGCGCGCACGGCGTTGAATCCCCGTTGCGCCTGCTCCCTGTCCACCCCGTAGATGCTGATATCCACCAGGGTGCCGAAGGTGAGGATGCGCTCGCTGTACACCTCCGGCGGACGTGAACAGGCGGCGAGGAGGAGACCGAGCAGCAGGCAGGCCGCCACGCGTGTCATCGGCGCAGCCTCCCGGCGATGGCATCCATCAACTGGCCGGCGATATCGAGGCCGTAGAGACGGTCCAGTTCGCGAATGCAGGTGGGGCTGGTGACGTTGATCTCGGTGAGATGATCACCGATGACGTCGAGTCCGACGAACAACAGGCCCTGTTCCCGCAGGGTGGGGCCCACCTGTGCGCAAATCCAGCGGTCCCGGTCACTCAGCGCGACGCCTTCGCCACGCCCGCCGGCAGCCAGGTTGCCGCGGGTCTCGCCCGCGGCGGGGATGCGCGCCAATGCGTAGGGCACCGGTTCGCCGTCGATCATGAGGATGCGCTTGTCGCCGTCACGGATCTCGGGCAGGAAACGCTGGGCCATGCAATAGCGGCGTCCGTGGTCGGTGAGGGTCTCGATCACCACCGCGGCGTTGGGGTCGTCGGCGGCGATGCGGAAGATGGAAGCACCGCCCATGGCGTCCAGGGGTTTGAGGATGGCCTCGCCCTGTTCCCGGATGAAGGCGCGCAGCGCGGTCTTGTCGCGGCTCACCAGCGTGGGCGGAGTGCATTGGGGGAACCAGGCGGTATAGAGCTTTTCGTTGGCGTCGCGCAGGCTGGAGGGGCGGTTGACCACCAGGCTGCCGCGGGCCTCGGCCAGTTGCAGCAGATGGGTGGCGTAGATGTATTCCATGTCCACCGGGGGGTCCTTGCGCATGAGGATGACATCCAGTGCGTCCAGGGGCCGGTCTTCCGCCTCTCCCAGCCGGAACCAGTCCGCCGCATCGTCCCGCACCTGCAAGGGGCGCATGCGTGCGTGGCTGCGGCCGTCCCGCAGGTAGAGGTCGCCCATTTCCATGTAATACAACGGCCAGCCCCGGGCCTGGGCGGCCAGCAGCATGGCGAAACTGGAATCCTTGTGGACCTTGATCGCCGGGATCGGGTCCATGACGATGCCGAGGGTGGTCATGGTCTGTCCGCGTGCTCCTTGGCGGCGGCGATTTCCCGTGCGGCGGCCAGCAGGGCGAGGCGGGCGATGACGCCGTAGGCATAGAAGCGGTTGGGTTCCGCATCTGGCGACTGGTTGGAATCCGGATTCATCAGGGATTCGGCAAAACTCAGTGGACGGAAATGCATGCCAGGGGCGTTGAGATTTTCGTTGGCGCCCAGTTCGGTATGCACGCGGTAGAAGCCACCGACGACGAAGTGGTCGATCATGTATACTACCGGCTCGGCCACGGCTTCTTCCTCACCCCATGTCTCGAAGGTGTAGACTCCCTCCTGCATGATCACCCGGCTGACCGCCTGGCCACCCTTGCTGGCAGCCATCCTGGTGCGCTGTTTCTTGTTCAGCCGGTGCAGTTCCGCGCCATCGTGAACGGTCATCACGCCCATGCCATAGCTGCCGGCATCGGCCTTGACGATGACGAACGGTTTCTTGTCCAGCCCGTATTCGTCGTATTTCTTCTGGATGTCGGCCAGCAGTTCCTCCACGTTTTCCGACAGGCAGTCCAGGCCCTCGCGTTTCTTGAAGTCGATCTTGCCGCAGTTGCGGAACAGCGGGTCGATGAGCCAGGGGTCGATATCCACCAACTCGGCGAATTCACGGGCGACACGGCGGTATTCGGCGAAGTGCCCGGACTTGAGCCGATCCGACCAGCCCAGGTCCAGGGGGGGGATGATCGGCTGTTCCAGGCCTTCGAGAATCTCCGGTCGGCCGCCGGCCATGTCGTTGTTGAGCAACACCGAGCAGGGATTGAAATCGCGAACCCGTACGCGGTTCTCCTCGCGGATCAGGGGCTCCAGGCGCACGCTGCGGCCGGATGGCAGTTCCACGTCGCGGGGCTCTTTCAGGTCGGGCAGCAGTGAGCCGATGCGGACCTCGTAACCGGCCTTGGCGATGATCTCGCGCAGGGTGGCGAGGCTTTCCAGGTAGAACAGGTTGCGGGTATGGCTCTCGGGGATCAGCAGAATGCCGACGGCATCCGGGCAGAAACGTTCCGTGGCCGATTGCACTGCCTGGATACACAGTGGCAGGAAGGCACGGTTGAGGTTGTTGAAGCCGGCCGGGAACAGGTTGGTGTCCACTGGCGCCAGTTTGAAACCGGCGTTGCGCAGGTCCACGGAACCGTAAAACGGGGCCGGTGTCGTGCGCCACTGGTTGCGAAACCAGGCCTCTATACGACTCTGGCGGTCCAGCAGGTGAGTTTCGATTTCCTGCAGAGGGCCGGTCAATGCCGTGGTCAGGTGTGGAACAGAGTGGATCGGGGGTGTGGTCATCGGGTTCCATGTCCAGCCGGAAAACGGTGGCCTATCGTATCATTTCCAGCGCCCGCGCAGGTTTCCGCCAATACCCTGCGATGACATCGCGCCGCCCGTTACAGCGCCCTTTCCTGTATTTGAATTGTGTTGTGTTTGATGACATGCCTGCGTTAAATTGGTTTCATTGGCAAAACGTATAAGCCCACCATTGGGGGAGGCAGTGGAGAATTCAGTTACGGACAATGATCTGGCGGGGCTCAAGGTCATGGTGATCGATGACAGCAAGACGATCCGCCGGACCGCCGAGACCCTGCTGAAAAAGGCTGGCTGTGAGGTGGTTACCGCCACCGACGGATTCGAGGCTCTCGCCAAGATCGCCGATTCGCATCCCGACGTCATATTCGTTGACATCATGATGCCGCGTCTGGACGGCTATCAGACCTGCGCCCTCATCAAGCACAACAGCGAGTTCAGGAATACACCGGTCATCATGCTGTCCAGCAAGGATGGTCTTTTCGACCGGGCGCGTGGCCGCATCGTCGGTTCCGACCAGTATCTGACCAAGCCGTTCACCAAGGAAGAACTGCTGGGGGCCATCTCCCGGCATGTGCGGCGCGCGGGGTGATCCGGGTGGGGCCGCATGTCCGTCGCAAGGCCGGAGACGGAAACCGGGGGCAATGCCAGTGCCTGCCGGTGTAAGTAGAAAGAAATCAAGGTAATGGGGAGCTGTAATGGCGCGTATTCTAATCGTTGATGATTCACCAACCGAGGTTCATGTACTGACCACGATGTTGGAGAAGCATGGTTTTCAGATCCTGACGGCGGACAATGCCGAGGCGGGTATTGAGAAGGCGATGGCGGAAAAGCCGGACCTGATCCTGATGGATATCGTCATGCCGGGCATGAGCGGTTTCCAGGCCACCCGCAAGCTGAGTAACGATCCCGAAACCTCTTCCATCCCCATCATCGTCGTCACCACCAAGGACCAGGACACGGACCGCATGTGGAGCCTGCGTCAGGGTGCGAAGGATTACCTCGCCAAACCGGTGCAGGAGAGTGATTTGGTGGAGAAAGTCAAGGCGCAGCTCGGAATGTAACGGGGCGCCGGGCCTGCCATGAATGCACCTCATGATCCACTGCTGCTGCTGCGCGATATCGAACGCCGCAGCATGGAGCGCGCGCGTGGTCTGCCGTTGCGGGAGGAACAGCGTGCTGAGTGGCGGGGGGTCGGTTTCCACCTGCTCGGGCAGAAGCTCGTCGCCTCCATGGATGAGGTCCACGAAATCCTTTCCTATCCATCGGTGGCGCGGGTACCGGGTACCCATCCATGGGTGCGTGGTATAGCGAATGTTCGCGGCAATCTACTGCCGATCATGGATTTGCAGGGCTTTCTCAAGCACGGCAGTCTCACTCCGCTGGAAGACAGCACGCGCGTACTGGTGATTACGGAAGGGGAGTTGTCCGTGGGGTTGGTGGTGCCTGAGGTGCTGGGCATGCAGCATTTCCATGAAGAGGATCAAACGGGGGAATGGCCCGCCATGGAAAAGGCGCTGCTACCCTTTATTCAAAGCGTCTACCAGCGTGACGGGGAATACTGGTCGGTGTTCAGCATGAGAAAACTGGCCAGTACTCCGATGTTCTACCGGGTTGCGGTATAGGGCGCGGGACACGCAACGGTTTTTTTATTGTTCGGTGATGCCGGTGACAGAACCGGAACCGATTGGACACACGGCCATCAAGGGCTTGGAGAAGACCCAATGAGTGCAGCAAAAACTCGATCCCTCAAGTCGGCGGGTGGGGGACGCAGTCTGACGATTCTGCTGGGAATCCTGGTATTCGGATTCATCATTCTGATGGCGTTCACGTTCGGTTACCTGCAGATACAGGAAGCGAACGACAGCCGCCGCTCCGCCCTGTTGGGTGAACAGCGGGTGCTTTCGCAGCAGATTGCCACCTTTGCGCTGGAAGCCTCCACCGGCAGGGAAGAGGCATTCGGGCGTTTGCAGAAGTTCCGCAACGACTTCGACCGGTCTCTCAACACCCTGGCAGCGGGAGATCCCGCAACCGGGCTGCCACCCGTCCCGGCCGGTGCCAGCGCACAGCTCGATCGGTTGCGTCAGCACTGGATCAAACTGCGCCGGCTTGCCGACACCATCCTCAAGGACAAGGAGGCGCTGGTGTCCGTGAGTGAGTATGCCGCTGTCATCAACGAACTCCTGCCGCGTCTGCTGGCATTGTCGGATGAGGTCGTGAACGTGCTGGTGGAAAACGATGTGCCGCCCGACCAGATCTATATCGCCAGTCGTCAGCTCATGCTCAGTCAGCGTATCGGCAACAGTGTCAACCAGGTGCTGGCCGGTAGCGAGGGCGCGGCAACCGCCGCCGACCGCTTCGGCCGTGACGCCTTCCTCTTCGGCCGGGTGCTGGAAGGCATGTTGAGTGGCGACGAGGAGATGGGTATCGACGCCATCGGCGATCCGGATGGCCTGGACAAGCTGGCCGAGGTGGCCGAGGTGTTTACCGCCATCCACGACAAGATCGGTTCCATCCTCGAACTGACCCCCGAACTGTTCGAAGTGCATGACGCCGCCAGCCAGGTGGCCGATACGGGCGCCGGCCTGTTGGGTGCCAACCTGGAGATGGACAAGCGCCTGCGGCAGTTGGCGGAAGAGCGGCTCATTGGCGCCCCGGTGGCCTATGCCTCGGGTATCCTGGCCGTGATCCTGCTGGTGCTGCTGTTCACCATGATGCTGAAAGAAGCCCAGGCCATGCGCAGACAGGCGGAACAGCAAAACAAGGAGAACCAGAAATACATCGAACAGCTATTGTTCGAAATCGAGGATCTGGCCAGTGGTGATCTGACCGTGCAGGCGACGGTGACCGAGGCCTTCACCGGCCATATCGCCGACGCCTTCAACTACGTGGTGGAAAGCCTTCGCGATCTGGTCACCAAGATCAACCGCACCGCCGAGCAGGTCTCCGGCGCCGCGCGCGAGGCACAATCCACGGCCCACAGTCTCGCCGAGGCATCCGACCACCAGACCCATCAGATTACCGCCGCCGGCATGGCCATCACCGAAATGGCCTCCACCATCGAGGGGGTATCCAATGATGCCCAGAAATCAGCGGAAGTGGCGCGCAAATCGGTGGAAATCGCCCATCGGGGTGGTGATGCCGTGCGCAGCACCATCGACGGCATGGACAAGATTCGCGAACACATCCAGGAGACGGCCAAACGAATCAAGCGTCTGGGTGAATCCTCCCAGGAGATCGGCGACATCGTGGAACTCATCAACGACATCGCCGACCAGACCAACATCCTCGCACTGAACGCGGCCATCCAGGCATCCATGGCCGGTGAGGCGGGCCGGGGCTTCGCCGTGGTGGCGGACGAAGTGCAGCGACTGGCGGAACGCTCCTCCGATGCAACCAAACAGATCGAGGCGCTGGTGCAGACCATCCAGTCCGACACCAACGAAGCGGTCGCCTCCATGGAGGAAAGTACTTCCGGTGTGGTGGCCGGCGCGCAACTGGCCGAGAACGCAGGTGAGTCGCTGGAGGAAATCGAAAAGGTTTCCAAGGAGCTGGCCGAACTGATCGAGAGCATCTCCGCTTCGGCGCGCACCCAGGCCACGGCGGCGACCAATGTCTCCAATACCATGCACGTGATCCAGGAGGTCACCACCCAGACCTCCGCCGGCACCACCCAGACCGCCGTTTCCATCGGTGCATTGGCGGAACAGGTGGACGACCTGCGCAACTCGGTGGCAGGTTTCAAGCTGCCCGAATAATGGGCGGGCTGAGGCTCTCCAGACTGAAACTGGGGGCGAACACTGGCAATGGCTGAAACGCGCGATTACAGCACGCTCGGTTGGGTCAAGCAGGGGCTGGACGAGGCCCTGAAGAAGGCCCGTGTCGAGTTGGAAGCACACGTCGACTCCCCCGGCGACGGAGCCCATCTGAGTGCCTGTGCCGGGGCCCTGCATCAGGTCCACGGCACCCTCAAGATGCTCGACCTGGAAACGGCCGAGCGGCTTGCCGATGAAATGGAACTGATTGCCGGTGCACTGCTGGAGGGCAGCGTTCGACATGAGAGCGGTGCCTATGACGTGCTCATGCGGGCCATATTGCAGTTGCCGGACTATCTCGATCGATTGCAGGCCACCCGCAAAGACGTTCCGGTGGTGCTGCTTCCCCTGATCAATGACCTGCGGGGACTGCGTGGGCAACCGATGTTGAATACGGGGGCCCTCTCGCAACCCGATTTCAGCAAGGTGGCCGGCCCGGTACCTGCCCAGGCGGTGCCATCCGCATCCTCCCAGGCCCTGGGGACACTGGCACGACAGCTGCGACCGCACTATCAGAAGGGACTGATAGCCGTTTACCGGGATATCGATACCGCTGCCAGCCTGGCGGCCCTGGCAGATGTCGTGGCGCGTTTGGAGCAGGGTTCGACCGCGGAGCCCGTGGTCCAGCTCTGGTGGGTCACCGGTGGTGTGTTGGAAGCCCTGGTGGATGGTGCCCTGCCGCTGAATGTGGAAGTGAAACGGCTGCTCGGACGCATCGACCGAGAAATCAAACGCCTGGTGGATCATGGCGAGGCGGCCATGGCCGAAAATCCGGATACGGCATTGCTCAAGGATCTGGTGATGGCCGTTTCCCAGGCCCAGGGAGAGGGTGAACGGGTCGAGGCGGTCAAGGCGGCCTTTGGTATCGCCGAACAGAGTATCGACGAAGAGGCGGTCGAAGAGGCCAGACAGAGTGTTTCCGGACTCAACGCGGAAGTGCTGGAGACTGTGACCCGCGGCGTGCGCGAGGAACTGGCGCGGGTCAAGGACGCGCTGGAACTGTTTGCCCTCAGCAAGGAGCCGTCCGGTCAGGATTTGCAGGCCCTGCAAGACTCGCTGGGGCAAGTAGGCAAGACCATCAGCATGCTTGGGTTGCGGATGGCGACCCGTATCATCAGTCGTGAAGGCGATATCGTCAGTGCGATCCTTGCGGGCAGTCTGACCCTGGACGAGCGGGCGACCGAAGCATTGGCCGAAGCCATCCTGCTGGTCGAATCGAGCCTCGATGACCTGGCGGGCGGACGCAAGAGCTCCGATGATGCGGCACAGACCATGCTCGCACGCATGGATATGATTGCTGCCGGCAGGCCGCTGGAGGAAGGTTTGCTGGAAGGCGGGTTGCCCGATACCGGCTTCCAGCAGGTGGTCAAGGCCGTCGTGCATGAGGCCCACATCGATCTGGCCAAGATCAAGGAGGCACTGGCCACTTTCATCGATTCACCCTGGAATCCCGAACTGCTGTCCGATGTGCCCGGCCACTTCAGCAATATAGAAGGCGGCCTGGGAATGCTGTCACATCAGCGTGCCGCCGATCTGTGCCGTGAAATCAGGACTTATGTGGGCGGTGATCTGGTGCGTGGCGGCCATCTGCCCTCGGAAGAAACACTGGATGCGCTGGCCGATGCCGTTGCCGGTATTGAGTACTACCTGGAATCCATTGATGAGGAGCGGGTTGATGGAACAGCCACCCTGGATCTGGTGCGGCAGGCCATAGACAAGCTGGAGATCACAGCCGATTCTGAAGCGCCCCCGGTCGAAGAAACACCGGAACAGGCGGAGGAAACGGAGCCATCCCCGCCCAGCGAGCAGGATAGTGAGCCGGTACTGGCAGATCTTGGTCTGCCCAGCCTGGACATTCTGGGTGAGGCGGAAGTCGAACCCGGTGACGCCGGGCAGGAAGGTCCGGATACCGCTGCCGGGGAGCGGGAAACCATGGAAGATGCCGCCGCCCCAACGCTTGAGGATTCCCTCTCCAGTGAGGCCTCCGGGGATGTGGGGCCGGAAGATGTGTCCCCTGTAGAGGAGTCGGCTGGCCCGGCTGTCGCACCAATGGGCGACAGCCTGGATATGGATCTGGACGAACTCGATCTGGAAACCGAGTCGGTCGAATTGTCCTCCATGCCACCGGAAGGGCAGCCTGGTGAAACCGGCTTGGCCGATCTGAACCTGTTGGAGGAGGGCGAGCCAAGCACGGCCGAATTGGCTGAATCCATCTTGTCAGGCATGGATGCGGAGGGTCTGGATGGCCTTGAACTGCTGCATGAGGGGGCGTTGGAGACCCATGAGGATGAGGTTTCCGGGATCTCGCTCGAAGAGATGGATACGGCGGGTACGATCGACTGGCCGGACCTGGATATGGAGCTGGAGTCGGAGGCGTCACCGGAACAGGATCATGTGCCCCTTGTGGGCGAAACAGAACTTCCCCTTGATGCAGACGTTGATGGGCAGTCAGTGTTGCCCGAACCCGAACCCGAACCCGAACCCGAACCCGAACCCGAACCCGAGCCCGAGCCCGAGCCCGAGCCCGAGCCCGAGCCCGAGCCCGAGCCCGAGC
>CAYPEH010000046.1:0-18256 GCA_964409585.1 uncultured Chromatiales bacterium | reverse complement strand
ATCATGAAAAATCATCCTCGCTGTCCCACTCTTTCGCTACGATCCCCTGAGTCCGACAGGCTCCTGGCTCCCAATATTGTGCCCGGGGGCGCGATGATCGTGCCGGGCTGGTCGCTCTCAGGTGGATTTCCGACCGAGTCAATAGCTCAGGCTATTGATGAGGAAGGAAATACCGGCTGAGGGCGGCCAGAACGGTGTGAGGGTGCGCCCAGCCAGTCGGCGGCTGGGTGCAATATTGGGGCCGGCAACCGCGTCATTCCTGGTCGGTCAGGCTCTTGGCAGGCGTGGGCCGATTGTCGGTCTTGCGCTCCAGCGGGGCCGCTGATTTTCCTGCCGCTTCCGGTTTGTCCCCCTTGGCGGGCGTGACATCGGCCTTTGCTGCCGGGGCCGGTTTCGGTTCGGGTTTCGGTGCCTGGGCCGGTTCGTTCTTCGGTGCCGGTTTCGGCTCCGGTTTGGTTTCCGTCTTCGGCTTCGATTCGGACGTGGTGGCGGAACCCGTCTCCGTTTTCGGCTTGCTGCCGGACTTGGCTTCCGGCTTGGTTTCGGCTTTTACGGCTGCGGCCTGGCTGGGTTTCTCCGTGGTGGAGGGCTTGGACTTGGGGGATTCCGCCGGTTTTGCCGCCGGGGTGGCAGCCTTTTCGCGCGCCGGTTTTTCAGGCTTTGCCGCTTCCGCACCGCCGCTGTCGGGCTTGCCCCCTTTGGCTGCCGGTGCGCGTTTCGGTGTGTCTGCGTCGCCGCTTACGGCCTGGGTGGAGTCACCGCTGTCGGTTTTGGCGGCCTCGGCGGAGCGTTGCGAGCCGCCACGGCCGCCACGGCGGCGGCCGCCACGGCGCTGGGAGCGGGGCTTGCTTTCTTCGCGGGAATTGGCGGCCGCCGCTTCAGCCGGTGCGCTGGCCTTGGTATCGCCGCCATTGTCCGCGCTTGTCTGAGTCGAGCTGTCCCGCGTCTGGGAGGCGCCGGAGTCAGTGGCGGCGGAGGAACGGCGGCGCCGGCCACCGCGGCGGCCACGGCGGGTGGAGCCGCCGCTGGATTGCTGCTCTTCCGTGCGTTCCGTATCCGTTTCCTTGCCGGTTGCGGGCTTTTCCTTTTCCGTGCTCTTGCCGCTGCCATTCCGGTCACGTTCCTGACGCCCGCGGCGCGGCTGATCACGGCGGCCTTCGCCGTTACGGCGGCTCCGGGTGCGCGGCTGCTGGCGGCCTTCGCCGCTGCCTCGGCCACCGCGTCCGCGGCGGCTGCGGGACTGGCCGGCGGATTCCTTTTTTTCCTCCTTTTCGGTTTTTTCGCTGGAGTTGCCGCCAAACAGGGTCTCCCACAGACGTTTGATGAAGCTCCCCTCGTTTCCCCTGGATTCTTCGCGCTTGGCCTTGGCGGGTGCGGACGGGGCCGGTGTGGGGGGAGCCACGGTGCGCACGGCGGGTTGTTCGGAAACCGGTCTTTCCGCCGGCGGGGTGGGAATCTCCGGTGCCTCCGGGGGAGTCGCCAGTTTGTAGCTGAGTTCGGTGGCCGCCTGGTGCTGGGTGTCGTCGGCGCGAATGCGTGAGATTTCGAAGTGGGGCGTCTCCATGGCTGGATTGGGTACCAGCAGCAGGACCACCTTCTGGCGCTCCTCGATGTCGCGCAGGGTTTCCCGTTTCTCGTTGAGCAGGTAGGTGGCCACCGCCACCGGCAGTTGCGCCATGACACGGCCGGTGCGCTCCTTCATGGCCTCCTCTTCGAGGATGCGCAGTACCGACAGGGCGAGGGATTCCACGCCGCGGATGGTGCCCTGGCCGTTACAGCGCGGGCAGACCGTCTGGCTGCTTTCGCCGAGGGAGGAACGCAGCCGTTGCCGGGACATTTCCAGCAGACCGAAACGGGAGATACGGCCGACCTGGACGCGGGCGCGGTCGAGTTTGAGAGCCTCGCGCAGGCGGTTCTCCACCTCGCGCTGATTGCGTGCCGCCGACATGTCGATGAAGTCGATGACGATCAGCCCGCCGATATCGCGCAGACGGAACTGGCGGGCGATTTCATCGGCCGCTTCCAGGTTGGTGTTGAGGGCGGTTTCCTCGATATCGCTGCCTTTGGTGGCGCGTGCCGAGTTGATGTCGATGGAGACCAGGGCCTCGGTATGGTCGATGACGATGGCGCCGCCGGAGGGCAGGCGTACCTCACGCTGGAAGGCCGATTCGATCTGGCTCTCGATCTGGAAACGGCTGAACAGCGGGACGCTCTCGGAGTAGTGTTTGACCTTGTGCAGGTTGTGCGGCATCACCTGCCGCATGAAATCCTGCGCCTGTTTGTATACCTCGGCGTCATCGATGAGGATCTCGCTGACGTCGGCGCGCAGATAGTCGCGCAGGGCGCGGATGATGATGTTGCTCTCCTGGTAGATCAGGAAGGGGGCGCTGCGCTCCCCGGAGGCCTGCTCAATGGCCTTCCACAACTGCAGCAGGTATTCCATGTCCCATTGCAGTTCCTCGGCGGAGCGGCCGACGCCGGCGGTGCGGACGATCAGGCCCATGCCCGGCGGGATTTCCAGCTGCGCCATGGCCTCGCGCACTTCGTTGCGCTCCTCGCCCTCGATGCGGCGGGATACGCCACCGGCACGCGGGTTGTTGGGCATCAGTACCAGGTAGCGGCCGGCCAGGCTGATATAGGTGGTGAGAGCGGCGCCCTTGTTGCCGCGTTCCTCCTTTTCCACCTGCACCATGATTTCCTGGCCTTCCCGGATGGCCTCCTTGATGGTGGGACGGCCCTCCGATTCACGGGCCTCCTTGGTGAAATAGGAGGGAGCGATTTCCTTGAATGGAAGGAAGCCGTGGCGTTCGGCACCGTAATTGACGAAGGCGGCTTCCAGGCTGGGCTCGATGCGGGTGATGCGGCCCTTGTAGATATTGGATTTCTTCTGTTCCCGGGTGGGTGTCTCGATGTCGAGATCGTAGAGTTTCTGGCCATCGACGATGGCCACGCGCAACTCCTCCGCGTGAGTTGCGTTCACTAGCATACGTTTCATGTTGTAGGTCCCGTGACGGCACCACTCGCTCCGGATCACGGGGAGAGCACAAGAGCGATACCGCTTGGGGCCGGGGGTACCGGCTGTTCTGTATGCCGGTGGGAAACACGGCTGCCAAAGCTGGTTGATACCGGCCATCCCAGTTGAGGGCAGGCCATGAGGCATCGATCGGCTCTCGAACCCGCGTCAGGGCGGGGAGCGCTGAATTGTTCGTAAAAGCAGGGGGAGAGCCTGTCTGCCCTTGCGTGTTCGCCGGTACCCGCTTCGGGATGTCCCGGAGCGGATACTGGGAGTCTGTCCGGCTACGTTGGACAGACTCCTGGAAAATCTTTCGATACGTTGTGCGGCTGCGGAGGATTTTTTCAGTTAATTTCAAAATCCTGCGAGCCAGCGAAGAAATATATCAATGAAGTGGCTGGTAAGCAAAGGTGGGGTGTCCAACCGGTGGAACCGTGGTGACGCACAGGCGGTGCCGGTTGGGTGAACTGCTATTAACCCGGCGACCGTTCAGTTGCTGTTTGATCCAGGGCCGGCCCGTGGCTCTGAACAACAACTGAACGGTCGCCGGGTTAATATATTCCGCCTTTTTCATCAGGTGGCAACAGGGGACGGCCAAGGTCCACGGCAAGCAGATGACAGTCATGATCCATCATCGAGAACAGCATTTCACTTCAATGGCGGAGGTTTCCCGCGGAGCCCGGCACCCGGTTGTACCGGTACGGCGCAACAAGGGAATCAGGCCCCGATGAAGGATGAGGCACAACAGCCGTCGCGGGTGCGTCTGGTGACCGTGGACCGGGAGCACATGGCCCAGCGGGTGGACAATTTCCTGCTGCGGGAGTTGAAGGGGATTCCGCGTAGCCGCATCTACCGTCTGTTGCGCCGTGGTGAGGTGAGGGTCAACGGGAAGCGGGTCAAGGCCGAATACCGTTTGCAGGAGGGGGATCAGGTCCGTATCCCGCCGGTGCGCATGGCAGAGCGGGGCGATGTGGTGAAACCGGGGCATGCGACCCTGGAGCGGATCCAGGCGGCGATCGTGTTCGAGGATGAGCGCCTGCTGGTGCTGGACAAGCCATCGGGCATGGCTGTGCATGGCGGCAGTGGCCTGCAATACGGTGTGATCGAGGCCCTGCGGGCATTGCGGCCGCAGGCGCCGTTTTTGGAACTGGTGCACCGGCTGGATCGTGAGACCAGTGGCCTGCTGATGGTGGCCAAGCGGCGTTCCGCCCTGCGTGGCCTGCATGAACTGTTGCGTGCCGGTGGTGTCGAGAAGCGCTACCTGGCCCTGGTGGCCGGTGATTGGAAGGGCGGGGCGCAACGTGTGGAGGCGCCGTTGCGCAAGAACACCCTGCGCAGTGGTGAGCGTATCGTGCGGGTGGCGCGGGATGGTAAACCGGCCGTTACGCTGTTCCGGCCGCTGGAGCGCTATCGGGGGGCGACCCTGGTGGAGGTGGAACTGTTCACCGGACGTACCCACCAGATCCGGGTGCATGGGGCCCATTGCGGTCATCCGCTGGCCGGGGATGTGAAATATGGTGATGAGTCATTCAACCGGCGCATGCGTGAACTGGGCCTCAAAAGGTTGTTTCTGCATGCGCACAGGCTGGCGTTCACGGCGCCCTGGGCGGGCGAGATGCAGTTCAGCGCGCCGCTGCCCGCCCCTCTGAAGACCCTGTTGACGCGCCTGCCGGAGGTGGCGGTTTTCCAATGAGCAAAGGTTATCGATTGCTGATTTTCGATTGGGACGGAACCCTGATGGATTCCGAGCCGCATATCGTCGATTGCTTCCAGGCGGCCATGGCCGATATGGGACTGGAGGTGCTGTCGCGTAAGACGGTCAGCAATATCATCGGACTGGGCATGGAGGAGGCGGTCGATACCCTGTTTCCGGGGCGGGGCGTGGATTTCCGTACGGATTTCATCCTTGCCTACCGCAACCATTTCTTTGCCCCGGATTCATCCCCTCCCCTGTATCCCGGAGCGGCCGAGACGGTGCGCGAGGTCCATGAGCAGGGCTATCTGCTTGCGGTGGCCACCGGCAAGGGGCGCCGGGGACTGGACAAGGTGCTCGCGGAAACGGGGTTGGGCCGGTATTTCCACGCCACCCGCTGTGCTGGCGAGACCCGTTCCAAGCCGGACCCGTGTATGTTGTACGAAATACTGGAAGAGTTGGGTGTGGCGGTTGAGGACAGCCTGATGATCGGTGATACCGAATACGATCTGAAGATGGCAGCCAATGCCGGCATGGATTCCCTGGCCTGCACCTATGGTGTGCATGAAACCGCGCGGCTGCTGAGCTATGGTCCGGTGGGTACGCTGGAAGATATCCGCGGCTTGTCCGATTGGCTGCGCCACCGCAGCCTGAACAGGTGAAAAACCGATGACTGAACAACACAGACACGAAGGCGCAGAGGACACCTGGCAGGGGGGAAGGGAGCCCCTGCCAAGCGACCAGGGCGATCAGTGGGAACGGGAGCTGATCAGCCGACTGGCCATGTCCGCCGTACGGGAACAGCGGCGCAGCCGCCGCTGGGGCATCTTCTTCCGTGCCTCGTTTCTGCTCTGGCTGGTGGCGGTCACGGTGGCGTATCTGTCCGATCTGGGCGGCACGAAGCTGCCCAGTGGCGAGCATACTGCCCTGGTCAAGTTGGATGGTCTCATCGCCGATGGCTTGGAGGCGGGAGCGGACAACGTGATCACAGCCCTGCGTGATGCCTTCGAGGATGAGAATACCGCCGGCGTGGTGCTGCGTATCAACAGCCCTGGCGGCAGCCCCGTGCAGGCCGGGCAGATCAACGATGAGATCAGGCGGTTGCGGAAGAAGTATCCCGATATCCCGCTCTATGCCGTGATCGATGATCTATGTGCCTCCGGTGGTTATTACGTGGCTGTGGCCGCCGATCGCATCTATGCCGACAAGGCCAGCATCGTCGGCTCCATCGGCGTGCGCATGGACGGTTTCGGCTTCGTCGATGCCTTGGACAAATTGGGTGTGGAGCGGCGTGTGCTCACGGCGGGTGAGAACAAGGCCTTCATGGACCCCTTTTTGCCACTCAGGCCGGAGGAGCGGGAACACGCCCAGGCGTTGCTGGATGACATCCACCAGCAGTTCATCCAGGTGGTGAAAGACGGTCGTGCGGGGCGCCTGAAGGAGGATGACAAGCTGTTCAGCGGCCTTATGTGGACCGGCCAGCAGGCCGTGGAAATCGGCCTGGTGGATGAACTGGCCAGTGTCGGCCAGGTGGCGCGGGAGGTGATCGGGGCCGAGCGCATCGTCGATTTCACCCACAAGCCGGACCTGTTCGAGCGCTTGGCCGACCGTATCGGTGTGGCTCTGGGACGGGGGCTTGGTTCCGTGCTGGCTGGCGCCACCCTGTTGCGTTGAACCTGAACCCACAGGTTCAGGTTGAATGGATTCGTGACGGCGGGAACAAGGGGGGCGGACCGGATACCTTGCTGCAACCCGTTGAGATAGAAGGGATATTCCTCATCATAAAATAACTCTAGGCTGGATAAAGCCATTCCTTGGGGAAAAATCCTGGCCCTCCGTGGTATCCTCTGCCGCCCATTGGCGCTTGCTGATGGGACCTCTGAGCAAATCATCGGTGTTCATCTGAAACCCGGAACCGCCGTCTTCCGCGATGCAAGAGCGGCCAACATATGGCCGTGAGCGGTGTTTTGTGCCTGGCCCGGACCGCCGTTGATTCGCTCAGGGGTTCCCAGCGGTCTGTTCACACCACATGAAAATCCGACCCTAGGCTATGGAAGAAATTCTGGAAATCCGCGACGGTTGCAGTACGCCGGTGCAGCTGGTCAAGAGTCTGGCCTTTTCCCGCTATCTGCGCATCTACAAGAACGAGTTCATCGCGGACCTGCGGCAGCGTGACGACCGTCCACAGCAGGAAGCGCAGCACAAGATCGCCTTCATCGAACAGATCTCCGCCCGCGATGTGCTCGAGCTTCTGGAATCGGATGAAGAGTATTCCGGCCACTCCCTTGAGCATGCCCGCTCCCTGGTCCGTTTTCTTGATGGTGCCTACCACCATTTTCGCGGGGCCGGCTATTCGCGCCTGGTCAGGTTGCAGAACGATGTCGTATCCACCGGCCTGGAGACCCCCGTCACGGTCAAGGACAAGGTGACCGGCAAGGCCATGAATCTGTCCGAGCTGTTGCTGGAGACCCGCCGTGAACTCCTGCGGCGTGTGGGCATGGAGACAGGCGTGCGCCGCACCTCGGGCACGGATGTCTACCCTAATGTCACCGCCGGCGAGATTTCCGGGCATTACTTCAACCTGCCCAGCGATTACGTCTCCCTGGCCTATGTGCCGCTGACCATCGCCGCTGACATACAGACCGGGGTGGATTACAAGACGCCCTCCAACAAGCGCGCGCTGCCGTTCTACGAACTGGACCACAACCCTTTCAGGGAAAAGGACTTCCGTCCCGAAGAATGGGTTTCCGTACCCTTGCAGGTCGGCGCTTGGCTGATCGTGGCCTACATCCACAAGTCACGTGGCTGTATCGAAATGGAGCCGGGTCTGCTCAACCTGTTCCCCTTCGCGCGTATCTCCGACATCAAGGCAGGCCGCAGGCCGGACGGCATCTTCATTTTCGGCAGCCCGGACGCCACCCTGGATGACCTCGGCTACTACTGGGACCGCAAGAACAACCTGCTGGTGGGCATGGTGCCCAATCTGGATCAGCTCAAGTATTTCGGCTACTGCAAGAAACCCGTGCTCACCTTGCACAACGTACTCGCCATCCAGAACGGGGACATGCCACTGCATTGTGGCTGCACCCGTTACGTCATGCACTTCGACGAGACCACCGGCGAGCCTTTCATCGCCGATATGCTGATCAAGGCCGATGATATGGGGCGGGTGGCGCTGGAACGCGGTTCCGATGGGGCCAACCGGCTCATGTTCTATGGAACCGAGACTGGTGCCTTCGCCTGTCTGGATGGCTTCAGCGAACAGGCCAAGCTGCAAATGGCCGGGCGCGAGGTGGGTTACAACAAACATACCGGCTCCAATGCGCGCCAGATCGTGCCGGTCAGCGACGAGGCGGAGGTCATGACCGCGCACCCGCTGGACGTGCTCCTGTACGTGAACAACTTCACCCTCAAGGCGCCGCACGAGCCGACCATCAATGCCGACATGGACGTGGAAGAGGCCATCGAGCATTTTCGTCTCGGCGAGCGCGTGGCCTCCGGCAGTACCGGCACCGACCGGGGCGGCAAGGAGAGCAGCTACTGGGCCAACCCCTTCCCCATGCTGGAGGACAATGACGGCACCATCCTGCATCCGGAACTGCATGCCCAATTCAAGCAGAACGAGGCCAGATTCATCGCCGAGATGAAATCCCTCGTGAGCCGTGGCGAACTCAAGATCGGCGTTGCCTACAGCCAGCTCATGGCCGGTGTCTACAAGGAAAATGACGACGAGGAGATTGCCCGCTGCGGTTACGCCAACCGTGACGAAGTGGAGCAGCGTGGCCCCGCCCACCTGGCCGAGGACCTCATCGCCCTGATCAAGGAACAGGCTCGGGCCAAGCGTGAGCGGCTTGGTGGCAGCGTGGACGAGGTCAGCGTCACGGTGGCGTTGGTGGGCGACAGCCGCACCGGCAAATCGGAAACGGCCGAAAAAATGGAAGGTATCCTCAGCCTGCAACTGGTTTGAGGATATCCGGCATCTGGGCCGTGAAACGCGGCCGCGTGGGGCGGGCGATGCAGTGGGTCAGCCTGGATCCCGGCTCATTTCCTCATCCCGGGTAGCCGGATCCCCGTCACGGGCCATATGCAAAACCGACATCAACAGGATGCCAATGATCGCGCCCGTAATCAGTCCCACATAGAACGTCACTATACAATTCACGCTTCACCTTCCCTTGGCTTCATTCATGAAGCCTCTGGCCGTGTCGACGGCCCCTGCCTGCAAGCTGGCCTGTAGTATTTATTGTTGATGGGCCAGTCGATCATGAGGAATACACCTACGGCTATCATGGATTGTTGAATAACAATCAGATGGATGCAACCCGCATAGTCTTGCCGGGTGACCACTCAGCCCCTTTATTCAATCGTGATGCCAGGGCCTACCCCATCAATCGAGATGGCTCAGACGCGGGTCTTGCGTGGATCGAAGGCGTCGCGGGCCGCCTCGCTGACGAAGATCAGCAGGCTCAACAGCAGGGCCAGGACGGAGAACGCCGTCAGTCCCAGCCAGGGGGCATGCAGGTTGGCCTTGCCCTGGGCCAGCAGTTCGCCCAGCGAGGGGGAGCCCGGCGGCAGGCCGAAGCCGAGGAAGTCCAGGGAGGTGAGGGTGGTGATGGAGCCGTTGAGGATGAACGGCATGAAGGTCAGCGTCGCCACCATGGCATTGGGCAGCACATGGCGGACCATGATGGTCAGGTGATCCACACCCAGGGCACGGGCCGCGCGCACATAGTCGAAATTGCGCGTGCGCAGAAACTCGGCACGCACCACCCCCACCAGCGTCGTCCAGCTGAACAGCAGCATCAACCCCAGCAGCCACCAGAAGTTGGGTTCCACCACGCTGGCGAGGATGATGAGCAGATAGAGCATGGGCAGGCCGGACCAGATCTCGATCAGGCGCTGAAAGGCCAGGTCCACCCAGCCACCGAAATAGCCCTGCACCGCCCCGGCGAGGATACCGATGAGGGAACTGAGCAGGGTCAGGGTCAGGCCGAACAATACTGAAATGCGCAAGCCGTAGATCGTGCGCGCCAATACATCACGGCCCTGATCGTCCGTGCCGAGCCAGTTCTCCCTCGACGGCGGAGCCGGGGCGGGCACCGGCAGATCGTAATTGATGGTGTCATAGCTGTAGCGGATAGGGGGCCACAGCATCCAGCCGCCACTGCCCTGAATCAGTTCCTGGATATAGGGGTCACGGTAATCGGCCTCGGTCTCGAACTCGCCACCGAAGGTGGTCTCCGGGTATTCCACCAGCACCGGCAGATACCAGTCCCCCTTGTAACTGATCAGCAGGGGTTTGTCGTTGGCCAGAAACTCGGCGAACAGGGACAGCCCGAACAGCACGGCGAAGATCCACAGGGACCACCAGCCGCGGCGGTTGGAGCGGAAATTGTGCAGGCGGCGCTGGTTGATGGGCGAGAGACGGAAGAGGGGGGCATGTCTGGCCATGATGCTCATTGTTCCCGCCCCTCGAAATCGATCCGTGGGTCGATCAGCGTGTACATCAGGTCCCCGGCCAGGTTCAGCAGCAGCCCCAGCAGGGTGAAGAAGTACAGCGTGCCGAACATCACAGGATAGTCGCGGTTCATGGCCGCCTCGAATCCCAACAGCCCCAGCCCGTCGAGGGAGAAGATCACCTCGATGAGAAAGGAGGAGGTGAAGAGGATGCCGACGAAGGCGCTGGGGAAGCCCGCCACCACGATCAGCATGGCATTGCGGAATACGTGGCGGTAGAGCACGCGCCGCTCGGTCAGGCCCTTGGCGCGGGCGGTGATGACGTATTGCTTGTGGATCTCGTCGAGAAAGGAGTTCTTGGTCAGCATGGTCAGGCTGGCGAAGCCGCCGATGACCATGGCCACCACCGGCAGGGTGATGTGCCAGAAGTAGTCGGCGATGCGTGCCGGCCAGGACAGCTCGTCCCAGTTCTCCGAGACCAGGCCGCGCAGGGGGAACCAGTCGAGGAAGCTGCCGCCGGCGAACAGCACCACCAGCAGCACGGCGAAAAGAAAGCCGGGTATGGCGTAGCCGATGATGACGAGGGTGCTGGTCCAGACATCGAAGCGGCTGCCGTCGCGGGTGGCCTTGGCGATGCCCAGGGGGATGGAGATCAGGTAGACGATCAGGGTGGTCCACAGCCCCAGGGAGATGGAAACCGGCATCTTGTCCAGCACCAGGTCCACTACCGAGCGGTCGCGGAAGAAGCTGTCGCCGAATTCGAAGCGCAGGTACTGGCCCATCATTTGCAGAAAGCGCTCGTGGGCTGGTTTGTCGAAGCCGTAGTGGCGTTCGATCTCCTTGATCAGCTCCGGGTCCAGGCCCTGGGCTCCACGGTATTGGCCGCCGGAGTCGCCACCGGTGGAGGAGGCGGGGGCGGATATTTCGCCACTGGCGGTGCCGGCCACGCGGGCGGTGGCCTGGACGCCATGGCCCCGGAGCTGGCTGATGAGCTGTTCCACGGGGCCGCCCGGGGCTGCCTGCACGATGACGAAGTTGATCACCATGATGCCCAGCAGGGTGGGGATGATCAGCAGCAGGCGGCGGATGATGTAGGCGAGCATGGGTCAGGGAACCTCTGAACAAATATGGGGGATGGGGGCTTGGGGGAAGGGGGCATTACCGTTCCCATGAGCCATTGATTTACATCCTTCCCCCAATAGGCAACCCCCGTAAGGGGACTCTGATCAAGGCGTGTAGCGACTTGATCAAGGTTTCCTCAGGGGCGCTTGTCCGCGGCCGCCAGTCTTGCGGCCTTTTTCTCGTCATACCACCAGGTGTCCAGGCCGAGACCGTATTTCGGGGTGATCGCCGGGCGCGAGAAGCGGTTCCACCAGGCCAGGCGGAAGCTGGTGATGTGCCACTGGGGGATGACGTAGTGGCCCCATAACAGTACCCGGTCCAGGGCGCGGGTGATGGTCACCAGGGATTTGCGGTCCTTGGCGGCGATGAGCTTTTCGATCAGTTCATCCACCACCGGATCCTGGATGCCGGCCAGATTGCGGCTGCCGTTCACGTTGGCGTTGGCGCTGGCCCAGAAGTCACGCTGTTCGTTGCCAGGCGAGAGGGACTGGCCGAAGGTGTGCACCACCATGTCGAAGTCGAACCGGTCGATGCGGTTCTGGTATTGGGCACTGTCCACGGTGCGCACCCTGGCCTCGATGCCCAGACGTTTCAGGTTGCGGATGAAGGGCAGGGCGATGCGCTCGAAGGCGGGGCTGACCAGGAGAATTTCGAAGCGCATGACCTCGCCGGTTCGCGTATGGACCAGGCGTTTGTTCTTCACCTGCCAGCCGGCGGATTTGAGCAGGCGCAGGGCCTTGCGCAGGTTGCCGCGGATGCGGCCGCTGCCGTCCGTTTTCGGCGGTTCATAGGCCCTGGTGAAGACCTCCTCGGGGATCCGGCCCCGGTAGGGTTCCAGGATGGCCAGTTCATCCGGGCCGGGCGGGCCGCTGGAGGCCAGTTCAGAGTTGGCGAAGTAACTGGTGGTGCGGGTGTAGGCGCCATTGAACAGGTTTTTGTTGGTCCATTCGAAATCGAAGGCATAGGCCAGGGCCTGGCGCACCCTGGGGTCCTTGAAGAGGGAGCGGCGGGTGTTGAAGACGAAGGCCTGCATGCCGGTGGGGCGCTGGTGGGGGATCTCTTCCTTGACGATGCGTCCGTCCCTGACCGCCGGGATGTCATAGGCCTTGGCCCAGTTCTTGGCCGTGTTCTCCTGGCGGAGGTCGTATTCGCCGGCCTTGAAGGCCTCCAGTGCAACGGTGGTGTCCCGGTAGTAGTCGTGGCGGATGCGGTCGAAATTGAATCGCCCGCGGTTGACCGGCAGATCGGCCCCCCAGTAGTCGGCCACGCGCCGGTAGGTGATGGAGCGGCCGGGGTCCAGCTTTTCGACGGTATAGGGGCCGCTGCCCATGGGGATTTCGAGGGTGGTCTTGTCGAATTCGCGCGCCCCCCACCAAGCCTTGGAAAGGACCGGCAGCTGGCCCACGATCAGCGGCAGTTCCCGGTTGTCGCCCGGCTTGAAGCTGAATTTCACCTTGCGTTCGCCGACCGCCTCGGCCTTTTCCACATTGGCGTAGTAGACGCGGTAGAAAGGGTGCCCCTTGCTCTTGAGGATCTCCAGGGAAAAGATCACGTCTTCCACGGTGATGGGGCTGCCGTCGTGGAAGCGGGCCTCGGGCCGCAGAGTGAAGATCACCCAGGAGCGGTCCTCGGGGACCTCGATGCTCTCGGCGATGAGGCCGTAGGCGGAAAACGGTTCATCCTCGGACTGGGTGGTGAGGGTGTCGAACAGACGGCCGATGCCGGCCGCCGGCATGCCCTTGAGGATGAAGGGATTGAGGCTGTCATAGGTGCCGATCTCGGCCAGTCGCAACTCGCCGCCCTTGGGCGCGTCAGGGTCCGCGTATTCGAAGTGCTGGAAACCGGGGCCGTATTTCAGATCACCGTGCATGGCCAGGCCGTGGGCCGTGGTGGCGGCCAGGGCCGGTCCTCCCAGGAGCGCCAGCAGCAGGACGAAGAGATGGGAAAGGGTCTTGGCGGTGTATTGCATCACTACGCTGTATGTTCCGGTTGAACGGTCAGCTTGAGGGGGGGGCGGATAGGATAGGTAATTCCGCAATCCTGTATCGAATCGGCCCCGATGTTGCACCCGTCCGGCGCCCAGCCGCATCGGACTGGCGCCAGGAACCGGAATGAACCTATTCCCAGGCGGGGCCGATACAGGTCTCCACGCTCTGGAAGCCGTGTTCCTCCAGTTTTGGCAGGATGTCCTCCTCCCAACTGTAGTCATCGCTCTCCTGCTGGATTGCACCGATCAGGCCGGTGATGGAGCGCACGGCCTCCTTGTCGCTCATGTCACTGGGCAGGGCGACAATCCGTGCCCGTTCGGTGTTCTTGCTGCTGGGCAGTAGCATGACGCGGGTGCTCATGAAAGCCTTCCTGTGTTGAACATGAATCCATGGATTCAGGTTGAAGTGGATGGGATCGGATCAGACCTGCTGGATGCCGGCCACCAGCCAGTCGGCATCGGGGCGGTTTTCCTTCTGCTGCACGTGCCAGACCTCGCTGAAATCATTGGCGCCGCCGTCGCTTTCGCGGACCAGGCCACTGAAATGGACACTGGCCACGGCCAGGCCGTTTTCGAAGAAGAAATCCACCAATGAAGCATCCAGGGTGATTACCTCGGTTTCGTGCTTGTCCGGACCCAGCGCGGCCCGTTCGGCGGCCAGGGCCTCGAACAGGGAAGGCGTGACGTATTCACGGATGGACTCCATATCCCCCTCGTCCCAGGCGGTCTGCAACCGGTTGAAATGCTGCTTGGCGCCGTCGATGAAGGCGGCCTCGTCGAACCAGGCGGGGAGGTTCAGGGAGCCGGTGGCGTCCCCTGCGGGCGTACCCTCGAAATACTGAGGAGCGGCCGTGGCCGCGCCGCCGCCTGCATGGGAAGCCGCGGCTGTGGCCGGGCGGGACCTGCGCAACAAGGCCATGATGCCGAAGATCACCGCGCCGATGAGCAGCAGATCGAGGACCTGCACGCCGGAAAAGGCATCCCCGAAGAACAGCGAGGCCAACAGGCCGCCGGCGGCCAGACCGGCCAGGGGCCCCAGCCAGCGTGACATACCGGAAGCGGGGGCAGCCCGGCCGCCGGGGCGCGTGTACTGGCGCGTGGGGGAGGCGGGGGGCCGGCGCGGCAGCACCGGTCGGGAAAACATGGGCCGCTGCATGCCGAAACTCCTGCCGCCGCCGAAACGCTTGGCGTCAGCCGTATCCATGACGGTAAGGCCGGCGACCAACAGGGCCAGGGTGAAAGTTACCAGGCCGAACCTTGGCAAGGCTGCGTTCAGAGCGTCCCGCAAGCCACGGATCAAGGCGCGGCCCGCTGAACGTGGCTTTGTTAAGGTTCGGTTTAGTGAAATCCGGGGCATGTGATGGATCACTCCCAAAGGAAACGTTGCCGGAATTGTACCGGTTGGATGGGGATGGTGTGTAAAGGTTTTGTTATCAACCATGGTTCATGGTGGATCATGAATCCTGGCGCCGCTCTGGAGCGAGAGTGGCCGCCAAGGCTACCACCTGGGAAGCTCTGAACAAGTCTGGAGCGATGAGGTCGCCGATGGGAATCGGTCAGTTCAAGGCGCCCATCGCACGCAATAGCCCGCTATTGGGAAGATGGGCAACGCCGAAATGGCCGATTCCGGCGGCGAGATCGCGTTTCACGACTCGTTCAGAGCTTCCCTTGAGTGAAGGGCAGGAACAGACATGCCGGAAACAGTCCTGGAAAAGTGGCTTCAACCTGAACCTGCGGATTCAGGTTCAATCCCATGCGGCTGACGGGGTGAAGTACCCGTGCTGAAATGAGACCATTGCGGTGAACCGGCATCCAAAGGCCGGCCGCCGTGCGGAGATTCCATGAACAGACAGTTGAGTGAAGAGGACCGCGTGCAATTGGCACGGGCCCTGATGAATATCCTGGACAGTTGGAACGTGGCCAGAGAGCATCGGCCCGGATTGCTGGGCATGCCGGAGAAGACCCGCAGCCGTTCCCTGGAGGGTTACCGCCGGGGAACCCCGTTTCCCAGCGATGAGGAGATGCTCAAACGGGCCACCTACATCCTCGCCATCGACCAGGCCTTGCATACCTATTTTCCCACCAACAAGCGCATGCCGTCGTTCTGGCTGGGCAAGCGCAACCGCCGGTTGCAGGGTATGAGCCCGTTGAACCTGATGATGGCCCATGGGCAGGCGGGCATGCAGATGGTGCTGTCCGAGCTGGATTGCACGCAGAAGTGGATTTAACCCGCATTTACTGCGGCCGCCGATCCGCCCGCTGTAGCGGGGCGCCTCGACGCCATCGCTACGACGGGCGGTGAGAAATCCGGGTTAGCAGCCTGTCGGACTGGGGATGAAACGGCTGCAAATGCGGGAGAGCGGCCCATTTTTCCCTGATTTTTCGTTGCGTAGTCCCACTATGCGCCTCAAAATCATGAAAAACTGGCCTCGCTCTCCCACATTTTCGCTTCGCTTCCCCCCAGTCCGACAGGCTGCTAGCCAGCGGCTTCAGCAGTCCTCACAAGTCCCCGTTGGCGCCGGCTTCGAGGATGCTGTTGAGCTTGTCGCGTACTTCCTTTGCCTTTTTCAACAGCGCCGGCGGCATGTTGGGCGAGGCCTGGATGAAGAAATCCAGGTCCATCATCACCAGCCAGTATTTGCCCTGCTGGTCCTGCACCAGGGAGATGCGGCAGGGCATGTAGGCGGCGAAGATCAGGTCATGGGTGACCATGATCTCGGCGATCAGCGGATCGCAGAACTGGAAGATCTCGATATGGGGCGGGGTGCGGCCCATGGCCTCCAACTGTTTGGACAGCGGCTGATGGGCGACGAACATCATATTCAGGCTGTTGGCCCGCAGCTTCATGGAATCGACGGCATCCTCCGGGGTAACCCCTTCCGCCAGTGGCACACGCTTGACCGTATCGGCGATGGAGAAGGGGCCGTGCGTATCGGTGGCGTTTGCTTGGGCGCCGGTGAAAACCAGGACAATGGTCAGAAACAGGTGGGGCAGCATTTTTGTCATCCATTCTTCTCCGGTTGATTTTGGAACCTCTGACTTGTGCTGAGGTTCCTTTTGATTATGAAACAGGTGCGGGATTGTATTCGAAAGCCGTGGTCGATCCTACGGTCCGGCCTATTCGAGGCGCACGTCCGTGAGCTTGACGATCTTGCCGGCGCGCAGCACCACCACCTGTAATTCATCGCCTGGCCGCAGTTTGGCCAGTGCTTCCTGGATTTTCTTGTAGCTGTCCTTTTGGGCGATGTTCAGTCCCTGCACCTCCAGCAGGATGTCCCCGCCCAGGATCACTTCCTCTCCTTTGATCACGGCGCGCACCTTGCCGCCCTGCAGGCCCAGTGAGGCCGCCGGTGATCGTTTGGCGACCTGTTCCACCAGAAAACCGGCGGCTTGCGGGATGTTCAGGGCCTTGGCGGTTTCACCCATGACCAGGCGGCCCTGGAGGCCGGTCCACATGGAGCGGTGATGCACCAGCCAATGCATGGCCATGTTGCTGGTGGCGACGAAACCGAGTCCGTCGAAACCGCCGGACAGCGTCATGATGTGGCTGACGATGCCGATCACCTCACCGTCCATGTTGAACATGGGACCGCCGGAGTTGCCCTGATTGATGGCCGCGTCGGTTTGGAAAAACTCACCCAGGGTCAGCTCGCCGGCTGCATCGCCACTGGTATGGCGGGCGGAGATGTGGCCGACGGTCAGGGTGTGGCTGAGACCCAGGGGGGCGCCGATGACGAACACTTGATCACCGACATTGACCCGGTCGGAGTCGGCCACCTTGGCGATGACGGCCCCCTCGGGGACTTCCCGCAGTTTCAGCAGGGCGACATCGGCCTTGGGCTCCGATGCCACCACCTCGGCCCATATGGTCTGGCCGTCGAGGAATTCCACTTCCACCGTGTCGGCGGTCTGGACCACGTGCGCGGCGGTGAAGACCAGACCGTCCTCCGAAATCAATACCCCCGAGCCGAGGCCAGGGACGGTGGTCATGCCCCGACGCCTGGTGGCGGTCCGCTCCTCCACGTGAACCACGACCACCGATGGGTTCACGCGCTTGAACAACTGTTGCAGGGTATCCGCATGGATTGCCGTGGGCAGCAGCAGGACAAAAAGCGAGAGCAAGGGGATTCTTTTCACTGCGCGGTTCCTCGTTCCACCAGGGATTGGTGGATCCAGCCAATCAATTCGTATCCGGGGACACCCACCCAGGACCATTTTCCGGCCTGTTCCAGTTCCACCAGAAGGGTGCCCTTGCGGACGGTTTTCAGCACCCGTGTCTCCTTGGTTCCGGGTGCGTTACGGATATTGGCAAGAGTTGCCTTCACATGCCGCACCGTTCCCAACAGGGAGGGCTCGTTGCGCATGAGTTCGAATGCCGCCTGGCGTGCGTCGGGATCGTCGCGGGCCACCAGGGCAAGCAGGATATGGATGCCGTCGTCCACTCCACCGCGGGCTGCGCGTATGAACCAGTCCATGGCCGTGCCGACATCCCGTTTCACGCCCTCACCGTTGAGGTAGCTCATGCCGAGGGCGAATTCGGCGTCATGATGACCTTGCTCCGCCGCCATCCGCCACCAGTAAATGGCCTGTGGCTCATTGACGGCCAGTCCGTAGCCGTTGGCATACATCCAGCCAAGATTGTATTGGGCTTCGCGGTGGCCATCCTGGGCCATGGGTTTCCAGATGCAGAAGGCCTCGGCGTAGTCGCCGGCCTCTGCCGCGCGCACGGCCTCCTCGAAGCGGTCCCCGGCACTGGCCGCGAGGTGATGGAGGAACAACAGGGGTATCAGGTAACGGGGCAGGGTGGCTGCCATGTCATCGGTGTCATGGTGATGGGCATGGCACAAACATACCATGTTTGCGCCGTTGCGCATGGGCCGATGGCGGTTCAACGGCGGGGTGGGATCGTGCAATTAACCCGGCCACCTGATAGGTTGTGTTCAGAGCCTCAGGCATCTTCCCTGTCAAGGCGCGCGCCGCAGGC
>CAYPEH010000045.1:0-18662 GCA_964409585.1 uncultured Chromatiales bacterium | reverse complement strand
ATCAGACCGCTGTCCCGCTTTTGCAGCCGATCCAGCCTGAGTCCGACAGGCTCCTGGTGCGAGACAAGGCAAAAAGCGGCGAAAAAGCGCAGTTTATACGGAATAAATGAGCATTTTGAGCCGGGTTGATAACGCCGTATCGAGCCGCATGAGTAGAATTTCAACAGCCTGCATGGCCTGTCCGTGGGGTCTTTTTTATGAACGCAGGATGTTGAGCTGCATGCGGCGGCGGTGATCGACGATGCGCTCGCGGATGTGGTCCAGTGTCTGCTGGCTCATGGTGCTGTGGCGTTCATCCTGAATCTGCCCGTCGAGACGGTCGGCCAGTCGGCCGGCGGTGGCCATGAGATCATCGAAGGTCTTGAGTGGGTCGTCCGGGCCGGGCAGCACCATGAACAGGGACAGCCCCGGCGTGCTGAACTCCTCGGCCTCCATGCGGTTGAGCCGGCCCGGTTCCACCATGCTGGCGACACTGAACTCCGGACGCTCCGGACTGCCACGATGATAGATGTGCATCCGCGTGTCGTAGGTGAGGTTTTCCTCGTCCAACAGGCCCATGATGCGCACACCGGAGAAGCGCTCCTCCCCGCGCGCCGCCACATGCACCGCCACCACCATCTGCTCATCCTCCCGGGGCCGTGGACGGTTGCCCTCGGCGTCGAAGGCCTCGCTGTTCAGCAGCACCGGTTCCTGCTTCTCGTCGGCGATCATGTCGCGCAACTGTTCCAACTCATCGGCGCTACCGTCGAAGCGGTCCATGTCCCGCCTGGCCGGCCGTGGGCGCTTGTCTCCGGCCGGGATATGGGAGCGGATGTACTCCATGAGGGTGGCTCCGGTGTCGTTGCGGCGTCCCCAGAGATAGACGCCGGCCACGATACCGATACCGACTATGATCAGAATCCAGCGCAATTCTTCCATCGTCACGTCCGTCCTACATCGCCGCCATTTGCACGGCCTCGTCCACATCCACGGCCACCAGCCGGGAGACACCGGGTTCATGCATGGTGACACCGCTGAGCTGGTTGGCCATCTGCATGGTGGTCTTGTTGTGGGTAATGAAGATGAATTGAACCCGTGAGGACATCTCCTTCACCAGTTCACAGAAACGGCCGACGTTGGCGTCGTCCAGTGGCGCGTCCACCTCGTCGAGCATGCAGAATGGCGCCGGGTTCAATTCGAATATGGAGAACACCAGCGCCACCGCGGTGAGTGCCTTCTCGCCGCCGGAGAGCAGATGGATGGTGCTGTTGCGCTTGCCCGGCGGACGCGCCATGACCGTGACACCGGTCTCCAGCAGATCCTCGCCGGTCAGGTCCAGATAGGCATGGCCGCCGCCGAACAGCTTGGGGAAGGTCTGCTGAAAGGTGGCGTTGACCTTGTCGTAGGTCTCCTTGAAACGGCTGCGGGTCTCGCGGTCGATCTTGCGGATGGCGTTCTCCAGGGTGGTCAGTGCCTCCACCAGGTCCTCGTGTTGCGCATCCAGGTACTGCTTGCGCTCCGACTCTTCCTTGTATTCGTCGATGGCCGCCAGGTTGATGGGGCCAAGACGCTGGATGCGCAGGGCCAGTTGCTCCAGGTTCTGCTGCCACTGTTCGACGGTGGCGTCGCCGGGCAGATCGGCCTCCAGTTCCTCGCGCGGAATTCCCGCCTCGGCCAGTTGTTCATTGAGGGCCTGGGCGCGCACCTCGATCTCGCGCCGGGCCATGCGGTCCTGCTCCAGGCTGATGCGGGTCTCCTCCACCCGGCGTTCGGCCTGGATGCGTTCTTCCTCGTACTGGCGCAGGGCCTCTTCGATGCTTTCCACCCGCCGGCGTTCCTCGATCAGGCGGGCCTCCACCTCGGCATGGCGGGACAGCAGCGTGGCCAGTTCCTCCTGCATCCCCGGCAGCGGTTCACCACCGGACTCCAGGTTGTCACGCAGCAGATCCCGGCGTTCCGTCAGTTGTTCCAGCTGGCGCTGCATGCGTTCCAGGTTCTGTACAAGGGAATTCCTTGCCGCGCGCTTCGATTCCACCTCCAGGGCGTGGCGGTGGACCTCGTCACGGGCCGCGCGGGCCGCGGCGCGGGCCTCGGTCAGTTCCTGCTGCAAGCGTTCCCTGCGCTCGCTCAGTTCATCCCGCTCCTGCATCAGCCGTTCCACCAGGGCCATGGCCTCGGCCCGGCTGGCGCTGGCCTCGGCCAGGCGGAGCCGATCCTGTTCGATCTCGCCGGCGACC
Organism: uncultured Chromatiales bacterium; assembly: GCA_964409585.1. Classification (GTDB taxonomy): domain Bacteria; phylum Pseudomonadota; class Gammaproteobacteria; order JACKNK01; family CAYPEH01; genus CAYPEH01. The sequence continues at coordinate 16,446 of CAYPEH010000045.1, read as the reverse complement.
TCCTCCATGTCTTCGCCGATACGCCGCTGGCGGGCCTGCAACTGTTCCAGGCGAACCCGGCGGCCACCCAGGCGGGCGCGCAGATCGCCCAATTGGCGGTGCAGTTGTGAGGCCTCGCCCTGGATGGCCTCACGGCGTTCCTCCAGCTCGTGCAGGCGCTCACGGCCTTCGGCCAGGCGCTGTTCGTGCTCCTCGACGGTGGCCTCCAGCCGTTCCAGATCCTCCTCCAGGCTGCGGATCTCCCGTTCCCGTTCCAATATGCCGGCGCTGCCGTCCTCTTCCCTGATCACCCGCAGCCAGCGAGTGCCCAGCCAGATGCCATCACGGGTCACCACCGATTCGCCCGCCTGAAGTCCGTTGCGCAGCCGCAGGGCCTGATCCAGGTCCTCGGCGGCATGGATACCGTGCAGCAGCGGCGCCAAGTCCCAGCGGGCGGTCACCTTGTCCACCAGGGGGGTTCCATCGACGGTACTGCCATTGGCAGGTGATGTGGTTTCATAGACGGACAGGCTGCCGGATGGCAGATCCTCCAGTACCGAGGCCACCGCATCCAGACCATCGACGCAGACGGCCTCCAGGTGACTGCCGAGCACGGTCTCCACCGCCCGTTCCCAACCGGGCTCCACCTCGATCTGCTGGGCCAGGCGGGGGGCATCGGCCAAGCCCTGGCCTTCCAGCCAGCCCGCCACCTCACTGCTGGTCTCGCCCAGGGCGGCCTGTTGCAGGGTCTGCAACGAGGTCAGGCGTCCGCGCAGTTGTTGCAGGCGGTCGCGGGCCTGATGCAGGGCCTCGGAGGCCGTTTGGTTGTTTTCACGCCACTCGCCGATGTCATCGCGGATGAGATCCAGTTCCTCCTGGGTGGCGCCGTCACGCAGGCTGAGGGTCTCCTCCTCTTCCTCCAGCCGGGCGATTTCCTCCACCAGGGCGGAATCGTCCAGGCGGTCGCGTTCTTCCTCCAGGCGCTTGAGGCGGGTGCGGTGGGCGTTGAGGTTGCGCTCCAACTGCTCCATGCGGCTGCGCTCCACCTGGGCGGACTGGGAAGGTTCGGTGAAACGCTGGTTGAAATCGTCCCACTCGTGCTGCCAGCGCTGCATGGCCTCTTCACAGGCGGCGCGGTGCTCATCGGCCGCCTCGCGCGCCTGGACGGCGGCCTCCATATCCGGTTCATGCCCGGCGAGGAAGATTTCCAGATCCTCCAGTTCGGTGCGGTCGAGGGCGATGTGATCGGTCAGTTCGCCGAGGGCCTGTTCGGCCTGTTCCAGGTCCTGCTGCTGGCGTGCCTGCATGTCCTGGGCGTGCTTGATGGCCTGTTCCAGGCGGGCGATCTCCGCGCCCAATTCGTAGTACCGGGCCTGCACCTCATTGAGTTCGTCACTGGCCTCGGTGTGCTCGCCGCGGCCCGATTCCAGCCGGCGCTCGATGGAACGCAGATCGGCGATGTGGGATTCCAGAGTGGTTTCACGTTCGCGCATGGCGCGCTGCCGGATCTCGCCCTCGGCATCCAGATCACGCAGTTTCAGCAACAGCAACTGGCCCTTGTCGTGCCGTTCCTGCTGTTTCATCTCCTTGTACCGTTCCGCTGTGCGGGCCTGGCGTTGCAGGGTTTGCAGGCGTTTGGCCACCTCTTCGCGCAGGTCCTCCAGACGGTCCAGGTTTTCGCGGGTGCGGCGGATGCGGTTTTCGGTCTCGCGGCGGCGTTCCTTGTATTTGGAGATGCCGGCGGCCTCTTCCAGGAATACGCGCAGTTCTTCCGGCTTGGCCTCGATCAGGCGGGAGATCATTCCCTGTTCGATGATGGCGTAGCTGCGCGGCCCCAGGCCGGTGCCGAGGAAGATGTCGGTGATGTCGCGGCGGCGGCAGCGGGTGCCGTTGAGGAAGTACAGTGACTGGCCATCACGGCTGACCTGGCGCTTGACCGAGATTTCGTTGAACTGGGCGTACTGGCCGGTGACCGTACCGTCGGAGTTGTCGAACACCAGCTCGATGGATGCCTGTCCCACCGGTTTGCGCGAGGTGGAGCCGTTGAAGATGACGTCGGTGAGGGATTCGCCGCGCAGATTCTTCGCCGATGATTCACCCATCACCCAACGCACGGCGTCGATGATGTTGGACTTGCCGCAACCGTTGGGGCCGACGACACCCGTGAGGGCGCTGGGGAATTCGATACTGGTGGGGTCGACGAAGGACTTGAAACCGGCGAGTTTGATTTTGGACAGACGCATGGGCGCCTAAGATACAGGATCACGGCGCTCAGATGAATCATATATTTCACTTTAAAAACACATCGTAACTTATTGTTTTATAGTGTTCCACACCATCGTAAACGGTGGGGTGAACAGGAAGCGCACAGGGGGGTGAGCAGCTTGGCCGGGAGGGCAGCCGAAAAGGCGGCGGGATCGTGGCGGGTAAACCGTTTCCAGCCCCCCTGCGGTACTGCCCGCTGGATCATCCCGTCTTTTCCTGGGAGTCTGTCGGCCTGTCACGTTCCTGCTGGTTCCGGCACGCCCGGCGAATGTGTCGAGGGACTTCTGAACAAGTACCGGGGGAAGGGGGTTTGGGGGAAGGGGTGCGCCAACTCTCCCGAAGCCATTGATTTTCATCCTTCCCCCAATAGACACCCCCCGCAGGGGAACTCTGATCAAGGCGCGCAACGACTTGATCAGAGGGTTTCTCAACATCGGGCGGCGGGATCATTTGTATTGCATTCGGGCACTGGGTATCTTTGCCCGCCCGAACCATCCACAGGCCCACCGTTCATGTCTACGCAACCCAGCAAGAACCTGGAAACCTTCCCCAATCCGAACACGGATCGCGAGTACACCATCCGCATCACCATCCCGGAATTCACCTGCCTGTGCCCCAAGACCGGGCAGCCGGATTTCGCCGAGATGACCCTGGAGTACGTTCCCAACCAGAAGTGCGTGGAGCTGAAGTCCCTGAAGCTGTACATCTGGTCCTACCGCGATGAAGGCCATTTTCACGAGGACGTCACCAACCGCATCCTCGACGATCTGGTGAAGGCCATGGACCCGCATTTCGCCCGCCTGACCGCGAAATTCAATGTCCGTGGCGGTATCTACACCACGGTGGTGGCGGAGCACCGTTCCGAGTCCTGGGTACCGCCCGCCCAAATCCAGCTTCCCTGACCTTTGCCCTCCCCCCTTTTAGGAACCTCTGATTCATTCTGGCGTGAGCAGATTGTGGTGCAAAATTGTTCAGTTCAAGGCGCAAACCGCACGGAATAGCCCGCTATTTCGAAGGTTTGCAACGCGGAAATGAGCGATTTTGCGCTGCAAGATGCCATGTCACGAATGAATCAGAGGTTCCTTTACCTCGGCATCGATTTCGGCACTTCCGGGTGCCGCGCCTGCGTCATCGACGAGCAGGGGCGGATCGAGGCTTGCGCCTCGTCCTCCTTGCCCACCAGCCAACGCGGTGCGGAGCGCAGCGAGCAGCACCCCGATGACTGGTGGCAGGCGTTGATGCGTGTCTGCCGCGAACTTTCCGGTCGGCTGGATACCAGGCGCATCCGGCGCCTGGGCCTGGACGCCACCTCCGCCACCCTGCTCGCCACCGACAGGCGGGGCAATCCACTGGCTCCGGCGCTCATGTACGACGACCGCCGCAGCCTGAACGAAGCGCGCCGCATCGCCGCCACCGCGCCGGTACAAAGCGCGGCCCATGGCGCCGCTTCGAGCCTGGCGAAACGCCTGTGGCTGCAAGGCCGCTGGCCCGATGCGCTGTTCATGCACCAGGCCGATTGGATCATCGCCCGCCTGACCGGCCGTTTCGGCATCACCGATGAGAACAATGCCCTGAAGATGGGCTACGACCCGGTCAACCGCCGCTGGCCCGACTGGTTGCAGGAATTGGGTATTGCCCCGGCGAGTTTGCCGCGGGTGCTCGTGCCGGGGGAGGCCGTGGCGGGACTGGCAAAAGAGGCGGCCGGGGCCCTGCACCTGCCGGCCGGAATCACGGTCACCGCCGCAACCACCGACAGCACCGCAGCCTTCATTGCCACCGGTGCGCGCCGGCCCGGCGACGCCGTCACCTCCCTGGGCTCCACCCTGGTCATGAAGATCCTCTCTGACCGCCCGCTGTTCGCGCCGGAATACGGTGTCTACAGCCATCGCCTCGGTGAGCGCTGGCTGGTGGGCGGGGCCTCCAACAGCGGCGGCCGTGTGCTGTTGCAGCACTTCCCCCGTGAACGGCTGGAGGAGATGAGCGCCAGGCTCCGGCCTGACCGCCCCACCTGCCTGGAGTACTATCCTCTGCCTGGAACCGGTGAGCGTTTCCCGTTGTCCGATCCGCATCTGCGGCCAAAAATGACACCAAGGCCCCGTGACGACCTGCGTTTTTTCCAGGCGCTGTTGGAAGGCATGGCACGGATCGAGGCGAGGGCCTATGGCTTGCTGCACGAACTGGGTGCGCCACCGGTGCGAACGGTGCGCAGCGTGGGTGGTGGCGCCGCCAATGCGGCCTGGCGCCGCATCCGTGAACGTATATTGAAGGTGCCCGTCACACTGCCGGCACACGGCGAGGCGGCCTACGGGGCCGCCCTGCTGGCGCGGGACGGGGAACCTTGAAAACCAATGAATTGCGGGAGTGTGGGTGCCCCCTCCCCTCAGAGCTTCCACAGGAACATCGAAACATGATCAAAGGAGCCTTCAGCGGCCTGGGATATGTCCTGCAGGGCCTCCGGCTGATCCGCCAGCCGGAACTTCGCGCCTACGTGCTCATCCCCCTGCTGGTCAACACCACGCTGTTCGCCGCCGGCATCTGGTACCTGGGCGGGCAGTTCGAGCGCCTGCTCGCCTGGGTAACGGGCTCCCTGCCCGATTGGCTGGACTGGCTGGCCTGGCTGCTGTGGCCCCTGTTCGTCGGCGTGGTCGTTCTGGTGGTGTTCTACAGCTTCACCCTGGTGGCCAACCTGATCGCCTCACCGTTCAACAGCCTGCTGGCGGAAAAGGTGGAACTGCACCTGACCGGCCAGGCTCCACCCGATTCCGGCGGCTGGGGCAACATGATCCGGACCCTGCCGGCGGTGCTGTTCAACGAGCTGCGCAAGACCGGCTATTTCCTGATCCGTGCCCTGCCCCTGCTGCTCCTGTTTCTCATCCCGGTGATCGACCTGGCGGCACCGTTTCTGTGGGTCCTCTTTTCCGCCTGGATGCTTTCCCTGGAATACTTCGACTACCCGGCCGGCAACCACCGCTTGTCGTTCGAACGGCAGCGCGACATCCTCCGGCAGCGGCGCATGCTCGGTCTGGGCTTCGGCGGTGGCGTGCTGTTGCTGACCATGATCCCCCTGGTCAATTTCATCGCCATGCCGGCGGCGGTGGCGGCCGCGACGGCCCTGTGGGTGAAGGAAGGCGGGGCCCGGGAATGACCCCCCGGATCGAGGCGCGCGGCGACTCGATGCGGTGGCGCCTGCCTCAGGGGTTCCCCGGGGAGGCCCCGAGAAACCCCGCCAGCCGCCGTACTCCCTCCCGCAGGCGTTCCAGGGAGGTGGTGTAGGCGAAGCGCACATGCCGCTCGGGGGCATTCACGCCGAAATCCTTCCCCGGCGTCACCGCCACGCCGGCTTCTTCCAGCAGCCGTCCGGCGAAGGTGAAGCTGTCATCGCTGAAACGGCCGATGTCGGCGTAGAGGTAGAAGGCCCCTTGCGGTGTCACCGGGATCCCGAAGCCAAGTTCCCGCAGGGCCGGCAGCAGGTAGTCCCGCCGTCTCCGGAACTCCTTCCGACGCTGTCCCAGCTCCTCCATAACAGCCGGTTCGAAACAGCTCAGGGCGGCGTGCTGGGCCGGGGTGGCGGCGGCGATGAACAGGTTCTGGATCAGTTTTTCCACCTCCCGGACATAGGCGTCCGGGGCCACCAGCCAGCCCAGGCGCCAACCGGTCATGCCGAAATACTTGGAGAAGCTGTTGATGACGAAGACCTGGTCGCTCATCTCCAGGGCGCTGTGGGTGTCGGCCCCGTAGACCAGGCCGTGATAGATCTCGTCCACCAGCACGCGGCCGCCGCGCGCCGTGACCCACTCGATGATGGCGCGCAATTCCCCCTCCGGGATCATAGTGCCGGTGGGATTGGCCGGTGAGGCCAACAGTACGGCGGCGCTGCGTTCGGACCAATACGCCTTCACCAGATCGGCATTGAGCTGATAACCGGTATCGGCCGTGACCGGCACCGCCACGGTCTCACCTTCGAGCATGCGCACGAAATGGCGGTTGCAGGGATAACCGGGGTCGGCCATCAGCACCTGCTCACCGGGATCGACCAGTACGCCCAGGGCCAGTTGCAGGGCGCCGGAGGCGCCAGGGGTGATGAGGATGCGCCGGGCGGGCACCTCGATGCCGTAACGCCGGCGGTAGTGTGCGGCGATGGCTTCGCGCAGGGCGGGCAGCCCCATGGCCGGTGTGTAGTGGGTTTCGCCGGCATCCAGGGCGGCGCGCGCGGCCTCGATCACCGGGCGCGGGGTGACGAAATCCGGCTCGCCGATCTCCATGTGGATGATGTCGCGCCCCTGGGACTCCAGCTCCCGGGCACGGGCCAGCAGGTCCATGACATGGAAGGGCTGGATGTCCGCCATGCGGCGGGCGATGTGGACGGATGCGTTCATTCCTGGGTGATGGCCAGGCCGGCACCCCTCGCCAGTTCGACGAAGCCGGGGAACGAGGTGTTCACATTGGCGCAGTCGTCGATGACGATCTCTCCCCCGGCCCGCAACGCCGCCATGGCGAAGGCCATGGAGATACGGTGATCGCCATGGCCGTTGACCCGGCCGCCGGAAAGGGCGCCACCCCGGATCACCATGCCGTCCGCGGTGGGCCGCGCCTCCACGCCCAGGGCCTGGAGGCCGTCGGCCATGACCTGGATGCGGTCACTCTCCTTCACCCGCAGTTCCCCGGCGCCGGTGAGGATGGTTTCGCCCTCGGCACAGGCGGCCGCGATGAAGATGGCCGGGAATTCGTCGATGGCCAGGGGCACCAGTTCCTCGGGGATACGGATGCCCTTCAACGGAGCGTGGCGCACGAGCAGGTCGGCCACCGGTTCACCGCCGCTCTCCTGTTCGTTGAGCACCTCGATATGGGCACCCATGCGATGGAGGATGTCGATGATGCCGGTGCGGGTGGGATTGATGCCCACATGTTGCAGCAGCAGTTCGGAACCCGGTGCGATACTGGCCCCGACGAGGAAAAAGGCCGCCGAGGAAATGTCCGCCGGCACATCGATGTCGGTAGCAGTCAGTTTGCCGCCGCCCTGCACGCATACGGTGCGGCCATCCTGTTCCACGGCATAGCCGAAGCCGGTGAGCATGCGTTCGGTGTGATCGCGGGTGGGGGCCGGCTCGGTGACACAGGTACGGCCCTGGGCGTACAGGCCGGCCAGTAGTACGCAGGACTTCACCTGGGCACTGGCCATGGGCATTTCGTAGTGCATGCCGCGCAGCCGGGTGCCGCCATGAATGCGCAGCGGCGCGGTGCCACCCTCCTCCGTGTCCACCCTGGCCCCCATCGCGGCCAGTGGCCGGGTCACCCGTTTCATCGGGCGGCCGGACAGGGATTCGTCACCCGTGAGCACGCTGTCGAAGGCCTGACCGGCGAGCAGGCCGGACAACAGGCGCATGGAGGTGCCGGAATTGCCCAGGTACAGCTCTCCCTCCGGCGCCCTGAGGCCGTGCATGCCGACGCCATGGATGGTGACGTGGCCGTCTTCCGGACCCTCGATCCGTACCCCCATGGCGCGGAAGGCGCGCAGGGTATTGAGGCTGTCCTCCCCTTCCAGGAATCCGCTCACATGGGTCACGCCCTCGGCCAGGGAGCCGAGCATGATGGAACGGTGGGAGACAGACTTGTCACCGGGAACCCGCAGGCTGCCGCTGAGAGAACCGCCAGGCTGGACCTTGAATACTACGTTGGTCATGGCAACTCGATGTGCAATGGGCGTTCGGATCAGGAGGAGGAATTCTTCTTCGCGCTGTCGAACAGCGCGGTAAACCCGTCCCGCGCCTCCTTGGCCCGGGCAAACACTTGGCGCAACCCCTCCGCATCGCCATCGCCAATGGCCGCCTCGATTCCGCGCAGATCCTCCCTGAACTGCCGCAGCACCTTGATCAGGGCGCTGCGGTTGGCGATGCAGATGTCCCGCCACATGACAGGATCGCTGGAGGCGATACGGGTGAAGTCGCGGAATCCACCGGCGGCATAGCTGAAGATCTCGCGTTTGTCCTCCATGCGCGCCAGGCTGTCCACCAGGGTAAAGGCCAGCACGTGCGGAAGATGACTGGTGGCCGCGAGAACCTCGTCATGGTGATCCACCGCCATGTCCACCACCTCGGCGCCGGCGGTTTCCCACATGGCGCGAACCCTGGCATGGGCCGCGGGATCGGTTTCATCCAGGGGGGTGAGGATCACCTTGCGGCCCTCGAACAATCCCGGAAAGGAGGCGGAGACGCCGCTCTTTTCCGTACCGGCAATGGGATGGCCGGGTACCAGCCGGGCCGGCACCTCGCCGAAGGCGGCACGGGCTGCATCGACGACGATGCCCTTGGCGCTGCCCACGTCGGTGAGGACGGCATCCCCGGCCAGATGCGGGGCAATGGTGCGCATGACCTCCTCCATGGCGCCGAGGGGCACGGCCAGTACCACCATGTCCGCGCCTGCCACAGCCTTGCCCAGGTCGGTTTCGAAACGGTCGATGACTCCCAGATCCACGGCCTCCTGCAAGTGTCCCGCGCGGCGGCTGCCACCGACCACTTCACCGACGGCCTGGGCACGGCGCAGGGCACGCGCCAGTGAGCCGCCGATCAGGCCGACGCCGATGATGGCGAGGCGGCGTATGGGCATGGCGCCATTCATCCGAACAGCACCGTTTTCAGGGCCTCGATACAGCGGCGGTTCTCCTGTTCGGTCCCCACGGTGATACGCAGGTGATTGGGCAGGCCGTAATTGGCCACCGGGCGCACGATCACGCCTTCACGCAACATGGCTTCGTAGACCGGACCAGCCGGCCGGCCGGTGTCCACGGTGATGAAGTTGCCCACCGAGGGAATGTAACCGAGCCCCTCCGCATCGAAGGCATCGGCCAGTTGATGCAGACCGGCCCGGTTGAGTTCCACCGTGCGTTGGATGTGTTCCTGATCCTGAAGGGAGGCCAGCGCCGCCACCTGGGCCGGCAGGTTGACGTTGAATGGCTGGCGCACGCGGTTGAGCAGGTCCGCCACTGCGGGACTGGACAGCGCATAGCCGACACGCAGCCCAGCCAGGCCATGTGCCTTGGAGAAGGTGCGTGTGACGATCAAATTGGGGTACTGGTCCAGCCAGCGCGTGGCATCGGGATACTGCCTGTTCTGTACATACTCGAAATAGGCCTCGTCCACCACCACGATGGTCTGTGCCGGCATGCGTTCGATGAAAGCCCGCAGGGTGTCGGCGGTCAGCCAGGTACCAGTGGGGTTGTTGGGATTGGCCACCCAGACCACACGGGTGTTGTCGTTCACCAGGGCCGCCATGGCATCCAGGTCATGGCCATAGGGCTGTGGATGGGACGGGGCATGGGCATCGGCCACCCGCAGCACCGCGCCAGCGGCCTGGGAGACGATGGGATAGACGGCAAAGGCGTAACGGGAAAAGACCGATTCCGCACCCGGCGCCAGGAATACCCGCGCGATCAGATCCAGAACGTCGTTGGAACCGTTGCCGAGGGTGATGCAGGCGGGATCGATACCATGGTGGTCCGCCAGTGCCGCTTTCAGCTCGAAGCCGTTGCCGTCGGGATAGCGGGCCAGATCGGCAGTGACCGCCTCAATGGCTTCCATGGCCTTGCGGCCAGGCCCGAGGGGGTTTTCGTTGGAAGCCAGCTTGACCACATCGTCCAGGCCCAGCTCGCGTTGCAGTTCCTCGATGGGCTTGCCCGGCTGGTAGGGGGTCAGCCCCCGCACACCGGGGACGGCGAGATGAAGGAAACGGTCTTCACACATGGGATTCACAAGACGGGTTTGGCGGCGGACGGATGGGTCACTCCGCCCTTGGATAGGAACCCAATACCTTGAACAAGGCGGCCTCCTCTTCCAGTTCGGCCAGGGCCTGCGCGACCTCTTCGTCGCTGGCATGTCCTTCGATATCGACGAAGAATACATATTCCCACATGCCGCGCCGCGAGGGACGTGATTCGATGCGGGTCATGCTGATGCCATGGCGGGCCAGGGGCTCCAGCAGGCGGTGCAGGGCGCCGGGGCGGTTGCTCGCGGAGACCAGCAGCGAAGTCTTGTCTTGTCCGGTGGCGGCGACTTCCTGGTTGCCGATTACCAGGAACCGGGTGGTGTTACCCGGTTCATCCTCGATATTGGCGACCATGACCTCCAGGCCGTAGATGGAGGCGGCCGTCTCCCCCGCCACGGCGGCGGCGCCCTCTTCTTCCGCAGCGATCCTCGCGGCCTCGGCATTGCTGCTGACGGGGATGCGCTCGACTCCCGGCAGGTGGGAATCCAGCCATTCGCGGCACTGCGCAAACGACTGCTGGTGCGAATAGACGCGTTCGATTCGCTCCAGGCCATCCACCTTACCGGCCAGGCAGTGGTGGATGCGCAGTTCCACTTCACCACAGATCTTCAGCGGCGAGGACAGAAACTGATCCAGGGTATGGTGGATCACCCCTTCGGTGGAGTTCTCCACCGGCACCACACCGTAGTGGGCGCTGCCCGACTCCACTTCACGGAAGATCTCGTCGATGGCGCTGAGGGGACGGGGCTTGACGCTGTGTCCGAAGTGCTTGAGGGCTGCCGCCTGGGTATAGGTGCCTTCCGGCCCCAGATAGGCCACCTGCAACGGTTCCTGCAAGGCCAGGCAGGCGGACATGATCTCCTGGAAGAGGAAGGTGAGGGTCTCATCGGACAGGGGGCCCTGGTTGCGCTCGCGCACCATGGACAGAACCTGGGCCTCCCGTTCGGGGCGGTAGAAGTCATTGGTCTCGCCGGCGGCACGCTTGGCCGCCGCCACCTCCTGGGCGTGACGCGCGCGCTCCGTGATCAGCGCCTGGATCTGTTCATCCAGGGCGTCGATGCGGGCGCGAATGGCACTGAGATCCTCGGGGTTCATGGACTGATGATCTGATGCGGTATAATTTTTTATTTTAAATCAGCAGAATAAGTCAACATTTTCATGTTTTGCATGAACTCTGTACCACCGCTTCGTATTGCTGTTTCCCCATTTGCGTTCATTCACGGACTGATCTTCACAGCACCCGGACGTTGAGCACACCTTCGATGCCGCTGACCCCTTCCTTGACGGAATCGGGGATGGCGTCGCCGACATCCACCAGGGTGTAGGCGATGTCGCCGCGCGACTCGTTGACCATGTGGATGATATTGAGACCGGCCTTGCCCAGTTCGTGGGAGATCTGGCCGACCATGTCGGGAACATTGGCGTTGACCACCGCCAGGCGCGCCTCGCCGCTACGGGGAAGTTGCACCGGGGGGAAATTGACCGAATTGGTGACGTTACCGTTTTCCAGGTAATCCCTGACCTGATCCACCACCATCACGGCGCAGTTCTCCTCGGCCTCGCGGGTGGAGGCGCCCAGGTGCGGCAGGGTGATGACCTGCGGGTGATTCTTCAGGGCGTTGGACGGAAAATCGCAGACATAGGCGTGGACCTTGCCCGATTCCAGGCCGGCCAGCACGGCCTGCTGGTTGACGATGCCGTCGCGGGCGAAATTGAGGATCACCAGCCCGTCCCTGCTGGACTTGAGGCGCTCCTCGTTGATCATGTCGCGGGTGCCCTCGGTCAGGGGAACATGAAAGGTGACGAAATCGCACTTGGACAGCAGGTCGTCCACCGACAGGGCCTGTTCCACGTCTGCGGACAGCTGCCAGGCGCGTTCCACGGTGATGGTCGGATCGTAGCCGATCACCTTCATGCCCAGGCTGAGGGCCGCATTGGCCACCTTGACGCCGATGGCGCCGAGACCGATGACGCCCAGGGTGCGACCGGGCAGCTCGAAGCCGACGTAGTTCTTCTTGCCCGCTTCGGTGGCCTTGGCGATCTCGCTGTCGGTGCCTTCCAGGTTACGGGCGAAATCCCAAGCCTGGCAGATGTTGCGGGCGGCCAGCAGCATGCCCGCGAGGACCAGTTCCTTGACCGCGTTGGAATTGGCGCCCGGCGCATTGAATACCGGGATGCCGCGCCGGCTCATCTCCGCGATCGGGATGTTGTTGACGCCGGCACCGGCACGGCCCACGGCCTGCAAGGTGTCGGGGATGTCCATGTCGTGCATCTTGAAGGAACGCAGCAGAATGGCGTCGGGATGCTGCATCTCGGAAGCCACTTCGTAGCGGTCGCGGGGCAGGCGTTCGAGGCCTTTGACGGAGATATTGTTGAGGGTCTGAATCTTGAACATGTTCTTTTCAGTAGACAGTAGTCAGTAGACAGTAGACAGGGATGACGGCAGACGAGACAGGATCGACCCCTGTCACCGTCTACCGTTTGCTGCCTACCTATCCGTTGCGCTTTTCGAAGTCGGCCATGAAGTCGATCAGCGCGTCCACGCCCTCTTCCGGCATCGCATTGTAGATGCTGGCGCGCATGCCACCCACCGAGCGGTGGCCCTTGAGGGTGGCCAGTCCGGCGGCGGCGGCCTCGCTGAGGAAGGCCTTGTCCAGTTCGGCGTCGGCCAGGGTGAAGGGCACATTCATCCAGGAGCGGCAGGCCTTGTCCACCGGGTTGGAGTAGAAACCGGAGGCGTCGATGAAATCGTACAGCTTGCCGGCCTTGCGCCGGTTGATCTCGGCCATGGCGGCCAGGCCACCCTTTTCCTTCAGCCACTGGAACACCAGGCCGGCCATGTACCAGGAATAGGTGGGCGGAGTGTTGTACATGGAACCGGCCTTGGCGTGGGTGGCGTAGTTGAACATGGCCGGCACCTGGTCGCCTGCCTTGCCGATCAGATCCTCACGGACGATGACGATGGTCAGCCCCGCCGGGCCGATGTTCTTCTGGGCGCCGGCATAGATGATGCCGTAGCGGGAGACATCCACGGGCCGCGACAGGATGGTGGAGGACATGTCCGCCACCAGGGGGACCTCGCCGGTCTCCGGCAGGTAGGGGAATTCCACGCCACCGATGGTCTCGTTGGGGGTGTAGTGCACATAGGCGGCGTCCGCGTCGAGCTGCAACGCATCCTGGGACGGAACGGTGGTGAAGTTGCTGTCCTCGCTGCTGCCGGCGATGTTCACCTTGCCATGGCGTCCGGCCTCGGCGATGGCCTTCTTCGACCACTGCCCGGTGTTGATGTAATCGGCGCTGCCCCGCTCACCCAGCAGGTTCATGGGCACCATGGCGAACTGGCTGGAGGCGCCACCTTGCAGGAACAACACCTTGTAGTTGTCCGGAATCGCCATCAATTCGCGCAGATCGGCCTCGGCCTGTTCCGCGATGGAGAGGTACTCCTTGCCGCGGTGGCTCATTTCCATCACCGACATGCCGCTGCCGTTCCAGTCGAGCATTTCCTCCCGGGCGCGTTCGATGACCTCGGTGGGAAGCATCGCCGGCCCGGCGCTGAAGTTATACACACGTGCCATGAAAAATCTCCAGAAAATAAAATCAGGCGGGATTGGCGGATCGACAGGATTTCTTTCTTCTGGTCGCCGGGGATTCCATGCTTCCGATCCCGTCCACCCTTCCCATTACTCTTCGATGGATTCGTCCGGGGCCTCGTTGTCCTCCAGCCCCTCGACCCGTTCGATTTCCACCAGTTTTTCACCGGCGGTGGGTGTGATGAGTTTGACCCCTTGGGTGTTGCGGCCGCTGATGGACACCTCGGAGACCCGGGTGCGTACCAGCGTGCCTTTATTGGTGATCAGCATGATCTCGTCGTCCTCACCCACCGACACCGCGCCGACGGCATTGCCGTTGCGCTCGCTGGTCTGGATGGAGATCACACCCATGCCGCCACGGCCCTTGCGCGGATAGTCGCCGATGGGCGTGCGCTTGCCGAAGCCGTTTTCGGTGGCGGTGAGAACCATGCCGTTCTCATCGGCGATGAGCATGGAAATGATGCGTTGGCCATCCGGCAGGCGCATGCCGCGCACGCCGGCGGCGGTGCGGCCCATGGCGCGCACTTCGGTTTCGGCGAAGCGCATGGCCTTGCCGCCACTGGAGAACAGCACGATGTCACGCCCGCCATCGGTGATGGCCACGTCCACCAGGTAATCGTCACCGCGCAGATCGATGGCGATGATGCCGTTGGCACGCGGGCGGGAGAAATCGATCAGGGATGTCTTCTTCACCGTGCCATGGGCGGTGGCCATGAAGACATAACGGTCGGCGGAGTATTCGCGTACCGGCAGCACGGCGGTGATGCGCTCGCCCTCCTCCAGCGGAAGCAGGTTGACGATGGGCCGGCCACGGGCGGTCCGGCCCGCCTGGGGAATCTCGTACACCTTCAGCCAGTAGGCCTTGCCGCGGTTGGAGAAGCACAGCACCGTGTCGTGGGTGCTGGCGACGAACAGCTTGTCGACGAAATCCTCGTCCTTCACCGAGGTGGCGGCCTTGCCGCGTCCGCCACGGCGCTGGGCGCTGTATTCGCTGATCGGTTGGGATTTGGCGTACCCGCCGTGGGACAGGGTCACCACCACGTCTTCCTCGGTGATGAGGTCCTCCAGGGTCAGGTCCAGGCGGTTTGCGAGGATCTCGGTGCGGCGCTCATCGTTGTACTTTTCCTTGATTTCGCCCAGCTCGTCGCGGATCACCTGCATCAGGCGATCCGGATTGGAGAGGATGTCCAGCAGATCCTCGATCTTGTCCAGCAGTCCCTTGTATTCGTCCAGGATCTTGTCCTGTTCCAGACCGGTCAGGCGATGCAGGCGCAGATCGAGGATGGCCTGGGCCTGGGTCGCCGACAGGCGGTAACCCTCGCCGGTGAGGCCGAATTCCGCTTCCAGGCCATCCGGCCGGGAGGCGTCGGCACCGGCACGCTGGAGCATGTCGATGACGATACCGGGCGGCCAGGCGCGTGACATCAGGCCGGCCTTGGCCTCCGCCGGATTGGACGACGCCTTGATCAGTTCGATCACCGGATCGATATTGGACAGGGCGATGGCCAGGCCCTCCAACACATGGGCACGCTCACGGGCCTTGCGCAGATCGAACAGGGTGCGGCGGGTGACCACGTCCCGGCGGTGACGGATGAAGGACTGCAGCACCTGCTTGAGATTCAGCAGGCGTGGCTGGCCGTCCACCAGCGCCACCATGTTGATGCCGAACACGTTCTGCATCTGTGTATGCTGGTAGAGGTTGTTCAGCACCACCTCCGGCACTTCTCCGCGGCGCAGTTCGATGACCATGCGCATGCCTTCCTTGTCGGACTCGTCGCGCAGGGCGGAGATGCCCTCGATCTTCTTTTCCCGCACCAGTTCGGCGATCTTTTCCAGCAATCGCGCCTTGTTCACCTGGTACGGCAGTTCGGTGACGATGATGGACTGCTTCTCGCCTTCCTTGCCCTCCACGTGGGAGGTGGCGCGGACGTAGATGCGGCCACGGCCGGTGTGATAGGCCTCATGAATGCCGGCGGCGCCGTTGATCACGCCGGCGGTGGGGAAATCCGGCCCCGGCAGGTATTCCATCAGGCCGGGGATGTCGATATCGGGGTCGTCGATCAGGGCCACGCAGGCATCGATCACCTCGCCCAGGTTGTGCGGGGGGATATTGGTGGCCATGCCCACGGCGATACCGGCGGAACCGTTGACCAGCAGGTTGGGCACCCGGGTGGGCAGCACCGAGGGTTCGTGCTCGGATTCGTCGTAGTTGGGAACGAAGTCGACGGTTTCCTTTTCCAGGTCGGCCAGCAGCTCGTGGCTGAGCCGGGACATGCGCACTTCGGTATAACGCATGGCCGCCGGGGCGTCGCCGTCCACCGAGCCGAAGTTGCCCTGCCCGTCCACCAATACGTAGCGCATGGAGAACGGCTGCGCCATGCGCACGATGGTGTCATAGACCGCGGTATCGCCGTGAGGGTGGTATTTACCGATGACGTCGCCCACCACGCGGGCGGATTTCTTGTAGGGCTTGTTCCAGTCGTTGCCCAGCTCGTGCATGGAATAGAGCACACGGCGGTGGACCGGTTTCAGTCCGTCACGGACATCGGGAAGGGCGCGGCCGATGATGACGCTCATGGCATAGTCCAGGTAGGACTGCCTCATCTCGTCTTCGAGATTTACCGGGACCACTTCGCGGGCAAATTCGGCCATATTGTCGGTTGCTTAACGGTAGGCGACGGGCGCGCCTGAAATGACGAAACTAAAGCGCGGCATGTTAGCACAACAGACGGGGCGCTGTCCGGGCCGGCCGGGGTTTGCGGGAGCGCAACGGGGAGAATCGCCGGACCTGCTCACACCTTATTAACCCGGCGCCCTAATAGGTCATGTTCAGAGCCTCAGGCATCTCCCCTGT
>CAYPEH010000044.1:0-19057 GCA_964409585.1 uncultured Chromatiales bacterium | reverse complement strand
CAGGCTCCTAGCTCGAACTGAACAGTCCGGCGAATCCCATGAACGCCATGGACAGGATGCCGGCGACGATCAGGTTGAAGGCGGTGCCGCGGATCAGGGCCGGCACGTCGGACAGTTCGGCCTCCTCGCGCAGGCCGGCCATCAGCACCATGGCCAGGGTGAAGCCGGCGCCGGCACCGAGGGCGAAGATCACCCCCTCGATGAAGCCGTAACCACGGTTGGTGGCGAAGATGGCCAGGCCGAGGATGGCGCAGTTGGTGGTGATCAGCGGCAGGAAGATGCCCAGAGCCTTGAACAGTGCCGGACTGAGTTTCTTGATGGCCATTTCGATGAACTGCACCGTGGAGGCGATCACCACGATGAAGCTGATCAGGCGCAGATAGGGTGCGTAGATCAGCACATAGGTGTTGAGGAACCAGGAGCAGATGGCGGTGACGACCAGCACGAAGGTGGTCGCCAGGCCGAGGCGGAAGGAGGTCTCCAGCCGCCCGGACACGCCGAGGAAGGGGCACAGGCCCAGAAAGTAGGCCAGCACGAAGTTGTTGACCAGCAGGGCGCTGACGAAGATCCAGATCAGGTCGCTCATCACATGCCCTCCCGTTCTGCCGCCGCCACCTGGGCTATGAACTGCTCCTTCTTACGGGTGAGCCAGTTGAAGAACAGCAGGATCATGCCGAGGGTGAGGAAGCCGCCTGGCGGCAGGATCATGATCACCCAGGGTTCGAAGCCTTCACCGAACAGGGCGATGTTGAACAGGGTGCCGCTGCCGAGGATTTCACGCACGCTGCCGAGGGCAAGCAAGGCGAACAGGAAGCCCCCGGACATGCCGGCCGCGTCCACGATCGCGTATTTCACGCCGTGACGGGAGGCGAATGCCTCCTGGCGGCCAAGGATCATGCAGTTGGCCACGATCAGCGGGATGAAGGCGCCCAGTTCCTTGTGCACCGCCGGCAGCAGGGCGAGGATGGTGTAGTCGGCGATGGTGACGAAGGTGGCGATGATGATGATGTAGAGGGAGATGCGCACCTGCTTGGGGATCAGGTTCCTGAGGGCGGAGACGAGGAGGCTGGAGCCGACCAGCACGAACAGGGTGGCGATGCCCATCACCAGTGCGTTGACGGCGCTGTTGGTCACCGCCAGCATGGGGCACATGCCCAGCACCTGCACGAAGACGGGGTTTTCCCGCCACAGGCCCTTGATGAATTCTTCGTAGCTGTCAGGTTGTTTCGCTTTCATGATTCGCGCAGCGGGTCCGGTGGTCCGTCAGTCCCCGTTCCCCTCCCATTGAGGCTCGTTTCCCGGTGGGGGCAGTCTGTTTTCCCACCGCTCGCGCCCCTCGTTGATGATCCGCACCACCGCCTTGGAGGAAATGGTGGCGCCGGTGATGGCGTCGATCTCGTTGGGGGCGGATTTGGTGCCCTTTTTGACCGCGACGATGGCCGGGTCCACCGCCAGATCGTCGAAGTTGGCGACGAAATCGGCATCCTTGTAGATCTTGTCCCCCAGGCCGGGGGTCTCGCGGCTGTCGAGGATCTCCATGCCCACCACCCGGCGTTTGTCCGGCAGGTAGCCGTAGAGCAGGCTGATGGTGTCCTGGAAGCCCGGACCCGCACTGGGAATGGCATACCCGATGAAACGTCCTTCCGCGTCGTAGCCGGCATAGATGGTGTCGTCGTCACCACCTTCACCGTGGATCACGGTCAGCCGGTTGCCGTCGTACCTGAGCTTCTGCATCCGTTCCACGCCGGGCAGTACCTTGAACACCGCCTCGCGCAGTTCACGCGCCTTGTTGGCCTTGATGGTGGGCAGGGTGGCCTCGTACACGGCGATGATGCCCAGCCCGGAAATGAAGCCGGCCAGGGCCAGGGCGAACACCAGGGTGAAGCTGCCGGGTTCCTTCCCGGGCTGTGTGTGGGTGGTATCGGTCATGCTCCGCCGTCCTTCGATTTCAGCCCCCGGCCGAACACCCTGGGCTGTGTATAACGGTCGATCAGCGGTGTGGCTGCGTTCATCAGCAGGATGGCGTACATCATGCCCTCCGGGAAGCCGCCGAACACACGGATCAGCACCACCAGGAAACCCACGCCGAGGCCGAAGATCCAGGCGCCCCTGGGTGTCAGGGGCGAGGTCACCGGATCGGTAGCCATATAGATGGCGCCCAGCAGGAAGCCGCCGGCGAAGATGGTGAACACCGGGCTGGGGAATCTTTCACCGCCGACCAAGAACAGGATCAGGGAGAAGAGTCCGGCGGCGGTGGTGATGGCCACCGGAATGCGCCAGTCCAGGTCGCGCCGCAGCCACAGGTAGACACCGCCCAGCAGCAGCAACAGGCCGCTGGTCTCGCCGATGGATCCGGAAGTGTTGCCGAACATCAGGTGCAGGAAGGCGGTGCCCTGGTGCTGGAATTTCAGCAGGCCCAGGGGGGTGGCGGCCGACATGGCATCGTACACCGGACTGTGGAACGGCAGTGCCAGCACGCTCTGCGGCAGGGTGAAGAAATCGGCACCGGCGGGCGACCAGGTGGTCATGGCGATGGGGAAGGTGCCGAGCAGGAAGGCGCGGCCTACCAGGGCCGGGTTGAACAGATTGCCGCCCAGACCGCCCCAGATCACCTTGCCGAGGCCGATGGCCACCATGCCACCGGTGAAGGCCATCCACATGGGCAGGCCCGGTGGCAGGGTCAGCCCCAGCAACAGGCCGGTGAGGGCGGCGCTGTTGTCACCGATGGCCTCGCGGCGGCTCTCCCGGGGAGTGAAGACCCATTCGGTCAGCACCGCACCGGCGATACTGGCCAGAAGCACCAGCAGGGCGCCGATGCCGAAGAACCATAGACCGGCCAGGGTGGCCGGCAACAGCGCGTACCACACGTCACGCATGGCGGCCGGGGTGGTCATCCCTTGCCGCAGCAGCGGTGCCGGTTGCACCAGCAGTTTGGGGTCTTTTTTCTTCATACGGGCTGGTGTCAGGCTCGTTTCCGAAGGTTGTTCTTGGCCGTGCGGATATGCTGGACGATGGGAATGTTGGAAGGACAGGCGAAGGTGCAGGCCCCGCATTCGACGCAGTCCATCACCTGGTATTCACGCATTTCCTCGAACAGGCGCGCCTTGCCCAGCCGGGCCAGGCGGGACGGGTTGAGGAAATAGGGGCAGGCCTCCACACAGCGGCCGCAGCGGATGCAGGGGTATTCCTTGCCGATGCGGGTTTCCCGTTCGGTGAAGGCGAGGATGCCGGAGCTGCCCTTGAGCACCGGCACGTCCAGGCTGGGGATGGGTGCGCCCATCATGGGCCCGCCCATGATCACCTCGCGGGTGTCATCGGTGAGGCCGCCGCAGAATTTCAGCACGTCGCGCACCGGCGTGCCCAGGGGCACGATCAGGTTGGCCGGGTAGGCGGCGCCGGGGCCGGAGACGGTCACCACGCGCTCGATCAGGGGCATGCCGGTGTCGAACCAGTCGGCGATGGCGATGACGGTGCCGACATTGTTGACGGTGATGCCCAGGTCGCGCGGCAGTTGCCCGGCGGGCACCTCCCGGCCGTAGACCGCCTTGATGAGCATCTTCTCCGCCCCCTGCGGGTATTTCATCGGCAGCGAGGCCACCGTGATGTCGTCGCGCGCGCCGATGTGGCGTTGCAGGATCTCGATGGCGTCCGGTTTGTTGTCCTCGACGCCGATCACGGTCCGCCTGGCGCCCAGTTTGGTCATGAGGATGGTGATACCGCGCAGCAGGGCCTCGGGCCGTTCCACCATCAGGCGGTGGTCGTTGGTCAGGTAGGGTTCGCACTCGGCGCCGTTCACCAGCAGGTCGGTGATCCGCTGGCTGTCGGGGATGGAGTACTTCACATGGGCGGGGAAGGCCGCGCCTCCCATGCCGACGATGCCGGCCCGTTGAACCTCGGCGATGAATTCCTCCATGGAAAGGGATTCCCAGTCCCGGGACGGTTGCGGCTCCAGTTGCTGGGTGGAATAGGGATCGGCCTCGATCTCGATGGCCGGCTGGAAACTGCCGTCGATGTAACGGTGCGGGCCGATGTCGCGCACGGTGCCGGTCACCGGGCTGTGCAGGCAGGTGGAGACGAAACCCTGCGACTCGGCGATCAACTGGCCGCGCCGCACCGGCTCGCCCACCTTGACCACCGCCTTGGCCGGCACCCCGATGTGCTGGCCCAGCGGCATCACATAGCGCTCCCCGAAGGGCACCCGCTGGATGGGCAGATCCACGGTGGCTTCCTTGAAGCCCTGCGGGTGAACACCGTGGCTGAAGGTGTTCCTGATGGACAGTAGGGATTTGAACATCGCCGACCGACTGCCTTATTCGTATCCGGCCAGTGCCATCAGGCGGTCCTTGATCTGCCCGGAAATCTCCATCTGCATCCTGGCACGTTGCTCCGCCAATTGCTGTTCGTAATCGCGGCGGGTGGCATCCAGCTCCGCCTGGTGTTCGGCGGCCACCCGCTCTTCCGCCTCACGCTGCACCCGTTCGGTGAAGGGTGTGACCAGGCCTGCCAGCTCTTGCAGGGTGCGCCAGGCATGGGCGAGGCGCCCAACCTGCTCCAGCAGTTCCGTGCTGACCCGGTAGCGCACCGTCTCCCCGCCGCGATCGAAGGCGATGAACGGGGTCTTCCTCTCCCGTCCCCTGGCGTCCAGGGCCAACCAGGCCAGTGCCCCGGTGGGGTTGGGCGCATCCTCTTCCAGCACCGTGAAGTGGCCGGCGAAGCGTGCCTCGCTGGCAGCCCAGTGAAGGGGGGTGATGGGCTGGCCGTCCCCGTCGCTGGCCCAATCGCTGTGCGGGTCGGGATTGCCGTCCAGGTCGATGCGCGAACCGAACACGCCCTCGCCTTCGGGATGGTAGCGGAACAACGGGAAGGCCCGGCTGTTCCTCGCCAGCCGCGCCTGTTCCAGGACGCGTTCGGGGGCGAAGCCGTGCCGTTGCGGGCTGGGGGCATGCACGCGGATCAGGGCCG
Source organism: uncultured Chromatiales bacterium (assembly GCA_964409585.1). Lineage (GTDB taxonomy): Bacteria > Pseudomonadota > Gammaproteobacteria > JACKNK01 > CAYPEH01 > CAYPEH01. The sequence goes on along the minus strand of CAYPEH010000044.1, from coordinate 14,095 downwards.
GTCCGCAGTAGCGCAGGGCCTCGCGCATGACCTCGCGGAAGTGGCCGCCCTCGGCAATGCTGGTCTGGGCCACATAGGCCCGGCGCTGGGCCAGGGCCATCAGGCCCAGGTCGCTGCGCGGATCGTTGACACCGTCCCGCGGCCGGGCCCTGGCATGGCGGGTATCCAGGCCCATGTCCAGTTCGCTCAACACCAGGATCTTCACCGGCAGGCCGGAGTTCAGCAGCCAGGTCACCTGGGCCAGGCCCCGGCCGCCCAGTTCGGCCTCGTTGCCCACCAGGATCATGGGGGGGCAGAGGCGCTTCTGTTCCTCGTCCAGGTCCTCCCATTGCAGCGGGGCGCGTGGTATTTCCACCCCGCGCACCCCCAGTTCCGCGCGGGCCTGCTGCAGCAGTTCGATGGGGCGGATCGCCGCGGTCAGTTGGCCGGCCAGGAGACCGGCGGCGAACTGCGGATCACCCGTCATGTCCAGCGCCACCGGGGCGTGGAAGGGGTTGTTGGGGAAGGCGGCCGCCCAACCGGCCACGCTGCCGTCGGTCACGGCCAGGCCGAAACGGGCGCGGCCGAGGCCGTAGCGTCCCTGTGACAGGCGCCAGTGCTCATCGTCGAGGGCGCGGGCCAGATCCACCAGGCGTTGCAGGCGGGAGGTTTCGATGCCGTCGGCGCCGCTCAGGCGGGCCAGGTCCACCTGTTCGCCGCCGCTGCTCCGCAGGCGGGCGGCCAGGGCGTCCAGATCGTCGGTGGGTATGGCCCCGGCGAGGGTGTCGCGGATCAGTTCCTGGATCTTTTCGCGGACCTCGCCCAGTTCCGTGGTGAAACGGTGCAGCAGCGGCTGCTGCTGGTATTCGGTGCCGGCCAGGGCCAGGCGCAGGGCGATCTTCTCGCCGGAACCGGCCTCGGCGGCGTCGCCACCGGCCACCGCCAGGGCGCAGTGACGGGACAGCAGCAACGCGGCCATGGGGCCGATGGAGCCGTCGCGCGCCACCCGTTCGATGGTCTGGGAGGCAGTGTCCGGAGTGGCTTCCCAGGTGCGCCAGAGGATGCGTGCCCGATCCAGCCGCTCATTGTCCTGTGGTCCGGCGAGCATGGCATTTTCACTACAGACGCCGATGCAGAGGCCGCAGGCCTTGCAGGCGTCGGGATCGATCACCAGGGAGAGCAGTTCGCCTCCATCCTTCTTCGCCTTCTCGCCGCTCTGGAACAGGGCCTCGGTGACCGCCAGCGGCAACTCCCCGGCCCATTGGATGAGCGCCTCCAGGGCCGGTTGCACGCTGGCCAGGCGCTCCTCAGACAGGGGGGATTTTTCTTGCAGATGATCCCAGGCCCGGCGCAGCAGTTCGCCGGCGGCGGCACCGGAAAACTGGCTGGCGCGGCCCATGGCGCTGATGCGTCCGGCCAGTTTGGAGGCCAGCGGGCGCAGGGCATCGCCCCGGGTGGCCTGGATACCGGCGTCGAGCAGGGCGGCGGGTGTCAGGGCGACGGCGCCGATGGCGCTGTCGGGGCAGGCGCTCCAGCACTCACCGCAGCCCGTGCAGGCTTCGGGGTCGAACCGTGGCAGCATGGAGCGGGTGGGACTGAGGTCGCGGAAGGTGGCGCTCAGCGGGGGCACCGTGCCGGTGGCCATGTAGGGATCGGCGGTGAGGCGCCCGGCCTCGCCGTCGCGGTAGAGCACGCCGACCTGGTCCCAGAAGCGGGGCAGGCTGTCGTAGCGCTCGTCGCTGCCGCCCAGGTGGCGCACGGCCATGGGAGTTTCGACGTTGGCGTGGAGGGCCTCCGGATCGTCAAGGTCCTGGTAGGCGAGTGGTGCGGCGGCATCGAAACCGGCCTCGAAGGCGGCCAGCAGGGCGTCGCGGTCGGCCTGCTCCAGTTCCGCCAGGTTCTCCTCCCAGGCACTCGTCACCTTACGGCGGTTCAGTTCCAACACACCGTTGTCGATGAGGGCGGCATACAGGCCGCCCAGCAGGCGGGCGTTGGCACGTTCCACGGCCATGGGGTCGTGCGGCGGGGCGGTATCGTCCGCCGGTCCTTCCAGGGTCAGGTGATACAGCCTCGCGTCCAGCCGGCGGATGGCGGCGCAGTTGGTAGCGCCCAGGCTCTGCCAGAGCCCGTCACCGTCGGCCGGGCCACCGATCAATACCACCCCGCCCTGGCGCAGGTCGGCGCAGACCGGTGCTTCGGCCAGGGCGCGGTCGCCAATGACCAGCGTGGCATCCAGGGTGAAATCCTCGCCGGGACAGGTGCTTCCCGCGGGGGTGTGCAGCAGCCGGTCCCGCTTCCAGCCTTCCGGCTCCGTGCCGGGGTGGGCGCGAGTCCGGCCGCCGGCCAGCCGTTGCAGCAGGGCGCCGGCATCGCCGGCCAGTGTGTGGGCGATGGAGTGGTCGCGGCGCAGGACGGCGATGCCGATGGCCTGGTCCGCCCTCAGATCGACGCCTTCACGGGCCCGCAATCCCCATTCCTCCACCTGGGGGTAGGCGCGGCGCAGCCGGTCCAGCATCACCTGGCGTTTGGGGTGATCGGGGGTATGGGCATGGAAATCGACGCCCAGGAACAGCCGGGCCGGGGCGCCGCCGCTCAATTTTTCCGCCAGGGCGAGCAGATCGGCGCCGCGCAGGGGCAGGCCGCCGCTGCCGTAGATCACCGAGTGCAGGCGTGGACGGCGGTTCCCTTCCAGGGCTGGATGGCCGGGATGGGTGTCGGAGCCATAACGGTGGTTTTCCATGGCACGGTCGAGGGCGGTGCGCAGTTCCCTCAGCAGCGGAGGATCACCGGCCAGCGGGGTGTCCTGGCGTTCCATCACGGCTACGGCCTTGCGCCCGGCCAGATGCTCCACCAGCTCCGCAGCGGGGCTGGGGCGCAGGCAACGCACGGTCAGCACCCCCAGCTTGTTGCCGCGTTTGCCGCCGAGACGGTCGGCGACCGCGCGGGCGGTTTCCGCCGCCGCACCCTGGATCAGCAGCACCTCGCTGGCCCCTTCCATGCGGTGGGCGGAGAGGCGTCCCTGGGGGCGGCCGGTCAGGCGGGTGAATTCGGCGAAGGCCTGATCGACGAAACCAGCCAGGTGGCTGTCGAAAAAGGGGCCGGAGGCCATGGCGCCGAGGGCATAGGCATGGCGGTCCTGGCGGCTGCCGGACAGTTGCGGCAGGTCCAGGTCGTGCCAGCGGGGTACGCGTCGGCGGGTCTCGCCGAACAGCATCTCCTGGGCCGGGGTCGGACAGGCCATGGGGCTTGCGGGATCACCGAGAAATTCATCCAGCATGGACTTTGGCGGCAGGCTCACGTCCTGGGCGGACAGTGCGGTGGCCTCCAGGTCCATGGCCACCACGACCGGCAGCAGGGCCTGTTCGGCCACGCGGTGGGCGATCACCGACAGGTCCACCGCTTCCTGTACGTTGGCGGCGATGAATACCGCGCAGCCGGCCTCGGCGGCCAGGTGCAGGGCCTCGTGGCCACTGCCGTCGGGTTCGCCCTGGGTGGGCAGGGCACGGTTGGTGAGCTGGATCACCAGCGGCAGGTGGCGGCCCGCGGTATTGCGCAGCAGATCCTGGGCGGCGGCCAGTTCCGGCCCGGACAGGAAGGCGGCCGTGCGTTGACCGGCCATGGCACGGCCCATGGCGGCGGCCAGGGCGGCGCGCCCGCCGGGGTGGGCACGGCCGGTTTCCACCACGCTGCCGGCGGTGGCCTCGGCCATGGAAACGGCGGTCCGGCCGTCCAGGACCAGTTCACCCTCCGCGCTGTAGGCGGCGGTGGGACTACGGCCGTACAGGCGTCGGTAGAGGCGTATGGCGATTTGGTTCAATGAGGTCATGTCGAAAGCGATGATGGGTTGCGCCCGGTGTCCGGGGATTCGAACTGGTTTCCTTCCAGCCATTGTATGGCCCCGGTGGGGCAGCGCGCCGTGGCGGCGGCCGTCACCGGGAGCCCCGAGGAATAATCGATCCGCGGCAGATTGCCGCTCATCTCGATCAGGCCGGTGGGCGCATCGGCGGCGCAGCGGCCGCAGGCGTCACAGGCCACCGAGCACAACGCGGTGGCGGCGTCGCTCTCCAGCGGGGTGTTGCACTGGACGAACAGTTTCTGGCTGACGGGCACTACCTCGAACAGGTCCTTGGGGCAGGCCTCCACGCAGTCGCCGCAGGCGGTGCAGCGTTCCAGGTCCACTTTGGGCAGGCCATTGTTGTTCATGGCGATGGCATCGAAGGTGCAGGCCACCTTGCAGTCGGCCAGTCCCAGGCAGCCCCAGGAACAGCCCTTGCCGCCGCCGGATACGGTGGCGGCCGCCCGGCAACTGTCGAATCCCCGGTATTCGGCGATCTGGTGTGCCTGGGCGCGGCCTCCGGCACAATGCAGGCGCGCCACCCGTTTTTCCGCCTCGCCGGCGTCCACGCCGAGGAACTCGGCGATGGCGTCGATATCCTCCTCGCTGGCCACGGTGCAGCCGCTGGGCAGGGCCTTGCCCTTTACCAGGGCCTCGGCGAAGGGCAGGCAGCCGGGTTCTCCGCAGGCGCCACAGTTGGTGCCGGGGAGCATTTCCTCGGTGCTGGCGATGCGCGGGTCTTCTTCGACCTTCAGCCGTTTATAGGCAACGGCGAGGATCACGCCGAAGAACAGGCCGATGCCCGTCATCACCGCTGGGGCTGTCAGAAAACTGTTCATGCCGGTTGGTAAGACGTGATTGCGTGCCTCGTTGGAATGGGGGACGGTCCGTCAGTTGAACTTGGCGGCGCGGGCCTTCAGGTCGTCCAGGCCGGGCTCGTTGGGGTTCAGCGGCTGGCCGGGATGGATGCAACTGGAGGGGCAGAGCTCCGCCGCCTCCACCAGTTCCGCATAGGTGCCCGCACTGGCGTCGGCGATGTAAGCCTGGTTCTCGTCGTTGTAGGCGAACACCTGGGGGTTGACCGCAAGACAGTCGTTGCAGCTGGTGCAGAGCGGGGTATCGATCCACGCTTCCTCGGGGGCCGTTTCTTCTTCCACGGGTTCGGCCGCTGCTTCTTCCACTTCCCCGGCCGGTGTTTGCTCCGTGGCGGGGGCCTCGGCGGTCGCCTGGAGAGGAGCGGCGGCGGGCGCCGGACGGGGGGCGGCGGTACTGAAATCCATGCCCAGCAGGACATCGGTCAGGCGCTGCATGACTTCACCGGCCGCGGTGGCGCGGGCGGCCTGCAATTCCTGCTGGTGGCGGGCCTCGGCTTCGGCGATGCGGGCGTCGGCGGCGGCCTGGATCTCCTCCCGCACGGCCTCCACCGCCAGTTCCACGTGCCGGTTTCTGATCCCGGCCATTTCCTGCAGCGTGCGCCAGAAATTGCGCCGGTCGCGGCAGGCATGCACCAGGGTGCGGGAGACCACGGCGCGTTGCAGGGTGCCGTAGCGGTCCACCGCCCAGACGAAGGGCACCCGTTCGCTGGAATCATCCTCGCCGGCGAGGAATTCGCCGATGCTCACCAGATCGTCGGATTCGCATTCCGGCGGTACCAGGGCATAGTGATCGCGCAAGTTGCTCATCAGCAGGCAGTAGTCGGCGAAGGTGAAGGGCAGTTCGATATTCACCGTGACGCCGCTGTCGTCCTGGTAGCGGAAGGGATGCACCGGCCAGTCCTGTTCCGGCTGCGGGTTGCCGTCGAAGCAGACCCGCTCGGCGAACCGGTCGCCCTTGCCCGGATTGACGCGGAAGAAGGGGTGTACGCGTCCTTCCAGGGCGGCGCCGGCCACCAGCCAGGCGTTCAGGTCGGAGTCGTTGCCGGCGCTCTTCAGGCCGGTATTGATCAGGTGCAGGCTGGTGCGGGTGGCATTCAGCGCCTCCAGGTAGCCCTGCACCAGGTGTTCGTGACGGGCGGCGGAGGTCTGTGAGACGAAGGCCTGCCGGTGCGCGATGCCCAGGTAGCCCAGCTCGGTGCGGAAGCTGTGGAAAGGGTCTTCGCCGGCGAGGCGGCCCGGATTGTTGTGGGCCTGTACGCGGACGAGCACCTGTACCGGGCGGCCGGAATGGAGCAGGCGCGAGAAGGAGGGCATGCCCTCGCCGGCCATGCGGTCGGCGCCTTCCAGGGCGATCACCGCCGGCACCAGCAGCAGTTCGTCCTTGGAGAAGGCCTCCCAGCCGAAGTTGTCGAACCAGGGATCGTGGATGGCCGGATCGTACATGTCCTCGATTTCCAGGTGGGCGATACGCGCGGCGGCGAACACCCTGGCCAGGCGTCCGGCCTCCTGGTCGAATACACGCATGGCCTCGGCGCAGGGGTCGTCGGCGTCGAGGGCCTCGAATCCCGGAACCTGTTTCAGCCAACTGTCGTCGGCCAGCCCGCCGCGGATGATGATGCGCACCAGCACCTCCTCGCCGGTGAAGGCGCTGAGGGTCTCCAGGGCCGATTCGATGCGTGCCTTGCGCTCGGCAGACATGGTGACCGAGCCATGGCTGTGATCCAGGACCTTGGACAGGGCGGTGGGGTCGAGCAGGTCGGCTGCGGGGCCGACGCTTTGTTTCAGGTTGGCGGGCTCGATGGCCTCGGCGGACTTGTCCTTTTCCACCTCGAGCAGGATCCGCAGACGGCGGATCTTTTCTTCCACCTCGGCACGGAAACGCGCGTGGCGGGGGGTGGTGATATTGCGGATGGTGTGGATCAGCAGGTGGATGGCCGGGTAACGCTCGTAGCCCAGCAGCTGGCCCGATTCGGGGATCGCCGCCAGCAGCCGGTCCAGATCGGCGCGCAGTTTGGCGCTGTTCTCCTCGTCCAGTCGCAGGTGTTCGAGCAGTGCATCGGCGCTGGCCGCCATGAGTGGGCCGGCGGCGCGGGGACCTTCCTGGCCCTGCAGACGTTGGCGCAGGTCGCGCTCGATCCAGGGCAGGTTGTCCTTGAGGATGCGTGCGCTGCCGTCACCGGGGGCAAAACCCTCCACCGTCTGTCGCAGGAAGGAGGACAGCGGCTGGGCCAGCCTGGAGGGTTCCGGTTCGCCCACCACTTCGTCCAGCGTGTTCAGGAACAGCGGGTACTCGTAACGCAGCCGGCTGCTGTCGCGGTAGGGGTCCAGCAGTGCGGGCAGGGCGTCATCGCCGGGCCGGTCCAGCCTCTCCCGCGCCCGCGGGTTGCCCAGGTGGAAGTGCCGCAGGGTGCGCATGATCTCCTTGCTCGCCTCCGCGTCGCGGGTGGCCACGGGCAGAACCGGCAGAGGGGCGTCGTGTCTTGCTTTGGCTGTAGCGTTCATGTCTGCAGGCTAGATGGCGAATGCGTCCAGGGCCTTGTCGATGGCCGCCAGCTTTTCCGCGTTGGTCTTGTCCAGGCCCTGCGCCGACAGGTCTTCGTAGACCACGGCCTGCGGATTCTGGTAGAGCAGTCCGACGGGTACCCGGGAGGTGTCGCGGGCCAGGGCCATGGCGCCGATCCAGTCACTGGGGTCGTGCTCCTGTTGTTCCGGAAACAGGCGCTTGACGCCGTCGTCCACCGGGATGCCGTTCTCGTGGGTCAGCAGCAGCATCTGTTCCGGGTCTTCCTGGAGGGGTTTGCAGTACCCTTCAGCGAATACCGGGCAGCGCTGGAGGATGCGCACGAAGCTGGTGCCGCGGTGCTCGTGGGCCCTCTTGATGGTTTCGTAGAGCAGCGGCGGATTCCAGTCCGGTACCTGGGCGACGAAGGAGACGTTGGTGATGCCCAGGGTGATCGTCAGGGGGTTCAGCGGCGGCATTATCGCCCCCTTGGGGTGGGTGTTGGTCCTGGTTCCGGTGGGGGTGGTGGGCGAGGTCTGTTTCTTGGTCAGGCCGTAGATGCCGTTGTCGAAGATCAGCACCACCATGTCCATGTTCAGGCGTATGGCGTGGATCCAGGGGCCGGCGCCGATGGAGAAACAGTCGCCGTCGCCGGTGGCCACCCATACATCCAGGTCGGGACGGCGGGCCTTGATGCCGTTGGCAATGGGCAGGGCGCGGCCGTGCAGGCCGTGGAAGCCGTAGGTGCCGACGTAGTGGGGCATGCGGCTGGAGCAGCCGATGCCGGAGACGAATACGCTTTTCTCCGGTTCCATCTGCGCGTCGCGCAGCACGCGGTGGGTGGCATTGAGGACGGCGAAGTCGCCGCAGCCGGGGCACCAGCGGGCCTCGCCGCCGGCATAGTCGCCGAGGGTGAAGTAGCGGTCGAAGACATCGAGGGACCAGTCTGCTTTCAATCCGAACATGGGTCTCTCCAGAATCAGTTGCTGAGGGCGGCGAGCCGGTCGGCGATGACGTCGTAGAGCATGCCGGGCTGCAAGGGATGGCCGTAGACCACGGACCAGCAATCCACGTCCACCAGGGTCTGGGCGCGCAGTATCGTGGCCAGTTGGGCGTAACGCCGGTTTTCTTCGCTGATGAGGGGATGGGCGGGATCGTCGCTGTAGTTGATCTCGATGGTCATCACCTTCTTGAAGCGGCTGAAGATCTCTTTCAGCTGCGGTTCCAGCGGGGAGAGGAAACGCAGGTGCAGGTGCGAGACCTTGCGGCCTTCGGCGCGGTGCAGGTCCACCGCCTCCTCGATGGCGCCCATGGTGGAACCCCAGCCGACGATCAGCAGATCGCCCTCGTCGTCCCCGTGCACCTGTGGTTTCTTCAGGGTCTTCTGTAACGCGGCCAGCTTGCGGCTGCGCATGTGCATGCTGGTCTGGTGGGTGTCGGAGTCGTAGGCCACCTTGGAACGGTTGGTGTGGGACAGGCCGGTGAGCACGTACTCACCGCCCCGCTGGCCGGGGATGGGCCGCTGTGACAGGCCGGTCTCCGGATCCCAGTCATAGGCCGGCACGTCGGAGTTCCACGGCGACTGGTCGATGGGGGCCGCCAGCCAGTCTTCCTGCAATTCGGGGCGTTTGTACGGTTGCACGCCGGTGGCCAGGTTGGCGTCGCTGAGCATGATGACCGGACCCCGGAAGGATTCGGCCAGCTTGCGCGCGAGGATGACGAAATGGAAGCACTCCTCGATGGTGGCGGGGGCGATGATGATCTTGGGCGCATCACCCGGTTCACCGTACAGGGAGGAGAGCAGGTCCGCCTGTTCCACCTTGGTCGGCAGTCCGGTGGACGGGCCGCCGCGCTGCACGTCGATGATCACCAGCGGGATCTCGGCCATGACGGCCAGGGCGATCATCTCGGTCTTCAGCGCCATGCCGGGGCCGGAGGTGATGGTGCAGGCGGTCTTGCCGGCGTAGGAGGCGCCGATGGCGAAGCCGATGGCGGCGATCTCGTCCTCAGCCTGGTGGACGAAGCCGCCCACCTGATCGTAGACGCTGGCGATGTAGTGGGAGGCCGAGGTGGCCGGGGTGATGGGGTACATGGACACCAGTTCCATGCCGGCGGCCATGACGCCCAGCCCCACCGCCTGGTTGCCGTTGGTGATGATGGTCTTTTGGTCGTGGTTGCCCTGGTAGGGCTCGATCACCCAGTCGTATTCGAGGTGCTCGTCCGCGTAACGGTAGCCGGAATCGAACAGGTCGATGTTGGGCTGGATCACCTTGGGTCCCTTGTGGGCGAAGGTGGCGGCGATCTCCTTGCGGGCCAGTTCCGCATCGCGATTGTAGATGCGGCAGAGCATGCCCAGGACGAACATGTTCTTGCCCTTGCGGGCGTTGGCGACGATCTTCAGGCATTCCTCCTCCATGGGGATCTCGCGCACCACCAGGCCGTGCTCGGTGAATTCCTTGATGGCGGCGGCGTACTGGTCGCGGATGTGCTCCTGCGGATCGTCCGCCCATTTGTTCTCCAGCAGCACGATGGTGCCTTTCTTGTAGGCGCCGTTGGCGATGCGCGAGTACAGCACCTGTTCGTTGAAGGCCACCACCAGGTCGGCCTCGTTGCCCATGTTGGTGACGTACTTGGAGGCGATGCGGATGCGGTTGCCGGAGGCGCCGGCCGGCGAACGGGCCGGCGGCTGGATCTCGGCGGGGATGATCTCCACCGTCCATACGCCGTTGCCCATCTTGCCGCTGACCGTGCCGAAGGTCTGGCCGCATTTCTGCGCGCCTTCCCCGGAGTCGGAGACGATCTCGACGATGTGTTCGTCAATGGTCTTGGGGCGCCGGTCGGGAAGATCCACGACCTTTTCCGCCTCTTCAGTCTGATTGGTCATAACAAACCTCAATCAATCAGGCTTCAGGCTGCGGACGGAAGGCACCGGGAAAATGAGGAACCCCGCGGTCCGCGGCCTGTGGCCCATGGCCTAAAGTAATGATTGCTCGTATTCGTTCATAAAGTGGTACAGCGAGCTGTCCAGCACCTTGACCGCACCATCCAGCAGGTGGCAGCGGCCGGTTCCAGGCAGGATCCGGCAGAGATTGATCAGGGTGTCCAGATCAGCCCGTTTGCCGCGGCCGGTGTCGATTTTTCCCAGCAGCAGCGAGATGTAATAAGTGCCCGTCTTGCAGGAGGGGCATTGGCCGCAGGACGAAGCGGCGAAGAAGTTCACGTACTCGGTGACGCGTTTGACGATGCCGGTGCCGTGGGAGACCACGATCATGGCGCCGGTGCCCAGCGCCGAGCGGCGCGCGGCCACCGATTCGAAATCCAGCGGTACGTCCAGATCCTTGGGCGTGAGGATGGTGTTGGACGGTCCGCCGGTGAACACCGCCTTGAGCCGCTTGCCCACCAGCATGCCATCGCCGTAGCGGTAGATCAGCTCGTTCAGGGGGGTGCCCATGGGCAGTTCGTAGGCCCCCGGGCGCAGCACATCGCCGCTGAGGCAGTAGATCTTGGTGCCGCTGCTTTCTCCCAGGCCGAGATTCTGGAACCACTGCGCACCATTGCGCAGGATGTGGGAGACGTTGGCCAGGGTCTCGATGTTGTTGACCAGGGTCGGCATGCCGTGCACACCGTATTCGGCGGGGAAGGGTGGCTTGCCGCGGGGGAAGGGGAACTTGCCTTCCACCGATTCGATGGCGGCAGTCTCCTCGCCGCCGATGTAATGGCCGGAACTCTCCACCACCCGGTATTCCAGCGGCTTGCCCAGTTTCTCGGCGACCTTGCCCGGCCAGCTGGATTGCTGCCACTGGGTGACCGCCTGGCGCATGTTCTCCAGCGGCGCGCCCAGGTGGGGGTTGATGTAGAAGACGATCTTGTCGATGCCCATGGCCAGGGCGGCGATGGTGGCCCCCTCGATCACCTGGTGGGGGCATTCCTCCATCAGGATCCGGTCCTTGAAGGTGCCGGGCTCGTCCTCGTTGCCGTTGCAGATGAGGTATTTGTGTTCGGCGCCCTGCCGGGCGGCCATGGCCTCCCATTTGCGCCAGGTGGGGAAACCGCTGCCGCCGAGGCCGCGCAGATTGGCCTCCCGGATGGTGGGGATGATGGCGGCCGTGTCGGCCAGGGCCCTTTCCAGTCCGTCGCCGCCGACACCGCCCATCCAGGCGTAGAAATCGGCGCCGACGCGGTTGGCCTCGCTGAGCAGGACCTGATTGAGTACTTCAGTCATGGTCAGTCCTCCGTCTTCCTGCTTTTGCTCAGGCCGTCGTAATCGGAATCCATCTCGAACTTGGCGTATTCGGGGAACAGGATCGGCCCCTTGGTTTCCAGGGAACGGCCGGCCAGGGTCAGGGCGCGGCGGATCTGGCTCAGGTGCTCGATGGAGATCTTCTTGTGGCCGCGGCCGTGGCGGCATTCGGCGGCATGGGCGCCGGCGCGGCGGCCGAAGCTGATGATCTCCAGCAGTGAATTGCCCATCAGCCGGTTGCGGCCGTGGATGCCGCCACAGACCTCGCCGATGCAGTACAGGCCGGGCACGGTGCTGAGGCCGTTCTCGTCGATGACCACGCCGCCGTTCTGGTAGTGCAGCGTGGGGTAGATGAGCATCGGCTGTTTGCGCGGATCGGTGCCGCTCTTGCGGCCCAGGTGGATGAGCTTGGGGAAGCGCTTTTCGAAGATGCCCGGATTGCGCAGTTCCACGCCGGGGGTGTCCAGCCACACGCCGCAACTGCCGTGGCCGGTGTCGATGCCGCGGCCCTCGCGGCATTCACGGATGATGGCGGCGGCCACCTGGTCGCGGGGGCGCAGTTCGTCGATGAAGCGTTCGCCGTGGCCGTTGAGCAGGTAGGCGCCGGCGGAGCGCACGCCCTCGGTGATGAGAGTGCCGCTGAGATGGATGGGCCAGGCCAGGCCCGAGGGGTGATACTGGAACGAGTCCAGGTCACGCAGCCTGGCGCCCAGGCGGTAGGCCAGCACCAGACCGTCGCCGGTGGCGCCGAAGTGGTTGGAGGTGGGGAAGCCGTTCAGGTGCATGCGGCCGATGCCGCCGGTGGCGAGGATCACCGCCTTGGCCTTGACCAGCTTGAAGCAGTAGTCCTTCAGCGAGGACACCACCGCGCCGGCGCAGTGGCCCTGTTCGTTGGACAGCAGTTCCACCACCGGGCTGTAGGGCCACACTTCGATGTTGCTGTTTTCCACCGCCTCGCGCAGTACGCGCATCATCTCCAGGCCGGTGTAGTCGCGATAGTAGACCACACGCGCGGCGGAGGTGCCGCCGGCACGGCGGGTGAGCAGATCGCCGTACTGGTCCAGGTCGAACTGCATGCCCTGCTGGATCAGCCAGCGGATGACCTCGGGGCCGTCCATCACCATCTGCGCCGCCAGCTTCTTGTCCACCTTCAGGTGGCCGCCCTTGACGGTGTCGTCGAAGTGCATCTGCGGCGTGTCGTTTTTCTCCACCGATGCCTGGATGCCGCCCTCGGCCATGACCGTGTTGCTGTCGCCCAGGCGTAGTTTGGTGGTCAGGATGACGCGGGCACCGGCGCGGGCGGCCTCCAGCGCGGCGGTACAGCCGGCGCCGCCGCCGCCGATCACCAGCACGTCGGTCTCGACGATCGCGGCTCCGGCCAGATCGGCCTCGTCGATGCGGGCGTCGGCCTGGAGGATGTCGGCCAGCTGGCGGTGGCAGATGTCGCCCTTGTTGGGACCCACTTCCAGCTTGACCACGGATTCGGGCTGGTGGTCCGGGTGAAAGGTGCGCAGCAGCTCGTCCGGTGTCAGGTCCGGTTCCGGCAGGGGGTGCCGGGCCTGGGGCCGGTAGTTCTGCAGGGCTTCATTGTAGGGGATGCCGTTTGCCATATGCGTCCGCACGTCACCGAACCCTCACGGGATCACCAGGTGACCTGCAATTCCCCCTTTTGCAGTTTGCCCAGCCGGTTGATGAGATTGGACGGGCGGGTATGGAAATAGGCGGTGACACGGCGGGCGAACAGGCCCACGTGATTGGGTGCGATCAGTTCCGGGCAGGCGGTCTGGCAGAGGTTGCACATGACGCATTCGGCGAACAGGTCGCCGGCTTCGCGGAAACGGCCCTTGGAGGCCAGCTCGACGCCCAGCCGGACTTCGATGTGCTTGGGGCAGGTGCTGGTGCAGCCATCGCATTGGCGGCAGTTGTCGGCCTCGGGAAAGATGCGGTGGAACTTTTCCTGTACCTCCCAGGAACTGCGGATGTCACTGAGCTGGTAGGTGTGATGGGTCGGGTTGGGGAAGAGCAGGAAGTTGACCTCCATGCCCTCCTCGATCAGCACCTCGCAGCCCAGCTCCGTGGTGATACGGTTGCTGTCGGCACGCCGCACCATCACGCGGCAGGAACCGCACACCCCTTCCATGCAGCCGACGCTCTTCACGCGTGGATAGCCGGCATGCCACAGGGCCTGGATCACGGACAGCGACGCGGGCGCGGAGATGTCCGCGCCATTGATCGTCACATTGACCAGTTGTTCTGTCTGTTCCGTCATAAACCGTGCTGGCCTCTGGGTGTGCTACCTTCGGGGCTGTGCTCCGTGAAGCGTCTGTCCAGGGGAACGGCGGGCCGGTTCCGGCGTGCCGTCGTCTGTTCGTCGGCGCAAGAGATCGGTCCTGCCCCGACTGCCTGTTCTTCCCGCCTCGAGGCCGGGGAAGCGGCCGATCGAGCGGAAAAAGAACGCAATATTATGAAATACATTGCCCTTGATAGAAAGGATTTTGCTCCGGCCAAGTCCTGGCCTGGCGCCCTAATCAATGTATAACTAACTGTTTTTAAAGAATATAAGTGCAGGGTAATACTAAGACAATCCTGAATAAAGCCACACTCAGAGCGTCCCGGATGTTCCGGATCAAGGCGCGGCCCGCAGGCAATGGCCCGGTCCTTGGCAA
>CAYPEH010000043.1:0-19475 GCA_964409585.1 uncultured Chromatiales bacterium | reverse complement strand
TCCCGCACCCGGCTGGCGCACACCGTGTCGCGGCCGCCATTTCATGATTTTGAGGAGCATGGTGGGCACCATGTAACGAAAAATCAGGGAAAATTAGACCGCTGTCCCGTTTTTGCAGCCGATTCATCCTAAGTCCGACAGACTCCTAGCCCGGATCACTCCACCTTGATGGGAATATCCAGTTTCCGGTACGGCGAACCGCTGCCGTACCGGGGGCGGCCATGGAGGGGTTTGGCCAGCAGTTCGGCCAGTTGCATGCAGACCAGGCCCAGCAGCAGGAAACCGGTATAGGCCGGCACGGGCACGCCCAGCAGTTCACCCCCTTGGAGCCAGGGCAGAGTGTAGTGCCAGCGCGGTTCGCCCGCGGTGTTGAACACGGCGGACAGCAGGCCGTAGAGCAGGCCGGCCAGGGCCGGCAGGATCACCCGGGTCCAGTCGCCCCGGGCGAGGCCGGCGAACAGGGTGCGCTCGCGCAACACCAGTTGGAAACCGGTCAGGATCATGAAGGGTGCCAGCAGGGCAAGGATGAACAGCTGATCCGGCCACACCGCCACGTAGATCAGGCCCAGGGTGGACAGGGCGAGCAGGGTCCAGCCCATGGCCGGGTCTCCACGCAGGGACGATTCCGGCCCCTGACCGGTCGCGGCCAACAGGCGGGGGAAGGAGGCCAGCCACAGGCGCAGACTCATCACTACGGGCAGCAACAGGGCTGAGCTGGTGCTGATCATGAGCAGGTATTGCAACAGGGAAAAGGCGGCCAGGTCCTCGAAGTAGCCACTCTGGGTGAAGCGGTTGAGGGTTTCCAGCAGCCAGCCCAGCAGCAGCCCGCCGAGGGCCAGGATTCCCAGGTAGCCGGGCTGGTCCGTAAGCAGGCAGTGGCCGCTGCGCATGCGTGTCAGGGCATTGATCAGCAACAGCACTCCGGCCCATTGCAGCATGGGCGCAGCCCAGCGCCAGGCATCCAGCCCGGTGTCCGGATGCCAGCCCGCCACCAGGCCCAGGGCGGTCAGTAACAGTCCGCTCCAGCCCCAGCCGGGGAAGCCGCGACCCGTTTCACGGGATGTGTCTTTCACTCTGGCACGCAGCAGCAGCCAGCCGACAAACAGCAGGAATACGAGCAGCGGCAGCAGGGCCAGGGCATATACGGCGGGTGAGAACGGTGCCGGATCACCCAGGCGGGTCAGGGGTGGATAGCCATAATACAGATCCAGTGGCTGGCCACTGAAAAAGACGCCGACGGGGGGCAGCGCGATCAGGAATACAGAGAACAGGCCGAGACGGACGAGCAGGCGTTTCATGGCGGTGGCTGGTCGGATGAAGGAAATCCAGTCTACACCTGTGCGCCCGGATGATTCCGTGACCATCTCACGGTTGAATGCGCATGCCCCGTTCAGGGATGCTCCGGCGGCCCACTCAGCCGCAGGCGTTCATGCAAGAGGCTGGTGCGCGGGAAATGCGCCAGCAGGAATTCCATCTGGTCGGCGAGGATACGTTTGCCCTGCAGGTAGATGTACTCGGCGTGATTGGGGGTGAAGGGGATGGCCAGCAATTCCATGCCGGCCTGTTCCGGCGTTCGCCCGGCCTTGTGGTGATTGCAGCGCCGGCAGGCGGTGACCACGTTGTTCCAGTGATTGGCGCCGCCTTGGCTGAGCGGTGTGACGTGGTCGCAGGAAAGCTCCTGGCGCTTGAAGCGGTTGCCGCAATAGAGGCAGAGGAAGGCATCGCGTTTGAACAGGGCCGGATTGGCCACTGGCGGCACATAGCCGGCGCGGGCCCTGGCCATGGCGTGCTGGTTGTGGCCATGGGTGGCGATGATGGAGTTGACCTCGATGAGGCTGCGCCGGCCGGTCCAGCGGTTGATCCCGCCGCGGATGAGGAACAGCGGACTGCCACAAGTGTAGGCCACCTGTTCTAGGGTATAGAGACGGACCGCTTCCTGGTAGTCGATCCACTCCAGCGGCATGCCTCCCGCGTCGGTGCGCAGGACCTGCTGACCCAGATCGGGCCGGGAAGAAGCGGAAGGATGCTGAGCGATATGGACCGTCATGGCGGCTGTTCCCCGACGGCATTATTGGGTTGCCGGACCAATTAAAAACCGATCGGAAAGCCGATGCAAATGAAAGGCTTGTTGCCACTTCTGCCCGCTTACGGTGGCAACAGGAACAGGGCGCGTGCGCAGTAGGGGGTGAGCATGGCCGAATCGTGGCCGACACCCGGCACCACCTGCACGTGTATGCGGCCTTCCCCCCCTTCTGACTGCGCCAACCGGTTCATGGCTTCCGCCCAGCCCAGGGCGAAGCTGATCCGGGTATGGCCGGGATGGGCCGGGCGAGGGGGGTGCCTTTGGGTATCCTGCTCACCGACGACGATGGTCACATCGACAGCGGTGGCCTTCAGCCAACCACGGGGGTCCGGGGAAATGGATTCGATCCGCAGGGTTTTCCCTTCGTCCCAGCCGATCAGTTGCTGGGTCTTGCCCATGCCATAGGGCCATGGCGCATCGGGGTCGGGAAAGGCATAACGGCCCGGCGCGCTCAGCACGACCTTCTTCAGACGCTCCGGATGGCGGACCAGATAGCGGTTGGCGAACTGCCCCCCGGCGGAGTGGCCGTAGAGCAGAAAACGGCCATCCCATTCGGCCAGCCGACCACGGAAACGTTCGATGATCTCGTCGAGAAACTCATCGGCACCGATGTCACGGCCGTAGAGGCCGCGGTAGCCGCCGGGGGGGTTGTCATAGAGGCCGAAGCTCTCCGTATCGAAGACCGGTGCCACCAGTATCAGGCCCTCCCGTTCGGCGTGTGACAGCCAGCGGCCGATGAATTCCCGCGCCAGTTCCCGCGCCGATTGGCCATTCCGCGGGGTGCCGTGGATGATGGCCAGCAACTGTTTTGGCCTGGGATTGGAACGGGGCAGATATTGGTAGAACACGCCGTGTTGGGTGTGTTCCAGGATGATATGGCCGTTTTCGATGGCGCCGGCCGGTGCCGCGGCCAGCCAGGCAAGAACCCAGATCGGGAGGAGCAGGCGCAACAGGCCGCCAAAATCCGACAGGCTGTGAAGGCGCCGGAAGATCATGACCGCGTCAGCATGTCTCTGACCTGTCTTCCCGGATCTCCAGCAGTTCCGCGAAGATCTCACGCAAGGGTTCCTCCCGCATCCTGCCGCGTACATAGTCATAGAATTCCTGCAGGCCATTGGCGCCGTGGTGTTCATAGACACTGGCCTGCAAGACCATTTCCAGTTTGTCGATCTGGTGTACCAGCCTGGCTTCGGGGGTCTTCCGTGCAGCCTGTTCTTCCCACAGGGCGAGATAGCGGTCGCGGTTGGGGAATGCCTCGAACAGCTCCTCCATGGCCTTGCGTTCGGCGGCCAGCTTTTGCTCCTCCGGAATATTGTCCATGGGGGTGATGTCGCCGATGCGAGCCTCGGCCACATCATGGATCAGGGCCAGTTTCACCACCCGGTCGGCATCCAGTTGCGGGAAGTAGTCCTGGGCCAGGACGAGGGCCAACAGGGCGACGCTGAAGGAGTGGTCGGCGACGCTTTCGCACCATTCCTTCGGCACGGGCCGGCCGGCGCGCAACCAGCCCTGGCGAAACAACTGCTTGAGGTGGGCGGTTTCGAAGAACAGCCGGATCACCGGATGGATGCCTTCACCCTGGAGCAGGCTGGCGGGGGGTGGGTTCTTGGTTTCCATGATGGACTGTTGCGGTAAGCTTGACGTGATGTTTACAGGCCCCCCCTAAAAATGGTTTTTTCACCTGATTTCTGCGTTGGCTGAATTTCTGCGATCCTCATGTATCCCTTCATGGACTGCGGTTCTCGAAATCCATCCACCTTGAACCTGAACCCACGGATTCAGGTTGAACTCAAACGAAAATCCTGAATTTTAGAGGTGTCCTACAGTAAGGAAGGCGGCGGCTCATGCCCTACATTCAGCGTATCACCCTGTTTCCCATCAAATCCCTGGACGGTGTCGAGGTCAAGACCGCCACCATCAGCGCGGGCGGCGCCCTGTTGGATGACCGCCGTTATGCCATGGTCGATGCGGATGGCCGGTTCGTGAATGGCAAGCGTACGGCTGCCGTGCATGGTCTGCGCAGCCATTACGATCTGTCCGAGCGTACGGTGGAACTTTCCATTCAGGATGCCAATGAGTCCAGGGTCTTTCACCTGGATCGGGAACGGGATGCCATGGCGCAATGGCTCAGCGCCTTTTTTGGTTTTTCCGTGCGGCTGGTGGAGGCCGCCGACAAGGGGTTTCCCGATGATGATGTCTATCCCGGCCCCACCCTGGTGAGCAGCGGCACCCTGGAAGCGGTGGCCGGCTGGTTCGATGGGCTGGAGACCGGCGATCTGCGCCGCCGGCTGCGTACCAATATCGAGATCGGCGGGGTGGAACCGTTCTGGGAGGACCGCCTGTTCGCGGCCAAGGGGGTACCGGTGCCGTTCAAGCTGGGTGAGGTGCGCATGGAGGGCGGCAATCCCTGCCAGCGTTGTGTGGTGCCGACCCGCGATCCGCTCACCGGAGCGGTGTTTCCCGGTTTCGCCAAGCGCTTCGTCGAGCATCGCAGTGCCAGCCTGGCACCATGGGCCGAACGCAGCCGTTTCGATCACTTCTACCGGCTATGCGTGAACACCACGGTGGTGGACGGTCAGGCCGGGATGGAGATCCGTCTGCAGGATGCGCTCAGCGTTTGACCGCGCCGATCTTTCCTTCTATTGAGCGGATCTTCTGTTCCATCCTCCCGTCCCTGCCCGGACGGATATCCAGCTTGATGGCCGAGTAGATGCGGGCGCAGCCCTGCTCTTCCAGCAGGCGGGCGGCCCGTTCGACGAGGGCCAGCGCCTCGGCGGCTTGCTCGGTCTCGATCACCGTGCCCATGGGGGTGAGCCGGTAACGGACACCGGAGTCGCGGATCATGCGGATGACCTCACTGACATAGGGGCTGACGCTCTCGCCCTTGTCGGTGGGGAAGATGCTGAATTCCATCAGGACGGACATGGCGCATTCAATCCCGGTGGGCCACCACCCGGTCGTATTCGTCCCCGGCGGCGATGGCATGGGTCTGGGTGACGGTGAACTTGCCTTGCGGGTCGTTGAACACGTTGGCGTAGAAATCCTGGTCCAACTGGGGCTTTTCGCGGATGTCGATCTTCCAGAACAGGTGCGCCAGCCCCTGCACCGCACCCAGCACCAGGAAGGACAGTTGCCTGTCCTGCGCCGGTGCGTACAGGCGACGGAAGCCCACGCCCTCGTAGGAATTGTAGACCCGGATCACCAGTTCCCTGCCCGGATCGATGCGTTCCACCCGCCAGGTTCCCCATCCCAGGGCGTTGATGACCGCCACCATGCCATGGATCCAGTCCTCCACATTGCGGCAATGAGGCTCGATCAGGTTGTACCACTCCGGGCTGGACATGATGCCGCCGAAGGTGTTGAAGGCGCAGATGTGTCCCCCCTGGATGAATACATCCCGGCAATGCTCCACCGGCAGGCCCGCATCCAGCATGCCGAAAAAGGTCTCGTAGGAAATATAGTTGTAGTAATCGGCGAAGTGGTTGGTCAGCACCACGCCGAAGGCGTCGATCAGGCCGGTCTCGCCGGGTTCCGATCTGCCGAACAGGGGCAGGCCGGACACCGCCTGAATGATGGCCTCCTCGTCGATGGGGGTGCTCATGCCGGCCTGGCCGTCGAGGCCGAAACGTGGAGGGGTGTCGGTGAAGGGCGGAGGGTTCCGGAGGTAGTCCGGTGGGAGCGGGTCCAGCGGCTCGCCGGTCTTGAACCAGTCCACCGGCGATCCCTGCTGCTTGCACAGGGTCTCCTCGGTGCGCAGGCCGGTCATGCCGGTCAGATAGCCGGCGGTGAAATAGCAGCTCTTCTCGCCGTGGCTGTGCAGGCGGGCGGCCTGGCCGTAATGGGAATGGGGCGTGACCCAGGTGCCGCCGGTCATTTCCCGCAGCACGCCGAAACCGCAGAAGGAGAACTCCTCGATGAGATCCTCGCGGCTGTAGCCCTGTTCGAGCAGATGGCGGACCAGGGGCACCACGGCATCGGCCAGCAGGCGGCGGGGGGCGCAGTCGCCGGCCCCTTCCGAGAGCAAGACGGCGGTCTGCAGGTAGGCGTTGTAGTGGTTGCAGTGGAAGACCCGGTTCAGGCCGCCGATGTGGGTCTGACCGTGGTGATGGGTGACTTCTCGGGCCATGCCTCTTCCTCCTCCCCCTTCAGTCCGCACCGAACAGCCGCCGCAGGCGGGAGCCGAGACCGCCACCGGCCGGTTCCGCCGGCGGTGGTGGCGCCGGCGCCTCCTCCGGTGCGGCCGGTGAGGGGGTTTGCGGGCGTGCGCACAGGCGCCGCAGTTCCCCGCGCAGGTGGAGCCCGAACTGCTGATTGACGATCTCCTCCAGGGCCGACAGGTCCTCCTCGTCCAGTTGCAGTTCCGCTGCCGTCAGATCCAGCGTGCGGCCCTGCTCGACGTTGAACCGCAGGGTGAGGCGGCTCTTCATGGCGCCGTGGTCGATGGGAGGCTTGCCCAGTTCCGCGCGTTTGCGGTCGATCAGTCGGCACAATGGCTCGACGGGCAGTGACAAGAGGGCATCGTTCATTGTTCACCTTCCTCCCGGGCAGTCTGTAGTCGGTGCGTGATCGTCCGCAGCAATGTGTCGATACGGTCGGCGGGGACGTCGTGAAAGAAGCTCACCCGGCATTCCGGGAACCCGGGTGGGGGCAGGGTGACGAATCCCCAGTCACCGTGCACGCGGGTCACTCCCAGGGTACGCGACAGGCGGTCACCGATCCCCGTCAGTTCGTTCTCCAGGCGTCGGCAGGCCGCGGCCGTCAACGCCGGACTGAGCCGGCAACGGAAGTTGCGGTAGTCCAGGCAGGAACCGGCGGGCTCGAAACGCAATGGCGCCGGTTGCGGCATGCCGCCTTGGTCTCCTTCAGAAAATCCCCTTGACCGTCAAAACATGACGGCAGAGCTAAGGCATGTCAAACAGCGCTTCCATATATACTGATCCGGCAACGGGATACCCTTCAGGAAGGGGGATCGGACAGCAGCGCGCGCAGATTGGCCAGATGCGCCCGCCCGCGTTCCTGCCTGGCCTGCGGATCGGCCTCTTCGCGCCGGCCACCGCTCCATTGCAGGAGTTCCTGGGGCAGTTCATCGAGGAAGCGACTGGGGCGGCAGGCTTCCCATTCACCGAAACGGCGACGTTTGCGGGCATAGCTCAGGGTCAAGGTCTGGCGCGCGCGGGTGATGCCCACATAGGCCAGGCGCCGTTCCTCTTCCACATTGTCCTCTTCCAGACTGCTGTGATGGGGCAGCAGGCCTTCTTCCATGCCAACCAGGAAGACGTGGGGGAACTCCAGCCCCTTGGCGGCGTGCAGGGTCATCAACTGCACCCGGTCGCCGGCCTCGTCGTCCCCGTTGCGGTCCTGCATGTCCATCAGTGCCATGTGATTGACCAGGTCGGCCAGGCTGCGGTCGCCATCCTGCCTGACCAGGTTGGACAACCAGTTGACCAGTTCCTCCACGTTGGCCACGCGGCGGTCGCCCTGGCGGGGGTTGTCGGCGTTTTCACGCAGCCAGACCATGAAACCGGTCTCGGCCAGCAGGCCCTTCAATGCGCCCAGGGGATCCCGTTCGCCCAGTTTGGCCAGGTCCTCCAGCATGTGTGCCAGGCGCCGCAGGCGGGAACACGCTTGCTCGCCGAGGTGTTCGCCCAGCCCCATTTCCGTGCAGGCGGCCAGCAGGCCGCGGTGGCGCTTGGCGGCGTAACCGGCCAGGGCCTCCAGGGTGCCGGCGCCGATGCCCCGCCGGGGTACATTGGCGATGCGCAGGAAGGCGGCATCGTCGTGCGGGTTGGCCAGCAGGCGCAGGTAGGCGAGCACATCCTTGACCTCGGCATGATCGAAGAAGGACATGCCGCCGCTGACCACATAGGGCACGTTCTGTTCGCGCAGGGCCTGCTCCAGGGCGCGGGACTGGTGGTTGCTGCGGTAGAGGATGGCGTAGTCGCCGAAGCGGGTGCCGTTCCTGAACTTGTGCACCACCAGTTCCGAAGTCACCTGGCGGGGCTCCTGTTCGTCATCCCTGCACTCCACCACGCGGATGGCCTCGCCTGCCCCCAGCCGGCTCCAGAGTTTCTTCTCGAACACATGTGGGTTGTGGGCGATGAGCCGGTTGGCGGCCTTGAGTATGGTGCCGGTGGAGCGGTAGTTCTGTTCCAGTTTGACCACCTTCAGACGCGGGAAGTCCCGTTGCAGGCGGCCGAGGTTTTCCGGCCGGGCGCCACGCCAGGCATAGATGGACTGGTCGTCGTCGCCCACGGCGGTGAACGGCGTGGCATTGCCTACCAGCAGCCGCACCAATTCGTACTGGGCATTGTTGGTGTCCTGGTATTCGTCTACCAGCAGGTGCCGCAGGCGGGCCTGCCAGTGGCCGCGCAGTTCCGCGTTCTCCCGCAGCAGGGCCACCGGCAGGCCGATCAGGTCGTCGAAGTCCACTGCGTTGAAGGCGCGCAGCTTGCGGTTGTATTCGGCATAGACCCGGGCGGCGCGGGCCTGGGCCTCGTCGGCGGCATGGCTCAGGGCCTGTCCCGGGTCCACCAGGTCGTTCTTCCAACTGGAGATTTGGTTGTGGATATGACGCACCAATTCGCGGCCCTCGGCACCGCTCCCGGCGGCCAGTTCGCGCACCAGTTCGGCGGCGTCACGGGCATCGAGGATGGAAAAGTTGGAGCGCAGGCCGCTGTGGCGGTGTTCACGGCGCAGCAGGTGCAGGCCCAGGGTGTGAAAGGTGGAGACGCTGAGTCCTTCGCCGTCGCGTCCGTCGAGCAGTCTGCCGACACGTTCGCGCATCTCCCGCGCCGCCTTGTTGGTGAAGGTCACGGCGATGACGCCCTGGGGCGGGACGCCTCGCTCGCGGATCAGATGGGCGATCTTGCGCGTGATGACGCCGGTCTTGCCGCTGCCGGCGCCGGCCAGCACCAGCAGGGGGCCGTCGGTGTAGCGGACGGCATCGCGTTGGGCCGGGTTGAGTTGCTGCATGGGCGGGCTGAAGGACTGCCCCGGGGCGGATCGGGGCTTGAATGAAAAGGGAGCGGCATTGTACCCGCCTTCCTTTGGATGAAATAGGCAGGCTCTTCAGTTTCCACCCTAAAGGGTCGGATGGGCGCTGGCCGCCAGCTGATCGCGCATGTCGAACAGCAGCTCCAGGGTTTTCCGGTCGGCCTCTCCCATCAGATCGCGCAGCAGGATCTGCTGCGGGGTGCGCCTGCCCAGATGATCCACCTCGGCGCCGATGGCATGGAAGCGGATGCCATGATGCCGCAACTGCCGGGTCAGGCAGTGCTCCATGAGTACGAATGCGCCATTGAGGCGGAAATGCACCAGCATGGCCAGCGAGGCAAGGCTGACGAACAGGGGGATCTGCCGCCCGTTACCGCCGATACCGCGGAAGTCCCCCGCCAGGGCCAGGCGGGAAATCTCTCCCACCCGCTCACGCACCATCAGTTCCGGCGCGATGGCCTGGGGATCCAGTACGCCGTGACAGCTCCGTTCCAGTGGCAACAGGCAATTGGAATGATGGTTGCCGGGGATCACCAGGGAACAGGAGCCGACGAAACGCCCGCTGCTCTTGTGCTGCAACAGGCAGTGGCGTGTGAGGGGATCGGGTGCTTGCGCATCACGGTCGAAGGCCTTGGCTGGCCCAAGGCCCAGTTCGCGGCAGTGGATCTCCTGGCGCAGGCGCAGGGCCTGTTCGATCAGCGGCGGGGTATCGGCCAGCAGACAGCGGAAGCGCGCATGGTAGGCTGCGCTCAGATTGGGCTGCGGTGGTGGTCCGGGGTGGTCAGCAAGACGGTCGGGCTGTCGATGCACCGTCCGCTGGCCATGGGTTCCCTGGCGCATGGGTCTTCCTTCCTCCGTCCTGTTGGTAGTCTTTTCCCTGTCCGGAAGGCCGTTGGGCGGCATTGCCGGATGGCCGTGCTTATATGTGATTCGTATGGGCCGGACGGCCAGTATAGCCCCAGTTGCCCACCTTCCTGCAAGGGCGATTTCCCGGCGTCATTGGTTTGCAGGGTTCCGGATTACACCCAGGCATGTGGGATCAACTACATTTCAATACAGGTGAGGTAACAAAAAGGTCCGCGGCATGAATATTGAGCAGGCCAGACTGGAGTTCGAGGCCGAACATCTGCGCCAGGTGGAAATCCGGCCCGCCACCGAGGGCGACGGCTGGATGATCGTATTGTTCACGACGGGCGGCGGTAGCGAGGAGCTGACCGACCACGGTGGTCATCCGCGCATCTACCACGATCTGGATCATGCCACCCGGGTGGCGCGTGATATCGGTTTTCAATCCATCCGGGTCGAGGAACGTTTCTGATCCCTCCGGATCCACCTGTTAGCCGGGTGGACCGGTGGCGGCGATGGTGAGCCTGCTGGCGGAACGGCGACCATCCGTGCTCATTCGCGCATCCCGGACTGGCGCCGGTACAGCTTGTCCAACGGTACCGAGATGCCGTCGGCGGTGACAATGCGGGCATGATGGCGGCGCAGGTCGCGGGGCTCGTCCACTCCGCAGGAATGGGCGATGACGCCCACCTCGTGCACCAGGTTGCGCGCGTAGTTGGCCACCCGTCCGGCCTTGTTTTCCGGAACCAGACCCCTCTGTAGGCGTGGATCATGGGTGGTGATGCCGCTGGGGCAGGTGTTGCGATTGCACTGCATGGCCTGGATACAGCCAAGGGCGAACATGAAGCCACGCGCCGAGACCACGAAATCCGCCCCGGTGCACAAAGCCCAGGCCACCTCCGCCGGTGTCACCAGCTTGCCGGAGGCGATTACCCGAATCCGCTCGCGCAGGCCATGCCGTTCCAGGGTGTCCACCAGTTGCGGCAGGCTTTCCTTCAGCGGCAGGCCCATGTAGTCCATCAAGGCCATGGGGGCCGCCCCGGTGCCACCGTCGGCACCGTCCACGGTGATGAAATCCGGCGCACTGTCCACGCCCCTCCGTTTGATGGCCTCCATCAGGTCGTCCAGCCAGCCACAGCCGCCGATCACCGTCTTGAATCCCACCGGTTTGCCGGTGACCTCGCGCACCCGGGCAATCATGTCCAGCAGGTCTTCGTTGGTTTCGATGTCCGGGTGGCGGTTGGGACTGATGGAGTCTTTGCCTTCGGGGATGCCGCGGATGGCGGCGATCTCGGCGGTCACCTTGCCGCCCGGCAGGATGCCGCCCTTGCCCGGTTTGGCGCCCTGGCTGAGTTTGATCTCGAACATGCGTACCTGTTCATGGGCGGCCACCTGGCGCAGTTTTTCATCGCTCAGCTTGCCGGCCCCGTCGCGCACACCGTAATTGGCGGTGCCGATCTGGAACACCAGGTCGCAGCCTCCTTCCAGATGATAGGGCGTCAGGCCGCCCTCGCCGGTATTGAGCCAGCAGCCGGCCCGGGCAGCGCCGTGGGAGAGCGCCACCACCGCCGGCCGGGACAGGGCGCCGTAACTCATGCCGGAGATGTTGAACAGGGAACAGGTATGGAAGGGGTGGCGGGTCTGGGGGCCGAAAGCGAGATCGGCACAATGGGCCGCATCCTGCCCCAATTTGGGAAACGGGGTATTGACGAACAGCACCGAGCCGGTGGGACGCAGGTCGCGGGTGGAGCCGAAGGCCACCGTAGTGGACAGGTTCTTGGCGGCACGGTAGACCCAGGATCGCTCGGCACGGTTGAAGGGCAGTTCCTCGCGGTCCATGGCGAAGAAATACTGGCGGAAGAAGGTGCCGAGATGCTCGAACCAGTAGCGGAAACGGCCGATGACCGGATAGTTGCGCAGGATGGCCTTGCTCTTCTGGGTGCGGTCGATGACGTAGACCACCACCAGCACGAGCAACAGCGATCCCAGCATGGCCACGAACAGGGAGGAGAGGAGATCCAGGCCGGTGAGCACGACATGGGTGGTCTCCTCGGACATGCCGGGTAATTTCATATCGCTCCTCCTCGGGAGACTTTGCACCACATGGGTGCTATCGGCCTCGGTGCGGCCAAGATAAGATGATCGTTAACCCGGAAAGATCCATCGGTCAGGGGCTTCAGGAATGCCCTGAACACGACATATTGGATGGCCGGGTTAATAGTAGCTTATGCGCGATCCCGTCATCCGTATGCAGGAGTGCCCGTGCGGGAAGGGGTATACTGCGCGCTTTTCGGCAGACACGCACTTATCCGTTCATGAATACCGTATCCAACCGCTTTCTCCTCAAGCGTCTGTGTGCCCTCTGGCAACTGTCGCGCAAGCAGTGCCGCGAGGTGGAGAAACTGGGCAGTGATATCCAGGGCGAGCTACTGATCCTGGGCAGTGAATTGCACAAGTTGTTCCCCAACAACCCGGAAATGGTATCCCTGTGGCCCACCACCGAGCACTGGGCCTTGGGTGGGCGCAGCCCCATGGATGTCATTACCGAGAAGGGGATGTCAGGGGTGAGGGAAGTGCGCCGGCTGATGGGCCTGGCCGGTTGAGGGTGCACCGCTTCAGTTCCGCCGCGTTCCTTTGATATGCTTCGCATTTCCGTCTTGTTGTCGGAATGTCTTCTGCTGGGGATCACTGGAATCGATCAATAATGAACAACAAGCCTTTTCTGTCTATCCTCGCCGCGCTACTTCTGCTGCTCGGCGGTTGTGCCTCGGTACCCAACGAGCCGGACCCGGCCGATCCCCTGGAAGGCTTCAACCGCGCCATGTATTCCTTCAACGAGCAGCTCGACAAGGCAATCCTGAAGCCGGTGGCCAAGGGTTATCAGACCATCATGCCGGACCCGGCCGACAAGGCTGTCAGCAATTTCTTCAGCAACCTGGACGACGTCTGGGTGCTGATCAACGATCTGTTGCAGTTCAAGATCCATCAGGCCCTGGAAGACTTCACGCGCGTCGCTTTCAACACCAGTTTCGGGATCCTCGGTCTGATCGATGTCGCCACCGACATGGGACTGCCCAAGCATGACGAGGACTTCGGTCAGACCCTGGGATACTGGGGCGTGGACACCGGTCCTTATCTGGTGCTGCCGTTCTTCGGCCCCAGCAATTTCCGCGATGGTTTCGGCCTCTGGGTGGACAGCTTCGGCGATATTGTCTGGCGGGAGGTGAAACCCAACAGCGACCGTAACGCCCTGTATGGTTTGCGTGTGATCGACAAGCGTGCCGACCTGCTGCGGGCGGAGAAGATCATGAGGGAGGCGGCCCTGGACCCCTATGTGTTCCTGCGTGAATCCTATCTGCAGCGGCGGAAATTCCTGATCCGGGACGGCCATATGCCGGAGGACGATTTCGGCGATCTGTTCGATGACGAGGACGGCGACAACGGCGCCGCCACACCCTGAGTCTTCCCTGGTATTCCGGACATGCAAAAAACCCGGCAGCAAGGCCGGGTTTTTTGTGCCGGACCTGAATCCGTGGGTTCAGAGGGGATACAGAGTGTAAGATATTGATTCGAATGGCGTAATGAAAAATCGCAGCCATACCCCATGGTCTGGCGGGATTTTTCATAGGGAACCTCTGAGCCGGTCTGGGGCGAAGAGATCGTCGATCAGAATCCGTCAGTTCAAGGCGCCCATCGCACGCAATAGCCCGCTATTGCGAAGATGGGCAACGCAGAAATGGCGGATTCTGGCGGCGAGATCACGTTCCATGACCGGTTTAGAGGTTCCCTGGCCAGGCGGATCAAGAGCTTGCGCTATGCGCCCCGATGAACTCACGGATTCAGGCCGGAGTCATCCCCGCAGCCCCAACGGGTCCTCCGGGTCGATGCCATCCAGGAACGGCTTGCGCCGGTCGAAGTGGGTGATCTGGTAGACCTTGCCGATCCAGTTGTTCACCACGGACTCGGCCGTGTCGTGCCAAGTATTGTCCAGGGAGCCGGTTACCAGGGCCTCGGGAAATGGTGGTGGTTCGGCGCCGCCCGCCAGGGCCTGTTCCACCCGAGCCCGGTATTCACCGAGCAAGGCCCGCAGACGCGGGCGGAAGTAGTTCTCGGGAAATGGCGGATAGTCCCCCCGTTGCCCGGCGATGAAGTTCATCACCTCGCGTTTGTATTCCTTCAGCAGACTGATCGTGTCGTATTCCGGGTGTCCCTGGAAGTACACCATGCGGATCAGATCCTCGCTCACCGCCAGATGCACCCCGGCCTCCTCGCTTTCCACCAGCACCTTGAGGCCGGCCGCCTCGAATTGTTCACGGTCGATCTGGTTGAAGCGTGAGTGGGGCACGTCGAAACAGGTATTCACGTCGAACACCAGGGGGTGGGTCCGGTCCACCACATGATGGCGGTACACCCCCCAGCGCTTGCCAGGCAGGCGGCGGCGGGTCTGACCGTGGCGCATTTGCAATACGGCATGGGTGGCAAGACAGGAACAGAGGGTGGAGGTGACATTCTCCGCCGCCCACTCCACCACTTCGGCCAGGGGATGCCAGAAGGGTTCGGCGGACAGGTCCGGGTGGGTCACGTTGGCGCCGGTGATGATGAGCGCGTCCAGGCCCTGCTCGCGGATATGCTCGAACGGTTCGTAATAACGCTCCACGTGGTCGCGTCCCTTGGGGCCACGCGGCAGTTCCGGGATGCTGAACGGGTGCAGGTAGAACTGGGCGATCTGGTTGCTCTCGCCGACCAGGCGGAAGAACTGCCGCTCGGTGGCCTCCAGGGCGGCATCGGGCATCATGTTGAGCAGGCCGATGTGCAGCTCGCGGATGTCCTGGTGCAGGGCGCGGCCGGCGGGTATCACCGCCGCGCCGGCCTGGCGCAGGCGTTCGAAGGTGGGAAGACCGGAATGGGCGACCAGGGGCATGGTGGTCTACGCCTGTGACTGACGGGCGATGGCGGTTTCCAGCAGGGTCAGGAAATCCTGCTGGTCGCGCACCGCGGACACCTCGCGCGAGGTGACGGTGTAGCCCTGTTTGGCAATCGCCTCATAGCGGGGTATGCGCGAATGGAACAGGCGCGGGAAGATCCAGCGGGTGAAGTGGTCCGGGTCCATCTCTGCGGCATATTGCAGTCCATGCTCCTTCAGATAGATGGCCAACTGCTCTTCGAGGAAGGCCGGCCGGTAGTAGAGCGGCTTGGGGTCGCTCTGGGCGCGGCGGATCAGCTCCTGTTCCTGCTCCTCGTCGGTCACCTGGATATAGAGGATCAGGGTGTGCTTGGTCAGCAGTTCGATCACTCCCGGCTCTTCCAGTTCGCACAGGCTGCCGCCCACATCGTTGATGAAGTGATCGTAGCCATAGATCTCATGGGCTTTGCGGATGAACTCGGGCACGTCGTACATGGCCTGGATCTCGGCCTCGCGGTACTTGGCCTGGCGATGCATGAAGTCGGCATAGGGCACGCCGCCCAGTTCCGGGTTGCCGAGTTTGCCCACATAGGACAGTACCGGACCGAGATCGGTGACCTTGATGTTGTTGCGGATGAAGATCCAGTCGTTACGCAGCAGGGTGCGCAGAAACGGGACCTGCATGGCCTGTTGCTTGATCAGGTCGAGGATGGGTTCATCCAGGTAACGGGTGCCGATGCGGTAATCCCCGGAGAAGTGGAACCAGTCGTGGCGGCGCAGCAGATTGGATATATAGGTCTTGCCCACGCCGGACATGCCCAGCAGGGTGATGGACTTGTTTTTCCAGGCGTGGAATTCCTCGACTGTGAATTTCACGGGAGACCCCCTCGAATATGGCAAGGCGCAGATTGTAGGCTATTGCGGGAACGATCGGGGAACCACTGCAACCGGCTCCGATCCCGTGTGACGTTGATTCCTGAAGATGCAAACATTGGGTTGCCGGGTAATATTAACCCGGCAACATAATAGGTCGTGTTCAGAGCCTCAGGCATCTTCCCTATCAAGGCGCGCGCCGCGGGCAATGGTCATTCCCTTGGCAAGGCGCGCAACGCCGAGAGGGGAGATGCCTGAGGCTCCTAACTAATTGATTATAAATGACAGGCCGTGCTGTGCGCGCCCACGGACTGCGTTGTCGAAACTGGCTGTAGGAGTGCTACAGCGGCGTTTCGACGCCTTGCCGTGAACGCGCACAGCACGGCTGAACATGACCTATTATGTCGCCGGGTTAATAACGTATCCCGCTTCCATTCCGGCAGCCCATGGAGATTGCGGACATGAAATATGGCCGCCGGGAGATGATCGAACTGTTCCGCTACACTGGAGCCAGTTTCGTTGCCTTGCTGGTGGACGTCGGCGTGCTGCTGGTCCTGAACAAGGGGGTGGGGCTGCCGGTGTTCTGGAGCGCCATGCTGGCCTTCACGGTCGGGATCGGGGTGATCTACCTGCTTTCGATCCGCTTCGTGTTCCGATTCCGGCGCCTGGGCCGGCGCCGCTCGGCGGAAATGGGCTGGTTCTGGTTCTCCGGACTGGTGGGGCTGGTCATGACATCGACCGCCGTGCCCTGGCTGGTGGAACAGCAGGCGCTGCCGCTGCTCTGGGCCAAGGCCATCACCGTGGTCTTCGTCTTCACAGCCTGTCGGACTGAGGATGAAGCGGCTGCAAATGCGGGAGAGCGGTCCATTTTTCCCTGATTTTTCGTTGCGTAGCCCCACTATGCGCCTCAAAATCATGAAAAACTGGCCTCGCTCTCCCACATTTTCGCTTCGCTTCCCCCCAGTCCGACAGGCTGTTCAGCTTCAATTACCTGTTCCGCAAACTGGTCCTGTTCAGCGAATGGAACTGAAAACGTTCACGGCGGCCACGGCCGGGAGAAAATCCGCCGCCGTCGTGGACCTGGCCGTCACTTGAGGGAATTCAGCCCGGCCGTAAATCCCTTGAGAGAGATCGGCACGGCCAATGCCTTGCGCTGGCGGTTGGCGAAGGCGATGGTGGCCTTGGAACCCTTCTTGAGGGTCTGTTCCAGTTCCGCATCGATTTCAAACACCACCTTGCATCCGTCCGGCATGCACACTTCGGGTTGCAGGGTGCGCATCTTGCCCTCGTCCACCTTCAGCCCCACTCCGGCCGGGAGAAAGATACCCAGCGGCACCGTGAGAATCGCCACCGGTTGGTCACGGTTGGGGAGGTAGCCCACCTCGAACAGGATGATGCGCTTGGTGGTGCCCTGCTGCACGACATTCTGGAAGATGTGACAGATCTGCGTCTCTGCATTGGCCAGGTTCTCACATTTCACCGCCCAGTCCTTGAACTGCTTGCCATTTTCCGGTGTGGCCTGGGCGGCCGTGGGAAGAACCAATGCGGCCACCAGCATGAACAATGTCGTGCGGGCGACTGCACGCAATACGTTGGTGGCGGAGTGGAAATGAATCATGGTCATCGGGATCGCTCCGGCAGATTGAGAGACAGGTGGGAGGGCCAACTCTACGCCAGCCGTCGTGACAAACCAACTGCCGCCGGATCGTCTCTGGCCCGGGTTCGGGTGATTCCAGGCATGGCTGGGGTACAATCCCCCGCTGCCACCAAAGCCGAATGCAAAATCATGACTGAACTGAAGAACGATCGCTTCCTGCGCGCCCTGCTGCGTGAACCCGTGGACCGCACCCCCGTATGGATCATGCGCCAGGCTGGCCGCTACCTGCCCGAGTACCGTGAAACCCGTGCACGTGCGGGCAGTTTCATGAATCTGTGCATGGACCCGGAACTGGCCTGCGAGGTCACGCTGCAGCCGCTGGATCGCTACGATCTGGATGCCGCGATCCTCTTCTCCGACATCCTGACCATCCCGGATGCCATGGGCCTGGGCCTCTATTTCACCGAGGGAGAAGGTCCGCGCTTCGAAAGGATCGTCCGTAATGCGGCCGATGTGGATGCCCTTGGCGTTCCCGATCCGGAACAGGAACTGCGTTATGTGATGGATGCCGTGCGCACTATTCGCCGCGAACTCGACGGGCGCGTACCGCTGATCGGTTTCTCCGGCAGTCCCTGGACCCTGGCCACCTATATGGTGGAAGGCGGGGGGTCGAAGAATTTTGCCCAGGTCAAGGGCATGATGTTCGATCGTCCCGATCTCATGCACCGTTTGCTGGACACCGTGGCCCAATCCGTTGCCAGTTATCTCAATGCCCAAATTGCTGCCGGCGCCCAGGCTGCGATGATCTTCGACACCTGGGGCGGTAATCTGACCCCCCGTGATTATCGTGAGTTCTCCCTGCGTTACATGACCCAGGTGGTATCCAGTCTGACGCGTGAAAATGAAGGCCGGTGCGTGCCGGTGATCCTCTTTACCAAGGGGGGCGGGCAGTGGCTGGAGGACATGGCTGCCAGCGGTTGTGATGGCCTTGGCTTGGATTGGACCACCGACCTGGGAGAGGCCCGCCGCCGTGTGGGCGACAAGGTCGCCCTGCAAGGCAACATGGACCCCTGCGTGCTGTATTCATCCCCGCAGCGCATTCGCCAGGAAGTGGCTTCGGTGCTGGAGAGCTTCGGCCACGGCAGCGGTCATGTCTTCAATCTCGGTCATGGTATTCATCCGAACATCGATCCTGAAAACATGGACGCGATGGTTAAGGCCGTGGCGGAACTGAGCCCGGCCTTTCATCAGCAGGACTGAATCTGGAACCGGCTGGCTGCAAGCCAGGAGCCTGTCCGGGCAAGGATGAAACGGCTGCAACAGTGGGACAGCGCCCCATTTTCCCCTGATTTTTCGTTACTGCCATGCATCTCAAAATCATGAAAAACGGGTCCCGCTCTCCCACTTTTTCGCTTTGCTTCCCCTTACTCGGACAGGTTTCTGGACTGTGAAAAAGAAGCTCCTCTCCGCCGGTGTCGTAGTGGTGAACCGTACCGGCGGCGAGTGGCGGTATCTGCTGCTGCGTGCCTTCGATTATTGGGATTTCCCCAAGGGAGTGGTGGAGGCTGGTGAGCGGCCCCTGGATGGCGCCATTCGCGAAGTGGAAGAAGAAACCACACTAACTCAGTTGAATTTCCGCTGGGGGCACATCTTCAAGGAAACCGGTCCCTATGGGCGTGGAAAGGTGGCCCGCTATTACCTGGCCGAGACCGATTCCGTTCAGGTGGATTTGCCCATCAGTCCGGAACTGAAACGCCCGGAACACGAGGAATACCGATGGTTGTCCTATGCGGAGGCCATGGAACTGGTCAGGCCGCGGGTCGCATCCATACTGCAATGGGCCCGTGCAAACCTGGAGACAACGCCATCCGATCGAGCGGATGAGACATGATCCTGAATCCGTGGGTTCATCGGGGCGCATGGCACAAGCTCTTGATCCGCCTGGCTATAGCAGCCTGTCGGACTGAGGGGCACCTCTAATAATTCTGTTTGAGCAGATTCGTGTCGGAGGCCCGTGAGAACAAGGCGAAGTTCGCAGCCAATAGCACGCTATTGGCAAGAACTTCAACGCAGTTATCGCGGGCCTCCGGCGCGAAGATGCCGAACACGAATTATTAGAGGTGCCCTGAGGATGAAGCGGCTGCAAATGCGGGAGAGCGGCCCATTTTTCCCTGATTTTT
>CAYPEH010000042.1:0-19695 GCA_964409585.1 uncultured Chromatiales bacterium | reverse complement strand
TGATGATCTCCCCTGATTCTTTCCTCAAAACCGACGCGCAACAGAAGCTGGCGAAGATCGGAAAACCGGGTATTGCCATCCGCTTTTCCGGACAGGATTCTCATCCACAACTTCGAGTACTTTCCCATCTGTCCTTTTTCAATTCCCGCCTGACAGTGAACCGGGCAGAATTTACTCACGGATTCAGTCGGTTTGGCTCATCCAGGAAAACTAGCCCAAACCCGATTGATCGTCCACCTGTTCCCCGGTGCTCCAGTTTTTTTCGAGCCCTGCCCAGCCGGTCAGCCCAGCCGCTGTGCACACACAAGGTTCGGCAATAGAAACCGTGGTCTTGCAATCAAGCATCCTCGAAGCGCCGGACGGCGCGGCTGACCGTGGAATAATGCACCCCGAACGCATCGGCGATCTCCTTCATCGTGTACCCTCCCGACCGGTAGGCCAAGGCCATGGCCTTCCTGGCGTCCGTCTCATGCCGCCTGTACCAGGCCAGAGGTTTCACCATGGCCCTTCTCTGCCGCCTGGGCACCTCGGCCAGTTCTTCGCCATCCCGCTCGCTCAACCGGCCCCGCACCTTCAGGACGAAGTCCTCGCTGCCCAGAAACACCTGGTGCCTCAGATGGCTCCACGGTGAGGGCGAGCCCATCCCTTCCTCCACGAACTCGGCATAGCGGGCCACGGCGCGCCGGCGCTGCCTGCCGAAACAACCCAGAATCCAGTCCGTCTCCAGCCAGGCCGGCGCGCCGGTCAGCCCGGCCATGGCCGGGTAACTGCTCCACGGCCATTGCCGGGGATGATCCACCATGCCGGCCCGGACAGGGTTCAGGACCACGTACCGGGCCAGTTCCAGCAGATGGGCTTCCTTTTCAACCAGTATCGCCTTGTAGCGCCCCTGGAACACATGGCCCGCCAGACCGTGGCGGCGGTTGCTTCGTTGGGTGAAGACCCCGTTGAGCTGCCTCATGCCGGCGGACAGGTTCCCCTCCAGGGTTTCAATCAGTATGTGGTAATGATTGTCCATCAGGCACCAAGCGTGGCATCGCCAGTGATACCGGGAACACACCTGGGCGAACACTTCCATCCAGAGCAGCCGGTCTTCGTCATCCAGGAAGATATTCTCCCGCCGGTCCCCACGGGAGGTGACATGGTGAACCGCGCCCGCGTAGTCGATTCTCAGTGGTCTGGCCATGGGAGGAGGCTAGGGGAGAAAATGCTGGATTGCAAGACCTGACCCCTTTTTTGCATGCCGCCTGTACCAGGCCAGAGGTTTCACCATGGCCCTTCTCTGCCGCCTGGGCACCTCGGCCAGTTCTTCGCCATCCCGCTCGCTCAACCGGCCCCGCACCTTCAGGACGAAGTCCTCGCTGCCCAGAAACACCTGGTGCCTCAGATGGCTCCACGGTGAGGGCGAGCCCATCCCTTCCTCCACGAACTCGGCATAGCGGGCCACGGCGCGCCGGCGCTGCCTGCCGAAACAACCCAGAATCCAGTCCGTCTCCAGCCAGGCCGGCGCGCCGGTCAGCCCGGCCATGGCCGGGTAACTGCTCCACGGCCATTGCCGGGGATGATCCACCATGCCGGCCCGGACAGGGTTCAGGACCACGTACCGGGCCAGTTCCAGCAGATGGGCTTCCTTTTCAACCAGTATCGCCTTGTAGCGCCCCTGGAACACATGGCCCGCCAGACCGTGGCGGCGGTTGCTTCGTTGGGTGAAGACCCCGTTGAGCTGCCTCATGCCGGCGGACAGGTTCCCCTCCAGGGTTTCAATCAGTATGTGGTAATGATTGTCCATCAGGCACCAAGCGTGGCATCGCCAGTGATACCGGGAACACACCTGGGCGAACACTTCCATCCAGAGCAGCCGGTCTTCGTCATCCAGGAAGATATTCTCCCGCCGGTCCCCACGGGAGGTGACATGGTGAACCGCGCCCGCGTAGTCGATTCTCAGTGGTCTGGCCATGGGAGGAGGCTAGGGGAGAAAATGCTGGATTGCAAGACCTGACCCCTTTTTTGTGCTGGATTGCAAGACCTGACCCCTTTTTTGTGACCCCTTTTTTGCTCTGCTTGCCGCTGAGTTTGCTCTGGTCTTTCAGGTAGCACCATCGGCTGTTGCGCAGGATGGGCTCTTCCTTGACCTCCTGTCGCCGGACCTCATCGACCACCTTGTTGGCCAACTGGATATCCTCTCTTCGATCTTTTAAAATTAATTCAATAGCCTCCTTCAGATTATTTTTTGCTTCTTCTATTGTTTCACCTTGACCATTTGCACCTGGTATTTCCGGACAAATCGCCCAATAACCACCCTCGGCAGCCTTTTCAATAATTGCTGTAAACTCTGCTTGCATTTGTATCACCTCATCTTTGTTCAGCCTAACGAGCAAGACCACCTTCCGCTATGGAGCATAGCGGAATAGCGGTCAGGCAAAGCGCTTTGTTCGGCGCGTCATGCATATACAAGACGGCGCCCTTTAGGCTCGGGAATTGGGTCACCGAATTCGCGAGCCGTATCCAGCCACAGTTGCGTAGCCTCTTGAGCGTTCGCCAACGCCTCATCTGGAGTTGAGCCATGAGCCATACAGCCCGGCAATTCCGGAACATCGGCGATGAACGATTGGTCTTCCTCGCTCCAATAAATAATGGTTTCGTATTTGTACATATCTATTCACCTACCAAGCGATATTTGAGCAACACCTCCCGAACTTGCCTTACCTGATATGGTTTGGCCTTGTTCCCAGAGTGCTGCAAGTTTATCTTTTCCTCAATCCCTGCCTTTCGATATATATGGTGGCTTCCGCGAATACGTTCATCAAAACCAAGATGAAGCAACATTCTTCGAATATCATCAAATGCAATATTCGCATCTGATGTACCTCGAAGAATCTTATCCATTACTTTCCCGTGTTTCACTATCCCACATCCTTCCTATTGCCAAGCACTGAACGCCTAACAGTAAACTGGACAGAATCTGCCCAGGAGCCTGTCGGACTCAGGGGGATCGTAGCGAAAGAGTGGGACAGCGGGGATGATTTTTCATGATTTTGAGGAGCATGGTGGGAACCATGTGACGAAAAATCAGGGAAAATCAGACCGCTGTCCCGCTTTTGCAGCCGATTCAGTCTACGTCCGACAGGCTCTTAGTCCTGAAGTTACGGATTCAGCCGGTTTGGCTTACTCAGTAAAACTAGCCCAAGCCGGGTTGATCATCCACCTATCCCCGGCGCTCTGGTCCCGGCGGATGATTCCTCCGCCCCTCCGATGGCGGCCGTTTGCGGTTTTTTTTGAGCCCCGCCCCGCCGCTCACCCCAGCCGCCGCGCGTCCATCACGTTCGGCAACTGGTTGATCTTGTCCAGCACCCGCGTGAGTTGTTCCACGTCGCTGATCTCCATGTGCAGATCGAGCCGGGCGCGGTGCTGGTGCCGGTCGGTGTGGGTGTTCATGGCGATGACGTTGACCTTTTCCTCGGCCAGCACCAGGGTGACGTCCCGCAGCAGGCCCTGGCGGTCGTGGGCTTCGATGCGGATGTCCACGCTGTAGACGCCTTCCCCGCCGTCGCCGCCGCTGTCCCATTCCACTTCCACCAGGCGGGCGCGGGAGGCGTCGTCCAGGTTGAGGATGTTGCCGCAGTCCTGCCGGTGGATGGCGACGCCGCGGCCCTGGGTGATGAAGCCGATGATGCTGTCGCCCAGTACCGGCTTGCAGCACTGGGAGATATGGGTCATGAGATTGCCCACGCCGCGTATGCTGACGCTGCCCCCGGTCTTGCCCTTCTTCGGCTTGCGCGGCGCGCGCGGCAGCCGTTCCTCCGGTTTCGGCTTCGGCGGCAGGATGGCGTCCTGCAGGGCGGAGGTGATCTGCCCGGAGGTGATGTCGCCCCGGCCCACTGCCACGTACAGATCCTCCACGCTGGCCACGCGGAAGCGTTTCACCAGCCGTTCCAGGTCGGGTTCCACCCGCAGGCGCTTGAATTCCCGTTCGAGGATGGCGCGGCCGTCCATCAGGTTCTGGTCGTGGTCCTGGTGCTTGAACCAGGCCCGCACCTTGGCGCGCGCGCTGGCGCTCTTGAGGTAGCCGAGGCTGGGATTCAGCCAGTCGCGGCTGGGGTTGCCGTTGCTGGCGGTCAGCACTTCCACCTGTTCGCCGTTGCGCAGCGGGTAGGTGAGCGGCACCATGCGCCCGTCCACCTTGGCGCCACGGCAGCGGTGGCCCACTTCGGTGTGGATGGCGTAGGCGAAATCCAGGGGGGTGGAGCCCTGGGGAAGATCCAGCACCGTGCCCT
The DNA here is from genome assembly GCA_964409585.1 of uncultured Chromatiales bacterium. Lineage (GTDB taxonomy): Bacteria > Pseudomonadota > Gammaproteobacteria > JACKNK01 > CAYPEH01 > CAYPEH01. The sequence goes on along the minus strand of CAYPEH010000042.1, from coordinate 15,421 downwards.
TGGGGGTGATGACATAGACGCGGTCGCCGAAGGCGGAGGTACGGTAGAGGTCCACCAGGTCGCCGCCCTCGGCCTGCGCCTCGTCGGCCAGCAGGTTGCGCAGGAACAGCACCTTCTGTTCCAGGGCCGGATCGGCCTTGCCGCCCTCCTTGTAGCGCCAGTGCGCGGCCACGCCCAGTTCGGAATGCTGGTGCATATCGTAGGTGCGGATCTGCACCTCCAGGGTCTTGCCGCCGGGCCCGATCACCGCCGTGTGCAGGGACTGGTAGAGGTTGGGCTTTGGATTGGCGATGTAGTCGTCGAACTCGCGGGGCACCGGCTGCCAGAGGGTGTGCACCAGCCCCAGGGCGGCGTAACAGGCGGCCACGTCGTCCACCAGGATGCGCACCGCGCGCACGTCGAAGAGCTGGTGGAAGTCCACCCCCTTGCGCTGCATCTTGCGCCAGATGCTGTAGATATGCTTGGGACGGCCATTGACCTCGCCATGCACCCCGGCCCTGGCCAGTTCCCGGCGCAGAGAAGACACCACCTGTTCGATATAGCTCTCGCGGTCCACGCGGCGTTCGTCCAGCAGGCGGGCGATCTCCTTGTAGGTATCCGGCTCCAGGTAACGCAGGGTGAGATCCTCCAGTTCCCACTTCACCCGCCACACGCCGAGGCGGTTGGCCAGCGGCGCATAGATGTCACGGGTCTGCCGGGCCACCGCGGTGCGAACCTCCTCGGGCTGGTGTTTCAGCCCGCGCATGGCATGCAGGCGCTCGGCGAGCTTGATCACCACGACCCGTACATCGTCCACCAGGGCCAGCAACAGGCTGCGCAGTCTCTCGCCCTGGTTGCTGTCAGCGGCGCGGCCATGGGTTTCACCCACCAGTTCCAGGCGTTCCAGGCCGGTGAGCAGGCGCACCACGGAGGCGCCGAACCGCTCCTTCAGTTTCCGCTCATCGCCGCGCAGCGATTCCGGCGCCGCCATCAGCAGGGCCGCGGCCGCCGTTTCGTGGTCCATGTGCAGCTCCGCCAGGATGCCCGCCACCGCGCAGGCATCCGCCAGGGCCGCCGATCCCATGGCCGTGCGCGCCGCCTCGCGCACGATGTCCGCGTCACTTCCCTGCCAATGGCTGGCCAGGGATTCGATGAAGGCATCATCGACGTTCGGGGTATCGCCGCGGGAAGGATGTTCGTTCGTGCTCAATTCAGCCTCGATGAAAATGGACCGGTGTCGCCGGAAACTCTATAGGGTGTGACCGCCGTTTCCCAAGGGTGCGAGGGGTTCACCGGCCGTGGACGCAGCCGTTTCCCGCCACGCTGGGGCGAATTCCGATGAAACACGTAAAGTTTTTCCGTCCGGCGCTTGCTTTTCCCACGATACCTGACAATGCTTGCAGCAAGTGCCTGCAAACAAGCGTATTCCCGGCAGGCTTGCGGCAAGGATGATCCGGACAGGTGAAATCGTTGCATGCCGGGGGTAAACGCATCCAACCCCGAGGGGGAGCGACGTGCGACAATGAGCGCACTCCTGAAAGCCTTCGAGCGAAGCTCGTATCTCTACGGTACCAATGCCCCATACATCGAGGGATTGTATCAGCGTTTCCTCGATGACCCCGCCCAGGTCAGTGGACAGTGGCGCCGGTTTTTCCAGCAGGTCACCGTTCCCGGCGAGTCACCTCCCCCCCCTCCTTCCGAACCGGCTCCGGCACCACTCCCGGCGGCTCCGGCGCCAAGCGGGGCCGAACCACCCCTGGCTCCGCTGGCGGCCGGCAAGCAGGCGGCGGTACTGCGCCTGATCAACGCCTACCGCGTCCGCGGCCACCAGAACGCCGACCTGGACCCCCTGCACCTGCGCGAACGCCCGCCGGTTGCGGACCTGATGCTGGCCTTTCACGGCCTCGACGACGAGGACCTGGACCAGGAATTCGACACCGGATCGCTGGTGGCCCCGGACCGCATGCCGCTGCGGGATATTCTCAGGCTGGTGCGTGATGTCTATACCGGCTCCATCGGTTCCGAGTACATGCACATCACCCGCACCCAGGAAAAGCGCTGGATACAGAACCGCCTGGAGGGCAGCCGCGCTCACCTGGACGTATCCACCCGCCGCAAGCACTGGTTGCTGCAACGGCTCACCGCCGCCGAGGGCCTGGAGCGTTATCTGCACACCCGCTATGTGGGGCAGAAACGCTTTTCCCTGGAGGGCGCCGAAAGTCTCATCCCCTTGCTGGACGAGTTGCTGCACCGCGCCGGCACCCATGGCGTGAAGGAGGCCATCATCGGCATGGCCCATCGCGGCCGCCTCAACGTCCTGGTCAACATCCTCGGCAAATCGCCGGCGGAACTGTTCCAGGAATTCGAGGGCGACTACGATCCGAAGCATCAACAGGGCGCGGGGGACGTGAAATACCATCAGGGCTTCTCCTCCGACATCCGCACCCCCGGCGGCCCCCTGCACCTGGCCCTGGCCTTCAACCCCTCCCACCTGGAGATCGTCTCGCCGGTGGTGGAAGGCTCCGTGCGTGCCCGCCAGCAGCGCCGCCACGACCGCACCGGCGACCAGGTGCTGCCGGTCCTGATCCACGGCGATGCCGCCTTCGCCGGCCAGGGGGTGGTGATGGAGACCCTGCAGATGTCCCAGGCGCGCGGCTTCACCACCGGCGGCACGGTACACGTCGTGGTCAACAACCAGATCGGTTTCACCACCTCCGATCCCATCGACGCCCGCTCCACCTTCTATTGCACCGACGTGGCCAAGATGGTCCAGGCGCCGATCTTCCATGTGAACGGCGACGACCCGGAGGCAGTGCTGTTCATCACCCAGCTGGCCCTGGACTTCCGCATGGAGTTCCACAAGGACGTGGTCGTCGACCTGGTGTGCTACCGGCGTCACGGCCACAACGAGGCGGACGAGCCGGCCGCCACGCAGCCGATGATGTACCGCAAGATCAAGGCACGTCCGACCACGCGTGAGATCTATGCCCGGCACCTGGAAGAGGAAGGCGTGCTGTTGCCCGACCAGGCGCAGGACATGGTCCGCGAGTACCGCGACGCCCTCGACGCCGGGCGCACCGTGGTCGAGGGCATACTGGACCGTCCGGACAATCCCTATCTGGCGGACTGGCGCCCCTATGTGGGCATCCACTGGGAGCACCCCGCACACACCGCCGTATCCCTGGAAACCATCCGTGAACTGGCCGTCCCCCTGACCCAACCCCCACAGGGCTTCGAACTGCACCCGCGCGTGGCCAGGATCATCGACGACCGGCGCAAGATGGCCGCCGGCGCGCTGCCCATCGACTGGGGATTCGCCGAGACCATGGCCTACGCCACCCTGCTGATGGACGGCTTCCCCATCCGCCTCTCCGGCCAGGACAGCGGCCGCGGCACCTTTTTCCACCGCCACGCGGTGTTGCACAACCAGAAGGACGGCAGTACCCATGTCCCCCTGCAGCACCTCTCGGAGCACCAGCCCAACTTCACCGTCATCGACTCGCTGCTGTCCGAGGAAGCGGTGCTGGGGTTCGAGTACGGCTACGCCACCACCCAACCGGAGGCACTGGTGATCTGGGAGGCCCAATTCGGCGATTTCGCCAATGTCGCCCAAGTGGTCATCGACCAGTTCATCAGCTCCGGCGAGGCCAAGTGGCGCCGCCTCAGCGGACTGACCCTGTTCCTGCCCCACGGTTACGAGGGCCAGGGCGCGGAACATTCCTCGGCACGGCTGGAGCGTTATCTGCAACTGTGCGCCGAACACAACATCCAGGTGTGCGTGCCGACCACACCGGCGCAGATGTTCCACCTGTTGCGCCGGCAGATGCTGCGGCCCTACCGCCACCCGCTGATCGTGCTCACTCCCAAGAGCCTGCTGCGGCACAAGCTGTCGGTCTCCAGCCTGGAAGACCTCACCGACCGGACCTACCAGACGGTCATGGCCGATCCCGACCGACCGGACCCGGACAAGGTCAGGCGGGTGGTGCTGTGTTCCGGCAAGGTGTTCTTCGACCTGCTCGAACGGCGCCGTTCCGCCGCCCTGGAAGACATTGCCATCCTGCGCATCGAACAGCTCTATCCCTTCCCGGGGGAGAGCTACCGCCGGCATCTGAAACGCTACCGGCGTGCCACCGAACTGGTCTGGTGCCAGGAGGAACCCATGAACCAGGGCGCCTGGTACCCCAGCCAGCATCATTTCCGCGCCGGCAAGCCCCGCGGCATGCACCTGAGTTATGCCGGCCGCCCGGCCGCCGCGGCGCCAGCCGTGGGCAGATACGCCCTGCACGTGGCACAGCAGACCCGGCTGGTGAACGAGGCCCTGGGAATCCGTCCACCGTCCGCACGGAGCAACCCATGAGTATCGAAGTCAAAGTACCCACCCTGCCCGAGTCCGTGGCCGATGCCCAGCTCGTCACCTGGCACAAGAAGGTGGGGGACAGCGTCCGCCGGGACGAAAACCTGGTCGATATCGAGACCGACAAGGTGGTGCTGGAGGTACCGGCCCCGAACGACGGCATATTGCGGGAAATCCGCCGCAACGAAGGCGATACGGTGAAGGGCTCGGAGGTCATTGCCATCATCGAAGCGGGCGAGGCCGCCGCCCATGAAGCGGAGCGGGAGCCTGAACCGGACAAGGCCGCGAAACCGGACAGCGCCGGGGCCGCGCCGCCACCGATGGGGCCCGCCGCCCGCCGCCTGGTGAGCGAGCATGGCCTGGACCCCGGCCGCATTCAGGGCACCGGCAAGGATGGCCGCATCACCAAGGGCGATGTACTGGCCCACTTGCAGGCCAGCGGGGAAACCGGGGTGGCCGCCCCCGCCACGCCGGCACCGCAAGAACCGGCGCCACCCGCGCCACCCGCGCCGGCACCAGCCCCCGACCGGCGCGCCGTCCGCCGCGAGCGCATGAGCCGGCTGCGCAGCCGCATCGCCGAACGCATGGTGGAGGCCCAGCGGACCGCGGCCATTCTCACCACCTTCAACGAAGTGAACATGCAGCCGGTCATGGAACTGCGCCGGCGTTACCGGGAACGCTTCGAAAAACGGCATGGCGTGCGCCTGGGGATGATGTCCTTCTTCGTCCGTGCCTGTACCGAGGCCCTCAAACGCTATCCGGTGATCAATGCATCCGTGGATGGAGACGAGATCGTCCATCATGATTTCTACGACATCGGCATCGCCGTGGGCACGGATCGCGGGCTGGTGGTGCCTATCCTGCGGGACGCGGACCAGATGGACTTCGCCACCATCGAAAACCGCATCGCCCACTATGGCCGCCAGGCGCGGGAAGGCACGCTGAGCATGGACGATCTGACCGGCGGCACCTTCACCATCACCAACGGCGGCGTGTTCGGTTCCATGCTGTCCACGCCCATCCTCAACCCGCCGCAGAGCGCCATCCTCGGCATGCACAAGATCCAGGAACGGCCCATCGCGGAAAACGGCGAAGTGGTGATCCGGCCGATCATGTATCTGGCGCTCTCCTATGATCACCGCATCATCGACGGCCGCGAGGCGGTACAGTTCCTGGTAGCGGTGAAAGAGGCACTGGAGGATCCCGCGCGGATGCTCCTGGCCATCTGATGGTGAAGGAAACTCTGATCAAGTCGCTCCGCGCCCCGATCAGAGTTCCCTTAACAGGGAGTTGTCTATTGGGGGAAGGATACGAATCAATGGCTTGCGGGAAGCATGGGTGCCCCCCTTCCCCCAAACCCCCTTCCCTCCGGTACTTATTCAGAGGTTTCTCAATACAATGAACACAGACACCTCATTCGACGTCATCGTCATCGGCGCCGGTCCGGCCGGCTACGTGGCCGCCATCCGTTGCGCCCAACTGGGCCTCGCCACCGCCTGCGTGGACCGCTGGCAGAACGCCGGCGGCGAAGCGGCCCTGGGCGGCACCTGCCTCAACGCGGGGTGCATCCCCTCCAAGGCTCTGCTGGAATCGTCCGAACAGTACGAGATGGCGCTGCACGGCAGTGCCCGCCACGGCATCCGGATCGGCCAGGTGGAGCTGGACCTGGACGCCATGCAGGCACGCAAGAACGACATCGTCTCCAGCCTGACCCAGGGTATAGCCACCCTGTTCAAGGCGCGCGGGATCACCCGCCTGACCGGCCACGGCCGGCTGCTGGACGGCCGCAAGGTGGAGGTGGAGGCCGCCGATGGCGGCAAGCGCGTGATCTCCGCCCGGCACATCATCCTCGCCCCCGGATCACGCCCGGTGGACATTCCCGCCGCCCCCATCGACGGCCGGCTGGTGGTCGATTCCACCGGCGCCCTCGAATTCACCGAGGTTCCCAAGCGCCTGGTGGTGATCGGCGCCGGCATCATCGGCCTGGAACTGGGCAGTGTATGGCGGCGCCTGGGTGCCAGGGTGACCCTGCTGGAGGCGCAGGAGGAATTCCTGCCCATGGCCGACAAGCAGATCGCCCGCGAAGCGAAAAGACAGTTCACCGCCCAGGGCCTGGACATCCGCCTCGGTGCCCGCGTTACCGCCGCCAAGGCCGGCAAAAAGACCGTTTCCGTGAGCTACCAGGATGGTGAAGGGGAACACCGAATCACCGCGGACCGCCTGCTGGTGGCTGTCGGCCGCATCCCCAATACCGACGACCTGGCCGATGCCGGTGCCGGCCTGCTGCTGGATGAACGCGGTCTCGTCCACGTCAACGAAAAGTGCGAGACCAATCTGCCTGGCGTCTATGCCATTGGCGATGCGGTACGCGGCCCCATGCTGGCGCACAAGGGCTCGGAGGAAGGCATCATGGTGGCCGAACGGATCGCCGGCCGGGTTTCCGAGGTGAATTACGAAACCATTCCCGCCGTGGTCTATACCAACCCGGAAATGGCCTGGGTCGGACGCACCGAACAGGACCTCAAGGCCACGGGCGTGCCCTACCGCGCCGGTCTGTTCCCCTTTGCCGCCAACGGCCGCGCCAAGGCCATGGAGGAACCGGGCGGCCTGGTCAAGGTACTGGCCCACCGGGAAACCGACCGCCTGTTGGGTGTGCATATCATCGGCGCGGCCGCCTCGGAACTGATCGCGGAGGCAGTGGTGGCCATGGAATTCGGCGCCAGCGCGGAAGACCTGGCCCGCACCATCCATGCCCATCCGACCCTGTCCGAGGCGATACACGAGGCCGCCCTGGCGGTGGACGGCCGCGCCATACACCGTGTCCGTTGAGAAAGCCGATCGAACCGTGACACGGCGGGCGGGCCCCCGCGAATCGGCCGCAGCGTCTCGAAGACGAAAAGCATCGCAAACTGCAAACGCGGTTGGCGGGCTGCAACGTCTCCCGGCGGTTCCGTGGAGCCCGGCGGGCGAAAAAGCCTCCCAGCCCGGCAGGGGAGCCCGCCGGGAGTATGGCACAAAACATGCTGGTTACACTGTAACGGTTCATTGACCCGGCAAAGCCGGTGACACCGGACAGGAATCCTGCCGGGCGGGGCCGGATCTCTCGTGGACGGAGACACGGGGGGTCCGGCCCTTCCTTTTTGCCGGCAATCCGACAGACTCCTAGCTTGTTCTGGCACGCCTGGGCTTGCTCTTCACTCAAGGGCACCTCTAATAATTCGTGTTCGGCATCTTCGCGCCGGAGGCCCGCGATAACTGCGTTGAAGTTCTTGCCAATAGCGTGCTATTGGCTGCGAACTTCGCCTTGTTCTCACGGGCCTCCGACACGAATCTGCTCAAACAGAATTATTAGAGGTGCCCTCAAGTTGTGGCGATGGCTACAACTTTCGCTCCAGAACGGCGCCCAGACACACCAGCCCGGCGCCAGGATCCGCGATCCACCATGAATAAGGCGGGTTGAAATGGCCGCCCCGCCATGCCACGGTTGAACCATGGCGAAGACCCAGATCATCGATGCCGAGGAAGGCACCCGCGTCCCGTTTCTGCGCGGCATCCTCACCCGCTCCCTGCAAGAGACCGCCGGGCTGTCCTTCAAGGACGCCTATGGCCTGGCCTCGCGGGTACGCGACAAACTGAACGACATCACGCGGATCACCAACGAGGACCTGCGCACCCTGGTCGCCGACGAACTCCTGGCGCGCTTCGGCGAGGAGACCCGCAGACGCTACATGAACCCACGCGGGGCGCAGGTTCCGGTCGTCGTCCGGGACGAGGAGGGCACCCCCCACCCCTTCTCCCACGATCAACACCGCCACGGCCTGGAGTCGGCGGGCCTGTCCGCCGCCAGCGCCCGCGAACTGACCGAGAAGGTGTACCGCCACCTGGCCCGCCGGGGGGTGAGCGAGATCGAGGCCGATTACCTGGGCCGCCTGACCTACCACTGTATCCGGCAGGACTTCGGCGCCGACGCCGCGCAGCGTTATCTGGTCTGGCGGGAACTGATCCACAGCGGCCGCCCGCTGGTGGTCCTGCTGGGCGGCACCTCCGGCTGCGGCAAGAGCACCATCGCCAACGAACTGGCCAACCGCCTGGACATCGTCCGCACCCAGTCCACCGACATGCTGCGTGAGGTCATGCGCATGATGCTTCCCGAACGGCTGATGCCGGTCCTGCATCAGTCCTCCTTCCGCGCCTGGGAGGTTCTTCCCGGCGCGGATCAGCCCCATCTCGACATGGAGGCACGCATCGCCGCCGGCTATCTCAGCCAGGCCGAACTGCTGGCCGTGCCCTGTGAGGCGGTGGTGCAGCGGGCCATCCGCGAACGGGTGTCGCTGATCCTGGAGGGGGTGCACATCCAGCCTGGCCTGCTGGAGCGGCTGCCGCGGGACGACGAGGTCATCGTCGTGCCCATCATGCTCGCCGTGCTCAAGCAGGAACAGCTCCGCCGCCGTTTCCGCGGCCGCGCCAGCGGCGCGCCGAAACGGCGCTCGCGGCGCTACCTGGAGAACTTCGACGCCATCTGGGCCTTGCAAGCGCTGTTGCTGTCCGAGGCGGACCGCTCCCACATGAGCATCGTCGCCAACGACGACAAGGACACCACCCTCCAGGAGATCACGCGCATCATCGTCGACACGGTCGCGCAACACCTGCACCCGGATCTCGATTCGGTGTTTCCACGCAAGCGCAAAGGTGAACGGAAATGAGCCTGCTTTCGAAAGGCCTGCTGATCATCCTCGACGGCCTCGGCGACCGCCCCTGCGCGGCCCTGGGTAGCGCGACCCCACTGGAGGCAGCCCACACGCCCAATATGGACCGTTTGGCCGAACAGGGCCTGTGCGGACAGATGGATCCGCTGATGCCCGGCCTGCCGGTGGGTACCCACACCGGTATGGGCCTGCTCATGGGCCTGGCCCCCAGCGACGCCACACGCCTCTCCCGCGGCCCGGTGGAGGCCGCCGGAATCGGCCTGCCGATGAACAACGGTGACGTGGTCCTGCGCAGCAACTTCGCCACCCTGCTGGAAGGAAAACTGGTGGACCGCCGCGCGGGACGTATCGACGAAGGCACCGAGGAACTGGCGAAAGTGCTGGCGGATATCGACCTGGGCGACGGCATCACCGGTTCACTGCGCCCCACCACACAGCACAGGGGCGTATTGCATCTTCGCGGTGAGGGGCTGTCGCCGCAGATCAGCGACACCGATCCGGGCTCGGGCAAGAAGGAACTGGGGGTTCTGCGGGCGTGCCCCCTGGACCCGGAAAACACGGCGGCGGCACGCACCGCCGCTGCCGTCAACCGTTTCGTGGCACTGGCCGGTGAACGCCTGAGTGCACACGAGGAAAACCGGCGCAGGCTGGAGAAGGATCTGTTGCCGGCCAATGCCATCATCACCCGCAGCGCCGGGCATCTGTTCGATCCCGCCAACCTGGTCACCCACATGGGCCTGTCGGCGGCCGTCGTCACCGGCGAAAGCACGGTGGAGGGGCTGGCCCGCCTGTTTGGTTTCGATGTCCTGCGTGAACCAGGTTTCACCGCCCTGCCGGACACGGATCTGTCACGCAAGGCGGAACTGGCCCATGAGGCGCTGGAGGATCACGACCTGGTTTTCCTGCATGTAAAGGGCCCCGACATCTGCGCCCACGATTATGACCCCGGCGGAAAGAGGGATCTGCTGGCACGCATCGATCAGGCCTTCGAGGAGCTGCTGCGGGGTGATTGGGTCATCGGAATCACCGGTGATCATTCCACCGAAAGCCATTTCGGACGGCATTGCGGTGACCCGGTTCCTTCCCTGCTCCGCGATCCCCATGGACGCATCGACCGGATCGACCGTTTCGGAGAGAAATACTGCATGGAGGGCGGGCTGGGGCGCCTGTCCGCCACGGCCTTCCTGAGCTGCCTGCTGGATGCCATGGGAGCCACGCACAATTTCCGCTGCGTGGATGCCAGGTATCTGCGGACCGCCTGATCCCCGTCCTGTTTCCTGGATGCCGGCGGGACTCAGGAACCTCTGAAGGGGCGGTTCGGAGCTTCCTCAAACCCTCTCCACCTTCACCTGCGACACCGCCCGTTCCGTGGCCTGATGCACGGTAAAGGTATAACCGGATTCGGTGATCGACTCCCCTTCCTTCGGTATGTGCCGCAACCGGGCCACCAGCAGACCGCCGAGGGTATGTGATTCGGTAGCGGCCAGATTGATGCCCAGCACTTCGTTGGCCTCGGAGATGGGAATGCGTGCATCCATCAGCCAGGCATCCTCGCCGATACTGCGGAAACTGCGGCTGCGTTTGGGCAGGTATTCCTCGAAGTCGTAGCCCACGTCGATCTCACCCACCACCTCTTCCAGCACATCTTCCATGGTGATGATGCCGACGGCGGAACCGAATTCATCCACTACCACGGCCATGTGGTCGTCACGCTTGCGCAGGGTGGGCAGCAGCTCGTCGATGGTTTGCAGGGGCGAAACATAATGGGCCGGCTTGATGAGTTCGGTCAGCGGCCGGTCGGTGATGTCCGGGTCCATCAGATCCCAGGTGGTGAGGGTGACGATGCCGACGATGTTGGTGATGTTGGTCTTGTAGACCGGCAGGCGGTTGTATCCGCGGCGCAGGACCAGGCGCACGGCCTCGGCGGTGTTGCTCTTGCGGCTGACGGCGGTCATCTCCGCCACCGGGATCATGGCCTCGCCGACCGTGGTGTCGGCGAAGCGGATGGCGCGCTTGATGCGGTCACGGTCGAACACGTCCACGTTGGTGCCGCGCTCGGACATTTCCACCACCATGCGTACCTGTTCGCGGGTGATGAACACGTTCTGGCTGGTCTTGCCGCCACCCACCAGGCGCGCGCCCAGCCGGGCCACGCGGGAAAAGATGAAAATGATGGGAAAGAACAGCCAGGAGAACACCCGCAGGGGGTAGACCACGATGGGCGCCAGCACCTCGGATTTCTGTTGATAGACACTCTTGGGCACGATCTCGCCCAGGATCAGCAACACCGGGGTGAAGATCAGGAAGGCATAGAAATCACCGTTTTCGCCGAAGCTGCGGATCATGCCCACGGTACCGATGGTGGTGAGCAGCACGGTGGAAATATTGGTGCCCACCAGGGTGGTGCCCAGCAGCACATCGGGGGTCTTGAACAGGTTCAGCACCAGTTGCGCGCCCTTGTGGCCCTGATGGGCCTTGTGGTGCAGCTTGAGCTTGTCCGCGTTGACCAGGGCGATCTCGGAGCCGGAGAAGAAGCCCTTGAGCAACAGCAGAATGAACATGCTGAGAAGGATCAGCGGGGTGTCCATGTTCAGCGCCCCCCATGCATCCGCCGGGACGGATGCAGTTCGGTCACACTGGCACCGGCATCCGGCGTGTCCACCGTCTCGGCGCCGTTCTCGCCGACCTCCATGGTCCCGTCCGTATCCCCGTCCATGGCCTGTTCCGCTTGCATCACTTCGCCGGCGGCCTCCCCGGCATCCTCGTCCACCTCCATGCCACGGGACACGCGCACCCGGTCGATGCGGTGCGCGTCCATGGCCAGCACGGTGATGACGATGCCCTCGACCACCACCTGATCCCCCACCTTGGGCAGACGGTCCAGATGACGGAAGGCGACGCCACCGATGGTGGTCATGCGCGGGTCCTCGATGCCGAAATTGGTGAGATTGTTGAAATCGGTCAGCTTCATGTCACCGGGAACCTCGTAGCAATTCTCGTCCTTCTCCTGGTAATGCTCCTGGCCGCCGGCCTCCTCCGCCACCTGGCCGAAGATGAACATGAGCACGTCCTTCATGGTGATGAAGCCCTCGACCCCGCCAAACTCGTTCAGCACCGCCGCCGCGCGGGCATTGTGGGTCTGGAAGAAGTCGAACATCTCGTCCACCTTCTTGGTCAGGGGCACGACCACGGGGGGACGCATGATGTCCTCCGGCCGCACCTTGTCGAGATCCACCTTGTCGACCACCAGGCGCAGCATGTCCTCGGCGTGGAGGAAGCCCACCAGATTGTCGCGGTGGGTGCGGAACACGGGAACCCGCGGATGCTCATAACGCCGGAACAGATCCACCATCTCCCGAACGCTGGAATCGGCATTGATGAACCGGGTGCGGGTACGCGGGGTCATGATCTCGACGATCTCGGTATCGCCCGCCTCCAGCAGGTTGTAGATCAGGGCGCGCTCGGTGGAGTTCAGTTCACCCTCGCGCGCCACCTCCTCCACCAGGCTGCGGAATTCGTCCACCTGCAGGATGTTCTCCGCCGCCTTCTCCGTGCCGACGATCCAGGTGGTGATGCGGTCGGCCACCGCGCGGATCAGCCAGCGCAGGGGCGCCACCAGCTTGACCCACAGGCTCATGGGCAGGGCCACCACATCGGCGCTGATGCGGATGGGATTGGAGACGGAGATGGTCTTCGGCGTGACCTCGCCGAACAGCAGCAACAACGGCACCATGACGAAGGTGGCGATGAGACCGGCCCGCTCGGGGCCGTACAGGATGACCAGGATGCCGGCCATGTTCGCCGTGGCGGCGATATTGACCAGCTCGTTCCCGGAGAGGATGGAGATGATCAGCCGGCGCGGCTGATCCAGCAGTTCATGCAGGACCTCGGTGCGCGGATGGCGGTCGCGGCGCAGTTTCTGCAGGTCCAGCCGCGAGAGGGAAAACAGGGCCGTTTCGGAGCCGGAGAAGAAGGCGGACCCCAGCAGCAGCAGCAACTGCACGACGAGCCGGAAGATCATGTCCGGCTCGGTGAGCAGGGCCGTGTCGAAGGCCAGATAGGCCGTCAACGAGGCCCAGTACCCGTCGATCTGTGTCAGCAACTGGTCCATGGGGATGGCGTCCGCATGAGGAATCCGGGATTCCGTTCCGGCCCGTCCGCTCCTTCAGGGCCACGGCCGGTTCCCCGGCAATCCGTTCAATCCATACCGGCAATTTCTTTCATTATAGACGCTTATGAAACGAATCTAATCCTGTTTTTGAAGATTTTCCGGTTGTGACCGGTACTTGTTCAGAGCTTCCCTGACCGAACATCAGGGACAGGTGACGCCGAACATCCCCTTGAGCGCGAAGAAGAACAACATGGCCATGAGGGCGCCGGCGGGGATGGTGATGATCCAGGAGACAACGATGTCACGAATGATGCGCAGGTCCACCGCGGCCATGCCGCTGGTCATGCCCACGCCCATGACGGCGCCGACGGCGATGTGGGTGGTGGAAACCGGCAGTCCGGTCTTGGAAGCCAGCACCACGGTGGTGGCCGCCGCCAGGGTGGCGCAGTAGCCGCGGCTCGGGGTCAGTTCGGTAATTTCGGTGCCGATGGTGCGCATCACCCGGTAACCGAGCGTGGCCAGACCGGTAACGATGCCGATTCCACCCAATGCCAGGACCCACAGGGGTACTGTGGTCTTCTGCACCACCTCTCCGCCACTGTTCACCAGGCTCACCACCGCCGCCAGCGGGCCGATGCCGTTGGCCACGTCATTGGAACCGTGCGCAAAGGCCATGGCGCAGGCCGTGAACAACATCATCGGCGCGAACACCTTCTCCACGCTGGCATAGTGGAACTCGCGGTCCGCCTCTTCATCCACCTCGATACGGTCGATCATGCGCTTGCCGATGTAGGCCAGAACCAGGCCGAACGAAGTGGCGATGGCGATACTCAGCGACGGACCAAAGTCCAGTTCGAAGTGTGCCAGTCCCTTGAACAGGGTCACCAGGCTGACGATCCAGCCCACCAGGAACACATACATCGGCCCCCAGCGCTTGGCGTTGGCGAACGGGGTGTCCGTGCGCAATATGAACCTCTGTATGCTGATCATGAGCAGGTAGGCGATCAGTCCGCCCAACAGCGGAGAGACCAGCCAACTGGCCACGATCCGGGCGATCGTGGCCCAGTGCACCGCATGGGTGCCGATGCCCACGGCGGCGAAACCGACCAGACCGCCGACGAGGCTGTGGGTGGTGGAGACCGGCCAGCCACGGGCGGAGGCGAGCATCAGCCAGATGGCCGCCGCCAGCAAGGCCGCCAGCATGCCGAACAGGAGTATCTCCGGCGTACCGGCGATGGTGGTGGGATCGATGATGCCCTTGCGAATGGTCCTGGTGACGCCGCCGCCGGCGATGAAGGCGCCGGCAAACTCGAAGATGGCGGCAATGACCACCGCCTGCCGGATGCTGATGGCGCCCGATCCCACCGAGGTGCCCATGGCATTGGCCACATCGTTGGCGCCTATGCCCCAGGTCATGTAGAACCCGAAACAGATGGCCAGGATCAGGAAGGTTCCCCCGTGTTCGGCAATGATTCCCACGCTGGACCCCGGATCAGCGCGCCAGGAACAGGCGGGCGCGAATCACCAGTTTCTCGGCGAAATCCGCCAGGTCGTCGATCCAGTTGACCAGCTGATAGATGAACATGACCGACACCGGATCCAGCTCCGCGCGATGGCCGAACAGAGTGTGGGTGATCTCGATGCCCAGGGTGTCCGCATCGGTTTCGGTGGCCACCACCTCGTGGATAAGGCTCTGCACGCGGGTCACGTCCGGCCCCTTGAATCCGGTCTCCACCAGTTCATCGAAGGACTTGACCACCTGGTACGCGCCCTCGCAGGCATCCACGCAGCGGCGCGAGAGGCGCAGCATCGGTTTGTGCATGTCCTCGGGGATATCCAGGGGGAGGTCCGACATCAGGCCGACGATGTCCTGGGCGCGGTCGGCAATGGCTTCCTGCATCTCCAGGACATCGAGCAGATCCCGGCGATCCACCGGCATGAACATGGTCTTGGGCAGGCGGCTCTGCAATTCCTCCAGAATCTTGTCGGCGTCCTCCTCCAGGTCGAAGACGATGTGTTTGTATTCCTTGACCGAGCCCTTGTCTCCCTTGAGCATGGCCTCCAGGGCGGGAGGGATGTTCCGCGCGCATTCGGTGGCGATGTGCATGTGCTTTTTCATCGGCTTGAAGGGGGATTTGCCGAACAGCTTGCCGAAATTGATGGTGGTGGGCATGGGCTTGATTCCTCCCGGCAAGAAAGCCGGCATGATCCGTACAGCATTCAACCTGAATCCGTGAGTTCATCGGGGCGCCTAGCGCAAGCTCTTGATCC
>CAYPEH010000041.1:15275-19742 GCA_964409585.1 uncultured Chromatiales bacterium | reverse complement strand
CCATTCGAATCAATATCCTGCACTCTGCATCCCCTCTGAACCCACGGATTCAGGTCAGAGTTTCCATAGCTCACCCGGCCTTCAGGAGCACCTTGATCTCGGCAGCCACCTCCGCGAAAGCAGACTCGATGGCATCCACGCGTGCCTCGGCGTCTGCCGGAAACCCCTGGCGTGCAGCCACTTCCAGATCGGCACACAGGTCCGCCAGGGCGGATGCCCCAACATTGCGGCTGCTCCCCTTGAGCGTATGGGCCGCCTTCCACAGTGATTCGGCATCACCACTCCGCACACACTGGCGCATTTCCGCAAGGCGCTTGGGACTGTCATCCAGATAGACGTCAAACACCTCTCCGACATCCTCTCCCAGCAGTTCCTTCAATTCGTCAACGATGGCTGCATCGAGCATTGCCGTGGTCTCCAATTCAATAACGGGCAGTTCACCAGGGCCTTCAGCGATTCTACCAACCTAGTGACGCAAGCTCACTTTTGCAGGTACAAAAAGGCCGGGGAGACCCCGGCCTTTTTTCTTCCTCCACGTGTCGATCAGGAAGTACCGAACACGTACTTGGGTTTGAACCACAGGACCAGCAGCGGCAGCAGGGTCAGCGCTGTAACCACATCGATGATCAATGCTTCGCCGATGTACATGCCCAACCCCCAGGTGTTGGCCAGTTCCGTACCCACCAGCGGGATGAAACTGCCCAGCAACACGATCACGGAGGCAAACACTGCCCCCCCTGTGGTCTCCAGAGTATGGTACAGGGCCTTGCCCCAATCCTTGTGGACCTGCATTTCTTCACGCAGGCGCGAAATCATGTAGATGCTGTAGTCCACACCCAGGCCCATGGCAATGCTGAGCGTAACCAACAGATGGAAGGCCAGGTTGCCGGACCAGTTCTGCACCGACGTGAAATAGCCTCCCAGACCATACTGGGCAAACAGGGTGATGAGCAGAATCACGATGAGGATGGCCGAGACACTGAAGGAACGGAAGATCAGCGCAGCGATGATGAAGATGGCCAATGCCGTCTGCAACGGGCTCAGCAACCAATTGTCATAGCTGACCTCACGCGTCGCCTCGGTGGCGCCGAGGAAACCGCCAACGGCGGGATCGGTGATCTCGGGATCACCAGTGATCACCAGCGTCTCACCGGTCTCCGGCATCTTGATCACGTCACCGTTCTTGAAGCCGATCAACATCTTGTTGAAACCGGGCTCATCCTTGTGCTTGGCGATGTATTCCTGGATGTCCACCACGGTCTGATGCGTCTTGACCGGATCCATGGTGTTGACGAAACCCATGATGACCGCCTCGTTCCAATCAGGCGACACAAAGGACGTCAAGTCGCCCTCGCTGGTGTTCGCCTCCAGGAGACCGTTGTAGGAAGAGATGATCACATTGGCATCGGGCACGTATTCCGGATCTTCCGGGTCACCGTAATAATCCATGTGCGCACGGATGAACTCATCATTGGGGATATGGAACAGTTCAGGATCGGAAGGCTTGCCGGGCTCGGACACCAGCAGCATGTTCACCAGCTTGAGATACTGGACATAGGAACCGGTAAAACCGATATACGGATGGGCGCGCATCCAATCTTCCATCTTCTCGATGGCGGCCACCACTTCCGCATCGTTCATGATGCCCTGCGCCCCCAATTCCTCTTCGTCGTGGCATCCCGGCGGCAGCAGATTGCCTTGCTCATCCTCATCCTCACACACGGGCTTCAGTGGTTCCTTGGCGCGCAGCGGGATGTTCACCGAGATCACGCCAGGCATGATTTCACCCAAGCGCGTAATGTGCTGGATGGTGACGGAGGATTCCTTGAAGGCCGCCCGTGAATAATTGATGCCCTTCTCGACACCTGGCATGGGGTCTTCCCAAGTGCCGTTGACGATATCCGTCTCCTTCGCCGACCAAGCGATGATGACCAGTACAATGAGCACCGGCACCCACTTCATGGGCCCGGTCACCATATTGTTGATCATCCGTGCACCTGCCTTCTCCAGCCTGGTGGGCTCGCAGATACCGCGATCCCTTTCGATATCCAGTGGAGGTGGATTCAGCGACATCAGGATGGGAATCAGGGTGGTCGTGGTGATGATCAGCGTCGCCATGCCGAACATGCCAAACCACGCATAGGCCTTGTAGAACGAGATATCGACTGTGGACAAGGTGGCAAAACCAACCATGTCGGTAATGATGGCCAGGGTAGCGGGAATGATGGTGTGGGCGATGGCGGTTTCGGCCGCCTTGTTCGCGTCACAGTTGGTATTGAGCATCTCGGTGAGGAAACGCCGTGTGACCTGCACCGCATGCCCCGTACCAATCGCCAGCAACAGCATCGGCGTCAGCACCATCATGGTGGTCAGCTTGAACTCACTGAAGCCCATGGCGCCGAGAGTGAGTATGATGGTGGAGCCCACACCCAACAGTGGGAAGGCAGCACCCCGCCATCCCTTGTTCTGGCGCCAGAGGATGACCACCACGATCAACAGCGAAATGGCGAACAGCCACCATTTGCGTACCAGGTCATACAGCATGTAGGCGAGGAAATAGGGCTCGCCGGCCACCAGCACCTCAACCTTGTCGCCGTACTTGTCCTCCACCTCGGCCACGATATCCAGCACACTGCGCACCCAGGGCAGGTAGATGGACTTCACGCCATCATCGTAGTCCCCGATGATGAAGGTCGCCTTGGCAGTACATCCTTCCTGACCGAATTCGCACCGGTTACCCTGGGCATCCTCCTTGTATACCAGCATGGGGGCCAGCACGGGATTGTCTTCCAGGCCCAGTTTGAGAAAAGCCAACTGCTCTTTGGCCACTTCCGGATCGTCGGAAATTCCCTCGACCGGAATGAGACGCTTGAATTTCAGTCCCTCCTCATCCGCACCCATGAATTTGACCTTCTGTGCGGCGATATCGAGGAAGTTGTTCTCCCGCGCATTGGGCAGTTCGACCATCTTGCGATGGACTTCCTGCACCATATTGATGAACCAGGGCTGGTAGATGTCCCCATCACCCTTGATGACAAAGCCCATCACCATCAGGTTGCCCATGCCAAACTTCTGTTCGCCATACAGATTGGTGGCGACATAACGATTGGTGGGAGGAAGCAGCGTATCGGGGTCGTTACGGATATCGAGCTTGGGGATCTGTAACGCACCCAGAACGGTGACCACCAGAACCGCAAACAGCACCGCCCAACGATGGCGCATGACGAAGCGGGCATACTTGCTCGCCCACTTTTCTTCCTGTTCCAGGTATCCGTTGTTCTCGGTCACAGGCAAATACCTCACAACCCTGTATGGCCGGTTCAACTTTCAGCGCGGCGCATACCGAAAAGAATGAATGGCGGCTGCTCCCGGTGTTCCGGAGTACGCCGATCAACATGGGCCAGGAAAACAAAGGCCGGACCGTGCAACACGGGCCGGCCTTTGTATCGGCCTTCGCATCCCAGCTTAGAAGATGTACTTCACGCCCATCTGGATGCTGGAAGACTCCTTCATCTGGCCAAACTGGGAATCACTGTCGCCCCAGTACTGGTTCCATTCCGCAGTTCCGACCAGTTCATCACTGAAGGAATACTCCATATCGAAGCGGTTCCAGTAACCACCCTCGTCCTCGACGATGGTGATGTTGTTCCAGCGGCCCCGCTGGGCCTCGCCAAAGGGCTTGGAGAAGAACAGGGAGACGAATTCCTTGTATTCCTGGGCCTTTTTGAAGCCATTGCTCAGATGCATCACGGCAGGATCGGCGGTGTAGCGCTTGTCCGTAACATGTCCGACCGAGCTGGTCACATCCACATAATCCAGATTGATGAACTGAATGAACTGGGTGCTGAACAGCAGGTTGGTGCCAATGGAAAAATCAGCGCCAATCACGTATTTGAAGAAATCATGTTTTTCGTTCTTCAGTGCACCGACCAGATCACCAAGGCGCAGCTTCGCCATATCCACCACCGGCTGCATCACATCTTTCTGATACAGGAACTCGCCGCGTAACACGATGGGAGCTCCCCCGGTCTCGATGGTCGTATCGAATGAGGCACCCAGGTTGTGGATGCGGTTCAGCTTTTCAGTGAACACCAGATTGGCGGTGGTCGTAGCCACATCGATCGGGGTACCCGCCGCGGCATTGGCCGCCGAGGTGGCAAGGAACACCGTCGTGGGAGTGGCGCCCGTCGCGACACCAAAAAAACCAACAGTGTTACCCGTCACATACCCCGTCTCCAGCTTGTTGCCGTTCTGGTCTTCCCAGGAAAGCTCGATATAGGGATTCGGGTCGTAGGCATAGAGGTAGTTCACCGACCAGTTGGTGCCGCCGTCGGTCGTGTCCTTGAAACGGAAGCCGAGATTGGCCGACTCCCATTCCTCCGGATAATCGCGCCGATACTCGGTGGTCATATTGGTGAAGGAATAGAAGGTCGCGAAGGTGGCATCACGCATGTATTCGAACACGGT